>JAGKTU010000071.1 GCA_021153265.1 Clostridia bacterium
CTTAATGAAACTTTACGCACAGAAAAACCCTCATCCGTCACGGCTCACGCCGTGCCACCTTCCCCCAGGGGAAGGCTTTGGGCTGCGCCGCTAAACTACTATTTATCTCCCCTGTACCTTCCTAAAACGCAAAGCGTCCCGGCGAATAGTCGCCGGGACGTTTTTTTATAAACTTAACCCCAAAGACCGTCGGGGTACAGGCCGTCTTCGGCCTTTTTCCGCAGGGCAGCTACCACCAGAGGCTTGTCCGCGGCATAGGTCACGCCGAACCACTGATCCTGAGAAGGCAGCACCTTCACGCTGGCCTTGCCGCTGCGCAGCAGAGCCTCCACCACGAAAGGCAGGAAATACTCGCCCTTGGCAGGATTCTCAACCAGCGCCTTGTCCAAAAATGCCGGGAAACCGGCAGCCAGTTCCTCCAGGAAACTGGGGGTGAAGCCCCACATATTCATGGAAACCAGTGTGTCGGGAGTCAGATCGGTCCAGCTTGCGCCGTCATCCTCGGTAAAGCGGATGCCGTCTTCAAATTTTGCGATCTTGGTGCGCTCCACAACCTTTTGCAGATAGCCCTTATCGTCCATTTCGCAGACACCACGGGCAACCGTGCCGTGGTCGGATACGGTCTTGCACAGCTCGTAGCCGATCATGCAGTAATCAAACTTCTCGCCGTCCTTGGCATTTTCCAGCGCCTGATAGATGGTGCGGAATGCGCTCTTGCCGTAGTAATCGTCGGCGTTGATCACCGCAAAGGGCGCGCCGTCGATTGCATCCTTGGCGCACAGCACCGCATGGCAGGTACCCCAGGGCTTGGTGCGCTCGGCAGGAACACTGTAACCCTCGGGCAGCATATTCAGCTCCTGATAGGCATAGCGGATCTCCACGGGAGCCTTGGCAAGCCGTGCGCCCACGGTCTCCATGAAATCCTTGCGGATGGCTTCCTTAATAATAATGACAACGGTCTCAAAACCGGCCTCATGCGCATCGTACACGGAATAGTCCAAAATGGCCTCGCCGTGGCTTCCCACAGGATCGATCTGCTTCAGACCGCCGTAGCGGCTGCCCATGCCGGCTGCCATGACCACTAATACTGGCTTTTTCGACATATAGCACCCTCCTTATATTTATGGTGTTTGTATTATATTACAGATAAGCGGAAAAAGCAACCACCATTTATCCCCCGGTCAGCGCGGCGGCATCCAGATAGATGCTCTCGCCCCGAACCTTTTCCCAGCTAAACTCCTGTGCCAATTCTCTTGCGGACAGACTTACGGGCTGGTCGATGATCCCGGCGCTGTGAGCCAGTGTGCCGATGAGCATTTCCGGGGAAACATGCTTGCGCAGCTCCCCCAAGTCCAGATCCTTGTCCCGTTTGCTCAGCCGCCGCCCGTCGGGGGCGAGGAGCATAGGAACATGGGCATAGGTGGGATGGTTAAAACCCAGCAGCTCCTGCAGATACATCTGCCGGGGGGCGGAACTTAATAGATCCATGCCCCGAACCACTTCAGTGACCCCGGCTTCGCCGTCATCCACCGTCACCGCCAGCTGATAGACGTAAACGCCGTCTGCCCGGCGCACCACCATGTCGCCGCACTCGGAAAAGAGGTTCAGCCGGTAATCCCCCTGGCACAGGTCGGTGATCTCCCAAGTCTTATCCGGCACGATGACACGCCAGGAAGGGGTGCGGTTCATCGAATTTCGCTGTTCCTCCGTCAAGTGCCGGCAGGTGCCGGGGTAGACGTATGTACCGTCGGACAGATGGGGGGCGTTGACCCCGTGGAGCTGGCTCCGGGTGCAGTAGCAGGGGTAGAGCAGGTCGAGGCGCCGTAATTTCTCAAAATATCGGGTATAGACTTCGCTTCTTTGGCTCTGGGGGGCAGTCTCCCGGTCATAGTCCAGCCCCAGCCAGGATAAGTCCTGCCGCAGAATTTCCGCAAATTCCCGGGATGTGCGCTGGGTGTCCAGATCCTCCATCCGCAGAACCATTTCGCCGCCCTGACTCCGGGCGGATGCCCATGCCATCAGCGCGGCGAAGACGTTGCCCAGGTGCATCCGTCCCGAGGGCGTGGGGGCAAAGCGGCCCACCACAGTCCGTTCTCTTTCTTTCATCACAGCAGCCGGATAAACCAGTAGCCCAGAACGCCCAGAATGCCTGCCAACTCGATCAGTGCCACAACCACCAGATTGCGGATGGTGCGCTTATGGGACAGCTCATTTTCGGGCGTTTCTTCGATCTCATCTTCGTAGTCATCCACGCCGTAGCCGTTGGCGAAATTGCGCACCGTCTCCGGTTCGGAAACAGCAGGTGCAGTCTCATCGCCGTCCAGCAGACGGCGGGTTTCCGCCAGCTCGTCATCCAGCCATTTGTTGGCATCTTCCTTGTCCAGAAGCTCCTTCTGGAGCTGGCTCAGATTCTTCTGAGGATCGTCAAACATGATAATCCCTCCTTTGCTCCCTATTTTACCCCAAATGGACAGCAAAGTAAAGAGGAAAGCCCATGAACTTTCTGCTCTGAAAAAATCCGGGAAAAGGGTTGCGGATGCGAAGGGGTTGATGTATAATTAGGCTGTAAAATAACGGGTAAAAACCCGAAATATGGAGGATGATTCCCATGTTCAATGCTATGATCGAAACTCTGAAGGCAAATCCCCGGAAGATCGTGTTCACCGAGGGCCACGACGCCCGTATCCTGGAAGCTACCGCACGTCTGGTTGAGGGCGGCTTCCTGACCCCCATCCTGGTGGGTAACGTTGAGGAAGTCAAGGCCAACGCTGCCAAGGGCGGCTTCAACATCGAGGGTGTGGAGATCCTGGATCCCCTGACCTACGAAGGCATGGACGCCATGGTCGAAAAGATGGTGGAGCTGCGCAAGGGCAAGATGTCCGCTGAGGACTGCAAGAAGGCTCTGTCCAAGGGCAACTACTTCGGCACCATGCTGGTCAAGATGGGCTATGCCGATTCCCTGCTGGGCGGCGCTACTTACTCCACCGCTGACACCGTCCGTCCCGCTCTGCAGCTGGTCAAGACCAAGAAGGGCGCTCATCTGGTTTCTTCCTGCTTCATCATGGTCCGCGGCGAAGAGAAGCTGGCTATGGGCGACTGCGCCATCAACCTGAGCTACGAGGATTCCGTCGATAAGGACGGCAATGTGACCATTTCCGCTGCCCAGAAGCTGGCTGAGGTGGCCATCGAGACCGCCAACACCGCCAAGGTTTTCGGCATCGATCCCAAGGTCGCTATGCTGAGCTTCTCCACCAACGGCTCCGGCAAGGGCGGCACCGTCAAGCTGTCCAACGAGGCTACCAAGGTCGCCAAGGAAATGGCTCCCGATCTGCTGATCGACGGCGAGATGCAGTTCGACGCAGCCGTTGCTCCCGAGGTCGGCCAGCTGAAGTTCCCCGGCTCCCCCGTGGCAGGCTACGCCAATACCTTCATCTTCCCCACCATCGAGGCCGGCAACATCGGCTACAAGATCGCCCAGCGTCTGGGTGGCTTCGAGGCCTACGGCCCCATCCTGCAGGGTCTGGCTGCTCCCATCAATGACCTGTCCCGCGGCTGCAACGCCGACGAGGTCTACAAGATGGCCATCATCACCGCTGCAATGGTGTAATTTTTCCCATAACGAGTCAAGCCCACCGGTGTCCCGGTGGGCTTTCTCCATTCTATAATATATAGTAGGGGGTCTTGACCCTCCCCTGCGACTGTATTACAGCACATTGCGCAGACTGAGTTTTTGGGCCTCCTCCAGAGCCTCGATGCGGCTGACCAGCTCCGCGCAGAGCGCCGCCGTGGCTGCCGGGTCTTTCGCATGCCGCCAGACCTTCAGCGAAGCAAAGCCCTCGTTGATCTGCTCCAGATAATCGTGGTCGCAGACCGCCGAACGGATATTCATGGCGCTGTGCCAATGCTTTTCGGCTTGCTTCACCAGTTTTTCCGTCTGCTCCCAGTCCTCTTCCGCGGCGGCGGTCTGGGCTTTTTTCAGCGCATCCACCACGGGTTTGTGAAGCGATTGGCTGTAATGCTGCACCCAAAAGCCCAAAACCAGCAGCGCTGCCAGTATCCCAAGTCCGAGCCAGCTTCTTTTCATGCCCCATCCCCCCTCGGTATCCACATAATGTGGTCGCTCTTATCCACGGTCAGCAGCAAGGTTTCCTTCCGGCTGGTCTTCCGCTGGGCCAGAACCCGGTCCAGCCAAGCGGCATCCTTGCCTGCCTCCTGCAGATTTTCCTTGGACACATAGCCGTCCTCGATGATGGTGATGGGCATATACTGCTTTTTCGTCTGAATCCCGGCTTCGGCGGCGGTGGCAGGCCGCTCCTTGGGGTAGGGGAAGACGGAGAGGTTGCCGTTGGTCTCCAGAATGGCAAACTGGACGCTGGATATGTCCAGAACATCCTTCTCCCGGAGGTGACCCGCCAGTTCATCCATGGTGACCCGGGTCTTTCGGAGGTTACTTTGCAGAATGTTTCCGTTTTCAATCAATATCACCGGTTTTCCACACAGAAGCCGCCGCACGAATATGCTTTTCAAAGTCAGTCCTGCCAGCACCAGCTCCACTCCCAGCACCGTCAGGATGGGAACAAGGCCGGAAAACAGGGGGATTCCCTCGTCCTGCATGGGGATGGATGCCAAATTCGCCACCAGCATGGTCACCACGAATTCCGACGGCTCCATCTGGCCTACCTGCCGCTTGCCCATGAGCCGGACGCTGATGATCAGCGCCAGATACAGAATGATCGTCCGAACATAGGATAAGATCATGCGTTCTTCACCTCTTCGGAAGAGTTTTCCCCTTTTGGAGGGAAATATGTATTACGTGGATGCTGTACAAACATACAACCCCCGGGGCGAAAACTCGTCCCGGGGGTTGCACGAAGAGAGAAATATGAAACAGAAACGTTGTACCTGTAATATAAACGCCAATTGTGAAGAAATTATGTGCCGAAGTGTGAACTTTTTATGAAAGTTTCAGTTCCGTCAAGGGCGCGAAGCGGTAGCCCTCCGCTTCCCACTTGGCCAGAAGCTCGTCTAAAATCTCCGCGTTGGTCTGAGAGGTGGAGTGGAGGAGCACGATGGCGCCCGGATGCGTCCGGGGCAGGAGCTTGGAAAAAGCCTGCTCTTTCGTAGGCTGGGCATCGTTGTTCCAGTCCACATAGGCAAGGCTCCAGAACACGGTGGTGTAGCCCATTTCCGATGCCATGGCTAAGTTTTCCCGGCTGTAGATACCCTGCGGGGGGCGGTAGAATTTGGGCATAGGCTGGCCGACGGTGTCTTGATAGAGTTTTTCCAAGTCCGTCAGTTCTTTTTCAAAGGCGACGCGGTCGCTTAATTGACTCATGTCGTAGTGGTGCATGGTGTGATTGCCCACGATATGCCCCTCCGCCGCCATGCGCCGCACCAAATCGGGTTGGGTGGAGATATAATTGCCCACAAGAAAGAAAGCCGCCGGGGCGTTGTGCTTTTTCAGCACGTCCAGAATTTTCTCGGTGGAGCCGTTTTCATAGCCGGCATCGAAGGTCAGATAGATCACCTTTTCGGCGGTGTCCCCTAAATATACCGCCCGGTAGGCTTTCAGTTCGTCCACCCCGGCACTGCCCAAGGGCGGCGCGCCCTCCTGCCGAAAACTCAAGCCCCAGGCGCCCGTGGGCAGGGCGCTGCCATGGAACACGCTCACCGCCACCGTCACCGCCGCCGCCAGCGCCGCCACCAATAGAATCAAATCCCGTTTGCGCATTTACGTCACCCCTTTGGGACAATCTATGCTTTGGCGGCAGCAAATATGTAGGGGAAGGTCAGTGATCCTCCCCTACAATGGGGCGTTATCCGCAAAAGGCAAGGTTTTTTTTACAATTTTATCAAAATACACGAATACAATTGTACAAAACCTCTTGACAAGCCGGATGCGCTGGGCTATAATGCACCTCAAAGCGTAGAGGTGCGGAATGCATCAGTAGCCGGAGAAATGCGCGGAAACGCACCGGCGAAAGGGCTGCCCGCCGAAATCCATTTGCGGTTTCCGCCAAAAATGGGTTGGTCCGTTGCAGAACATGTCCCGGACTGTCACTTTATGTGGAGAGCTACCGCCGGTTTTGTGTCTTTGATTGCCGCGGTGTATCTCCGCGGCAATTTTTCTATTTTGGAAAGGAAAGAGAAAATATGAGTAAGAGTATGATCCGCAAGCTCGCCGTGGTCATCGTGCTGCTGGCAGTCTTTGCCATTCTGGCCTTCGTTCTGCCCGGTCAGCACAACTTAAAGTGCGGCGACTGTGACGGCACCGGCATGGTAGACGCGGCTACCTGCGGCCTGTGCAGCGGCTCCGGCGTGGGTGAAGAGCCCGCCGACAGCCAATACTACAGCACCGTGCTGGCACTGGCACCCCCCATCATCGCCATCGTTCTGGCTCTGGTGACCAAGGAAGTTTACAGCTCCCTGTTCATCGGCGTTCTGGCCGGCGCACTGCTGTATTCCAACTTTAACATCATCGGCGCGGTGGATGCCATCGTCAATGACGGCCTCATCGCCAATGTGGGCGACAGCTGGAATGCCGGTATCCTGATCTTCCTGGTGCTGCTGGGCATCATGGTGGCTCTGGTCAATGCCGCCGGCGGCTCCGCTGCCTTCGGCCGCTGGGCGCAGCAGCACGTCAAGACCCGGGTAGGCGCACAGCTGGCTACCTTCGCTCTGGGCGTTCTGATCTTCATCGACGACTACTTCAACTGCCTGACTGTGGGCAGCGTCATGCGCCCCGTCACCGACGGACATAAGATCTCCCGGGCAAAGTTCTCCTACATCATCGACGCCACCGCCGCTCCCATCTGCATGATCGCGCCCATCTCCTCCTGGGCTGCCGCGGTTACTTCCGTGGTGGGCGAGGAGAACGGTCTGAGCTATTTCATCCGGGCCATCCCCTACAACTTCTACTCCCTGCTGACCATCGTCATGGTGATCACGCTGGCTGTCATGAAGCTGGACTACGGCCCCATGCGCCGCCACGAGGAAAACGCCATGAATGGCGACCTGTTCTCTGCAGGCGACCGGGCTGAGAGCATCGACGAGGAAGTTTCCTCCAAGGGCAAGGTCATCGATCTGGTGCTGCCCGTGCTGGCTCTGATCGCTTCCTGCATCATCGGCATGATCTACACCGGCGGCTTCTTCGATGCCGAGAGCGGCGCTTACATGAACATCGCCACCGCCTTCGCCAACTCCGATGCCTCCGCCGGCCTGTCCTGGGGTGCGCTGATCGCCGTGGTCGCAACGGTTCTGTACCTCATCGCCCGTCGGGTCATCACCTTCAAGACCGCTATGGACGCCATCCCCAAGGGCTTCTGCGCCATGGTTCCCGCCATCATCATTCTGGTCTTCGCATGGACTCTGGGCGGCATCACCCGCGGCATGCTGGGCGCTGACATCTTCGTCAAGACCGCCATCGGCGGCGCTGCCGAGACGCTGGCTGCCTTCCTGCCTGCCGTCATCTTCCTGATCGCCTTCGGTCTGGCCTTCGCCACCGGCACTTCCTGGGGTACCTTTGGCATCCTGCTGCCCATCGTCATCACCGTGTTCGCAGGCGCAGGCGAGATCCTGATCATCTCCATGTCCGCCTGTCTGGCAGGCGCTGTCTGCGGCGACCACTGCTCCCCCATCTCCGACACCACCATCATGGCCTCCGCCGGCGCTCAGTGCAACCATGTCAACCATGTTTCCACCCAGCTGCCCTACGCCCTGACCGTGGCCGGTGTATCCACCGTGGCCTACATTCTGGCTGGTTTCATCCAGAACTGGATCATCGTGCTGCCCATCGCCATCGCCATGATGATCGGCACCCTGTTCGCCATCAAGACCTTCACCCAGAAGAAGTAACCTGTATACAAAAAAGCTGCGTACTTTCTGTACGCAGCTTTTTTATTGGTTCAGCGGTGGATTTTTTTCATCCGCTTGCTCCGCAAACCGGTGCGGTCTGCCAGCAGGAACAGCACCAAGGCAATGAGGCTGACACCCAGATACAACGGGATGGCATACCACAAAAACGGGATGCCCCAGAAGATATCCGGCGTGAACACCTTGACGATATCTGCTACCCAATGCAGTCCCGCGGGGGGTGCCATGACACCGCAGGGGTTCATTTTCAGCAGCGAGCCGTAAATGTCGGCGGAATCCGTGCCGGGGTACAGCCCCAGACGGATGAAAATCATGTCATTCAGAAGGATCACACCCAAGGCAAGGAAGAATCCCAGTCCCACCTGCCAGAATTCATGCCACCGGGGACGGTGAAGTCCCAACAGCAGGGGCTGCAAGGACGTGATAAACAGCAGGGCATGGCAGATGTAGAATCTGGCGTAATCCCAGCCCAGTTCCGACACATCCATGCCGATATACCAGAAGGGCAGAGCGACGGCGGCGATACCTGCCACGCTGCCCACAAAAAATACGAAGTTTTTGAAGAACTTTCCGCCCCAAAGCAGCACAAACGGAGAGAAAATGATCAGCACCGCGCACATATTGTAGGCCGATACGATGGAAGAAAAGCCCGTACCCCAGTATTGGGGGTAGATCAGGGGTTTTAGGAAATGCTGAGCCGTGTTCAGGATCATCAAGATCAGCACCACGGTGCGCTGGGTCTTCTTGCCGCGGCGGCGAAGCACCGCATAGATCAGTCCTGCCAGAATCGGCAGCGCAACCAGGGACGCTATGTAAAAAGGTGAACCGTAGTACATAACAGGGCTCCTTTCTTTGGGATTATTCCATACTATAGCACCATTCGGGAAAATATGCAAGAAAAACAGGAAGCACCAAAGGTGCTTCCTGTCATTTTAGATCGTATCCTCGCTGCCGCGGTAGACCACAAACTTGCAGAACAGAAATTCCAATACGAAATTGGACAGCATGGTCACCGCCAGAATCAGAAAATCATGGCAGCCCTGCTTCTCTGCCAGATTGCCCAGATAGGTGGACACCGGCGTGAACAGCAGATAGAAGCCGAAGACCTTCGCCATAGCCACCGGCACATTGGCGGCGGACTTGAAGGTATACTTGCGGTTCAGGGTGAAGTTCCACAGGATCGAAAGCGTCAGCGATACCAGATAGGGGATCCAGTAATCCTGGATGAAGATCTCCAGAATCGCAAAGGAACCCACCTGAATGGCACCTGCGGAAATGGAAAACAGGGTGAATTTCACCGCCTGCCAGAGGGATTTGTTATCCTTCATGCCATTTCCTCCTGCTTGGCAGTCTTTTTTCCGGTGGCCAGATGGTAGCCCAGCTGGTAGACCACAATGTACACCAGGAACAGTCCCACAACGCTCAGCGGATAGATGACCTTATGGCCGCCCACTAAGTTGAAGAGGATGTCATAGGGAGTGCCGTCGCCTGCCATCAGGAACATATAGTTATAGTCCAGGCAGACATTGGCGGTGTAAGCCGCCACGCAGAAGAACAGCAAAATAGCGAAGGTGATGGGGATATTCTTCTTTTTCATGCTGGCCATGCCGGAGATCAGGATGTACAGGGCAGCAAAACCGGAAATGGAATGGGTCAGGCCGGAGGCCACATTGTCAAGGGAGATGACCGGATAGCAGGCGTAGTTCTGGCCTGCGCCGTAGGTACCCAGCACCGCACCCAAAAGGCCAAAAATGCACACAAAATCCAGCGCCGCTTCCTGCACCCGGCCACGGGAGAAGGCCGCCAGCGGAATGGTGATGAGCTGGATGCTGCACAGGAACAGGGGCAGATTCCGCAGCCAGTGCATGGAGTCGCCGGTGGTGAAGCACATCATGACGATTTTGAACAGCTCGATGCCGTCGATGAGGATCGCCGCCCAGATCATCACCCGATTTTTCTTCTCAAGGCTCTTGGAGCGGTTGCGGCGGCCGAGGGTGACGGCCAGCACGGTCATGATCACCATCAAAGTGGTGACAAAGGTCAGATGCTGCCAGGAAAGATAGCCCTCCGGCGTGCGCTGATAGCCGCCGAAGCCAAAAAATTCTCTCATAGGGATCGCTCCTAAGTTTTCTATGTATTCCCGGCCATTATACATAATTGTGAATATTTTGTAAAGAGGCTTCCGACATTCTTAAAGAAGCAGTAAAAAACGACGTACGGAATGTACGTCGTTTTCGGCGTGATTTCCATGGATCATGCTTCTTCCGGAAGCATCGATTTTGGGATCGTGGTGGTTTCCGGAAGGTCATAGTCAAAGGTATAGACCAGTGTCATGCAATCGGTATCCAGTGCGTACTCGCCGCTCAGGGTACCTTCCGACAGCACATAGGGTTTCAGTTGGGAAAAGTCGTAAGAGAGGGACCGGGGCTGGAACGTCTGTGGGTCTGCTTCCAATGTGCAGACCACCATCAGGTTTTCCGGCAGGGAATCCCGGTAAGACAGGCTCATCGCATTGTGAATATAGACGGACAGAATCGTGGTTTCCGCCAGCACATCCTCAACCGGCAGCAGGAAGGTGAACACGGCGGCATCCTCTGTCTGGGAAACAGACATGTCCTGCAAATAATCCGGCAACAGACCAGGCACACCTACCATATCGCCTTTGCTTTTCTCCAATTCCTTGCGCTCCCGGTCGCTTAACTCCATTCGTTGCGGCTGACCGTCATCGATTTTGCTGTAGCAGACTAATTTCGTATCTTCATAGCGGTAATAATACTCCGCCAGTGTCTGCTGTTCATAGTCTAAGGTGTGATCCCAGACTTTCCGCTGGAGGAAAAATGACCAGCTTCCGTCTGCCGCAGAGGTTTGGTTGATCTTCTGGGATATCCCACACGCCGCAAGTTCCATATACTCAGAAGAGATATCAAAAGAAAAGTCTGCTTCCAGCCAACTTTTCACCGCCGCCAAAGGGTCTTGCGGTGGTGTGGGCGTTGTGGTACCGGGAGAGTCATTGGCTTCTGTTTTCGGTGCAGATCCATCCCGGGCGCAGCCGCATAACAGCAGGGCAACTCCCAAAAGAAGGCAGAGATACCGCCGCACAGGATGCGCATTTCTGAATAACATAGCACTTCCTCCTTTATCTGGTAATTCTTTTTTATTATAGCATCATAGGCATCCCATTTCAACAAAAATGGGTAAGCTCCTGCAGAAACTTACCGGTTTTTATGGTGCGGATTACGGAACCCGATTTGCATATTCGCCTTTGGCGAATATATTGGTTCGGCTCGATCCCGCTCTCGCCGCATTTGGATGGGTTCGAGTCCTGTTCCTCCCCTGTTAACGGAAAAGACCGGCCCCATGGCCGGTCTTTTTCATTGGTGCGGATGACAGGACTCGAACCTGCACGCTCGCGCGTTGGAACCTAAATCCAATGAGTCTACCAATTCCACCACATCCGCGTATTCAGTTGACAGTTGTTCTGCTTCGGCTATGTTGGCTCCGATACTTGTTCCTGCACGGAGTAACTGCTTAGACAGGACAAATTCTTTCTTGGCTGCATTCAGATGCTTGCACAGCTTTACGATCCGAACAGCAAACAAAAAGCTCTTTCTCTCTACCGTCTGCTCCATAACTGTCCACTTTCCACTGTCAACTGTCAACTCACGCATATCGCCCATTTATTCTAGCATGGCGGGCGGGGGTTGTCAATGTGGGATTTATGGTTGGCTGTGTTTGGCATTTTGACGGATTTTCGGTTAAAATTTTGTTTCTATCAACGAAAGGGGCAGAAAATCGTTGGTATTTTTGTGCATTTGTGCTTGACATTCCCCTCTGGGGCGGATAAAATAGATTCGGTATGGTGTACGCTGCCCTACTTTGGGGTTTCAGCGTTTCATTGATAACCGGCTGTACGCCGGGGGACAAGCGTTTTTGTGCCCGGATTGGGTTTTTGTTATGATTTTTGCCGCTTTTTATGCGGTTATCATGCTTAATTTCATATAGGGACAATGCGCCGCCCCCTTCGACGCCTATTTTTATTAGAAGGAGGTGTGCTGCAAGTTTATGGGTAATACTTTAGCGATCATTTTGATCGTCGTTGGCACTCTGGTCGGCATCCTGCTGGGCTTTGTTTTCGGTATTGCTTACCGCAAGAAGGTCGCAGAGCGGGAAATCGGCTCCGCGGAGCTGGAAGCTACCCGACTGATCAACGAAGCCATCCGCAGCGGTGAGAACCGCAAGAAGGAAATGCTTCTGGAGGCCAAGGACGAGATCCATAAATCACGCACAGAGCACGACAAGGAAGTCAAAGAGCGCCGCGCCGAGCTGAGTAAGCAGGAGCGCCGCCTGGAGCAGAAAGAATCCGCACTGGATAAGAAGACCGAAGCATTCGAACGTAAGGAAGAAGAACTCTCCAAGAAGCTGCAGAAGGTAGCCGAGACTCAGGCTCAGGCCGAGGAGATCAAGGCTCAGCAGATGCAGACTCTGGAGAGGATCTCCGAGCTGACTCAGGAGCAGGCCCGTCAGTACCTGCTCAAGACCGTGGAGGACGATGTCCGCCATGAGGCAGCCATGAAGATCAAGGAGATCGAGCAGCAGCTGAAGGATGAGGCCGAGGAAAAGGGCCGCGAGATCATCGCCACCGCCATCCAGCGCTGCGCCGCCGATCACGCCGCCGAGACCACCGTCTCCGTGGTGGCTCTGCCCACCGACGAGATGAAGGGCCGTATCATCGGCCGCGAGGGCCGGAATATCCGGACTCTCGAGACCATCACCGGCGTCGATCTGATCATCGACGACACCCCCGAGGCCATTACCGTGTCCTCTTTCGACCCCGTTCGCCGGGAGATCGCAAGACTGGCACTGGAGAAGCTCATCGCCGACGGCCGTATCCATCCCACCCGCATCGAGGACATGGTGGAGAAGGCCCGCAAGGAAGTGGACCGCACCATCCGCGAGGAAGGCGAGCGCGCCTGCTATGAGACCGGCGTTCACGGTCTCAACCCCGAGCTGATCAAGATCCTGGGCCGTCAGAAGTACCGCACCTCCTACGGTCAGAACGTTCTGAACCACTCCATGGAGGTTTCCCACATCGCCGGCCTCATGGCCGCCGAGCTGGGCGTGGATGTGACTCTGGCAAAGAGAGCAGGTCTGCTGCATGACCTTGGCAAGGCCATCGACCACGAGGTCGAGGGCAGCCACGTGCAGCTGGGCGCTGATCTGGCTCGTAAGTACAAGGAAAATCCCGTTGTCATCAACGCCATCGAAGCCCACCACGGCGACGTGGAGCCCAAGACCGTCATCGCGGTGCTGGTGCAGGCTGCCGATGCCATCTCCGCCGCCCGTCCCGGCGCCCGGAGAGAGAACGTGGAGAACTATATCCGCCGTCTGCAGAAGCTGGAGGAGCTCACCGGCTCCTACCCCGGCGTGGACAAGGCCTTCGCCATTCAGGCCGGCCGCGAAGTCCGCATCATGGTCAATCCCGAGGTGGTCACCGAGGACAACATGATCCTGCTGGCACGGGACATCGCCAAGAAGATCGAGGCCGAGCTGGAATACCCCGGTCAGATCAAGGTCAATGTCATCCGCGAGACCAAGGCCGTGGAGTACGCAAAATAATATTACGAAACCTCCGGGGAGATTCCCCGGAGGTTTTTCTATACAACTGCGGTGCGTTAAATTGTAGTTTACGGTACTGGCGCTGCAGCGCCCAAAGGCTTCCCCCGGGGGGAAGCTGTCAAAAATCTTTGATTTTTGACTGATGAGGAATGCGGGCAGAAAAGCTTCGATTTGCAATCTGTTTCAGACTTAATGAAACTTTACGCCCAGAAAACCCTCATCCGTCACGGCT
>JAGKTU010000013.1 GCA_021153265.1 Clostridia bacterium
GTGCGTATATTTCCTTTTAGACATAACGACACCCCCTGATGTAATTATCCTACATCAGGGGGTGTTTTGTCTATTGTCCGTTTTTACTGGTTCAGTTCAAACAACCTATGATTTCTCTGCTGATTTTGGCAATATTCGCCACGAAGGTGCAATGCCTTTCGGAAGCGGAAAAAAGCCAGTCAAAATGCTGAAACAAATCATCAACTATAATCCAAAGAAAGATGCCATTGTGCTTGACTTCTTTGCAGGAAGCGGCAGTACCGGACACGCTGTTTTAGATCTTAACGGTGATGGTGGAAGCAGAACTTTTATCATGTGTACCAACAATCAGAATGGAATCTGTGAAAATACTACTTTCCCAAGAATCAGAAATGTTGTCCAGGGTTATGCTGCCACCGATCCCATTCCTGCCAATGTCAAATACTACCGCACCGATTTTGTTTCCAAGGACGATGAATATCTCTCCGATGCTCTCCTGGAACACATCCGAGAAATGATCCAGTTGGAGCATGGCGTCAAGATCGACGGCAGCCAGTATCTGATGGTCATGAGCGACGAGGAAGCCGATGATTTGCAGGCACATTGGGACGAATACAAAGACGTAAAGGCCATCTATGCATCCAAAGAAGTTCTGTTCACCACGGAGCAGAATGCTCTCTTTGCCGGTGTGGAGATCCACACCATTCCCGATTACTACTTTAACTTTGAACTGAAGGAGGTGGGCGAAACATGGTAAGCGGGATCAACATCAATCTGTTTGATTTTCAGGAGAAAGCCGTCATCAAGCTGCTGGATATCGTAACGGACAGCCGATCCAAGCAGACCGTGATCGTGAAATCCCCCACCGGCTCCGGTAAGACCATCATTCTGATCGATTTTATTGAAGAATACCTGACCAAGATCAACAGCCGTACCGCCTTCATCTGGCTGTGCCCCGGCAAGGGCGATCTGGAAGAACAGAGCCGCCAGAAGATGCGAAAATTTGCTCCCCACCGCTATACCCAGAATCTGTTCGACGCTCTCCAGAATGGCTTCGATGCCGAAAGCACCACCTTCATTAACTGGGAGCTGGTGACGAAGAAAGGCAATACAGCCATCCGGGACAGCGAGCGGAAGAATCTCTTTGACCGCATTGCGGAAGCCCATCGGGCTGGAACGGAATTCATCGTCATCATCGATGAGGAACACTCCAATAACACCGCAAAGGCAAAGACCATCATTGATGCTTTCTCCGCCAGGAATATCATCCGTGTCAGTGCCACTGCCGTGGAGAACAAGCGGTATGAGTATTTTGAAATTGACGAAGTGGATGTCATCAATGCCGGTTTGATCACCAAGGCTCTCTACGTGAACGAGGGACTGGTGGATGGTATGGAGATCACCAACGATTATGAGTGCCTGTTGGATCTGGCTGATGCCAAGCGCAAGGCAATTGCTGCCCGGTATAAAGAACTGGGCAAAACAATTCGTCCTCTTGTACTGATTCAATTCCCCAATGGCCAGCCGGAAACCATTCTTGCAGTGGAATCCAAGCTGGAAAGCATGGGATACACCTACGACAATGGCATGGTCAGCAAATGGATGAGTGAGGACAAGCGGGATCTGCCCGACAACCTGACCGAAAACGATGCCACCCCGGTGTTCCTGCTGATGAAGCAGGCAATCAGCACCGGCTGGGACTGTCCTCGCGCAAAGATCCTGGTAAAGCTGCGTGAAGGCATGAACGAGGGTTTTGAAATCCAGACTATTGGTCGCATCCGCCGTATGCCCGAAGCGAGACATTACGAGGACGATTTGCTGGACTTCTGCTATGTGTACACCTTCGACGAGAAGTATAAGGCAGGTCTGCTGTCCAGCATTGATAAGGCCTACGAAACCCGCCGCCTGTTCCTGAAGGATAAGTGTAAAACATTTACTCTGGAGAAAGAAATCCGGGATATGGACTTCGACGGTCTGGGTGAGCGCGAGGTATTGATCAAGATCTACGAAGCACTGGTTGCCAAGTACAATCTGGGCAGCGATAAGAAGCAGAACCAGATGCTCCTGGCTGATGCCGGATACATCTTTGGTGCAGAGATTCATGGGCAGGCTTTGCAAGGCGAATTTGTGCGTACATCTGCGCTGACTGACAGCCACAGCTACATCACAACCCATAAGCGCATCGATACCCACAAGCATGGTATGCAGCTCATGCACAGTATCGATGCCATCAAGAGCTCCATCGGCATGGCCCAGAATAAGGTCAAGACCATTCTGGAACGACTGTTCCGTAAGGGTGGTGCCACCGGCCGGAAGCTGATTGCACTGGAAACTGCGGAGTTCTATGCTTTTGTCATCAATAACCAGCACAAGCTGAAAGAGGAATTCCGGGAAGTCACGGCGCAGATGGCTGTTCAGTTGAGCTATGAGCGCAATCCCAAGCGGAGTACATTCCGCATCCCGGAGCAGGACTTCTTCCGCTACGATCCCAATGTCAAGGGTGAGGTGGAATACCTGTCCAATGCTTACCATGAGTACACCTCCGGTTTTGCCACCAGTCTTGTCCGCAGCACCTGCGAAATGCTGTTTGAGCAGCACTGCGAAGGTCGTCAGGACATCGAATGGGTGTATAAGAACGGCGATACCGGACAGCAGTATTTCTCCATCGTCTATGTGGACGGCATTCAGAAGCAGTGGCTGTTCTATGCCGACTATATCGTGATGAAGAAGGACGGCACTGTCTGGGTGATCGAAACCAAGGGCGGCGAAGCCAGGGGTCAGGACAAGAACATCGACCGTCAGATCGAGAACAAGTTCAATGCGTTTAAGGCCTATGCCGCTAAGCATAACCTGCATTGGGGCTTCGTGCGGGATAAGGATAATCAGCTCTATATCAATAATACCGAGTTTGCTGAAGATATGGCTGATGATCACTGGGTGCCGTTGGCACAGGAGTTTTAAGCATTGAAATCCCCCGTGCATACTCCCAAAAACAGAGAGGTGACTACGATTGCGAAGTAAGAAGTATTCTTGTCCCAACGGATGCGCGCTTCCTCCAAGAAAAAAAGAACTCAAGGAGTTTGACAACGGAACATATGGTTTTGCTTACCGTGATTTTATTTTCTGCCCTTGCTGCGGAAGTTTGATGCCATATTCGCTGGATAAAATCAAAGGGTTCTTCGATGTATTTAATCTTCATCCATCACTGGAGCGAGCCAAGGAATTGGTATATAAGTCAGAGTTTGAAGCGGCAGCACGCGAATCATTTATTGCAGTGGAAACTAGCTTGAAGAAAAAGTCAGGACTTGATCTACATGGCTCCGATTTGGTCACCAAAGCACTATCATATGATGCAGATAAAAACACTGGCGAGATCAAAAAGGCGCCATTGATTGCAATCAACAACTTAAAATCGGATTCAGATAGAAATGAACAGCGTGGAATCATGTATATGCTTATGGGCTTCTTTCAAGGCCCCAGAAATCTATATCAACATAATCATATTGGATCAGGTGTAAGCAATTCCATTTCTGTGTTGGTCGAAGCCTCTTTTTTCTTGCATCTATTAGACGGAAACAGCATTACAAAAAATGGCCGATGGATACCGACACTGGTAGACTATCGGGAAATATATAGGAAAATGCCAAAGCGTAGGGATCGATGGAAATTGATTCGCATGTTGAAAAGACGAGCACGATTTATAAAGAAGAATGAAAAGATCGAAGTCGTCCATGGTGCTTCTGATGAAAACGAGGTGGATAACAAATGAGTAAAGGCGTAATTTATATCCTGACAAATCCATCGTTTCCTCAATATGTGAAAATTGGATATGCCACAGATGTGAAGCAACGGCTGGATGAACTCAATCGTAGCAGTGCTGTGCCATTTGCGTTCCGCATCTATGCTACATACGAAGTGGACTCTGCGCTTTCGGACAAAAAGCTTCATTCCATTTTGGACAAGCTAAATCCGGAATTGCGTTCCACAGAAGAGGTAGACGGCAAGCGTCGTATCCGTGAGTTCTATGCCATGACGCCGGAGGATGCATTCTCCATTCTGGAAGCCATTGCGGAGATTAACAATTACCGTCATCGCCTGAAAAAGTGGAAGGCAACTGCCACTGAGCAACGTGATGAAGCACTGGCGCAGGAGATTAACGAGCAGCACCAGGAGCGTTTGGCTCCCTTCACATTCTCAAAGTGCGGTATCAATATCGGTGAGCAGATCGAGTTTTTCTGCAACGGAAACGATCATACAGGAGAACTGTGCGAGGTCGTTGACGATAAGCATGTTCGCTACAACGGCGAAACCTGGTCACTCACCGCACTGGCAAAACAGTTAACTGGAGTAAAAAGTGCTATTGCCGGACCTAAGTATTTCAAATACAAAGGGGAGTGGCTGAATAGCATACGCCACCGGTTAGGGGTATAGAAAGACCATCGTCGTAACGACGGAAATGAGGTGAATTCCCTGATTGAGCAAATAGTAAGTGAGATCCGTATGGCTCTATCCCACGAATTGTACTTGTCAGCATTGGCGCTTGCGCTTACTTTGCCTGATACTTGTGGGAAAGCAGAATATCCTGATGAGGATCATAACGGTGTCCGCTATAGAAACTGGTGCAGCCAATATGTTATCACAGATAGGTGTGATTCTCCCTACGGATACGATATGCCGTACCTGAACGAAGAAATCATTTATAGTCTGCGTAATTCTTTGCTTCACCAAAGCACTCCCAATGTGGAAAAATCGACAATCCGTGAATCCCGGTGTAAAATTGATAAATTTGAGCTAGTTGCAACCAAAGAGAATTCTGCCAATGGCGATCTGAGTATGGTTTCCTACGGAAAAGATATGTGCATAGTACATAGGGAATTGCAAGTGCATATCTCTCACTTGTGTTACATTCTTTGCACGGCAGCGGAGAACTACTACAGAAACAATAAAGGAAAATTTGACTTTATAAAATACTCGATCGTGACAAGAGAATAGGCAGATGTTATCTACAAAAAACAGCAATGTATGCCACCAAGCTTATCGGATGATTATCCCTTTCTTGGAGTTTCCTTTCTTGCGGCTTGAAGATTAAGAAATAACCAAACTGTCTAATTTGCGTATCTGACAGACAAGAATGCATATGTTAAGAACCCGCTATGAGGATGATTCCTTCATAGCGGGTTCTTATTATAAAATGTCCAGCTCTATCATCAGGTGTGCCCCATAAATCAGGCCGTGGCGGAAGGCTTTTTCCTCGTAGGCTGTACACAGGCGGCAGCAGAGGTTAAAGACGGCATTGTTATCGCTCAGTGGTAGGGACTCCAGGAAACATTCCAGTTCCTTGAAACCCTCGCTGATCTCCGGCGGGTCGGATTCGTGAGATTCGGCATAGACTTGGTAGAGCTGGTCGAGAACGGTTTCAGCATCACCGTTCCCGGCATCAAAAGGATGGTCGCGCGTGTAGACTTTCAATGCCTCGGCAAAGGATTGCAAGACACCTCCTAAAAAGTTTGTGTGATGTTACCTTGGAAGTGCGGATATTGCAAGTCCTTTTTCAAAAAGTTTTGCCATTGTCAAACTCCATAGGTTCCCGTGGGAGGATCTTGAAATAGTGGAATCTGCGGTGTCGCGAAAGTAAACACCACGAACAACACACCGATTAGGCATATGGTGGCAAAAGCACGCCAAGGATGCTTGCATTGTAGCCAATCCTTTTTGAAAGCCAACCATTCAAAGAGAAAGACCAGCAAAGCGGTGATATAAAAGATGGCGATATTGATCCAGTCCGGGGATTTGCCGAACACGCCGTTATAGGTATAAAACAGCACCGGAATCAGTATAAGCCCCAGGAGGACTTGTGCCAGCTTGACACACCAGTAGTTTTCCTGATCCCTGAAAAACAAACGCTGAACCAGGGCAAAGAGAAACATGGGCCAGAACAGCAGCTTCATATGCTCCCAGGTGGATTCGTTCACCCCGGAAAAGGGCGCAACCAGGATACTCCCGCCTGTCCAATCGTACAAGAAGTGCAGAATCGTGCCGCCAAAGGTAACTGCCGCAAATCCAGCTGCTTGCCAAAGAATTGACCGTTGTTTCATAGCCCCACCTCGCTGGTATGATACAAGCAGTTTATGTGTGGAGCGCCGCCATTTGCACCGCTATAAACAAAGAAAAAGCAAGTGAGAGCAATTTATTCTTGCGAACGAGTGTTCGATACTGTATAATATAAAAGCTAGGAGGTGCTTGAGAATGAAGCGACAAAGTCCAGCAAAAAGCAAGAAGGTAAAAAAGTCTCCTGTCAATAAGAATCCTGTTGTGTTCGAGACAGCCTTTGAGAAGAAACTAGGACAAACGCCAGTTGAATATCTTACCAACAAGATTCAAGGCGGTTCTTCCCTTTCGTCTATTGAGTACCTCTTTGATATTGTTTCTGCTGAAATTGCTATGAAGAATAATTGCGTTTGTAAGGGATTTGCGTACTACTATGAGAAGGCACAGGAGAGGATAAATGCTATGAAGAAGCGCACTGTTTACAATAAACTGGTCCGGGACAGAATTCCGGAGATTATTGATGCATCAGGAAAAACTTGCACAGTTGAGGTGTTGCCCAATGATGCCTATATCGAGGCGTTGGACGCGAAGCTGAACGAAGAATTGGCAGAATATCAGCAGAGTAAGTCTCTTGAGGAACTTGCGGATTTGTTGGAAGTTATGGGTGCTGTCGTTAAGGCTAGGGGTTATACATGGGATGACCTTACTCGCGTTCGCAAGGGGAAACGCGCGCAGCGTGGTGCGTTTGATCAAAGGATATTCTTGAAGGAAGTAATTGAGTGAAAAAGAACCCTCTTTTCGCATATCGCCAGATGTGATAGAATAGGGACAAAGGAAGTGATCCCGTGATCCAAAACTTTGAAGATTTCTGCCGTGAACTGAATAGCTGCGGCTTTTCCATGGGTGGCGGCAATGCCAAGGGCATCTTTGCGCTGATCGACTACGACTGGCTGAATCGGGATTTGCTGGACACCCCGGTGAAGTGGCACTGTGGCGACCCGGAGGTAGACCCTTGGGAATGGCGGATGCGGGTGTTGGAGGAACGGTCTGACATCGCCTACTCCAAGGTGTTCTTCAAAACCAGCGGTTTTATCACCAAGGACTGGTATCCCTATTTCTATGCCGTTCGCAGAAACGGCGAGACTTTCGAGGAAGCCTATGAGCGGGGCGGCATCAGCCACACCGCAAAGCGGATCTATGATATCGTCCGGGATGGCTATGTGGCGCTCCATGAGATCAAGGCGCTGGGCGGTTTCGGAAAAGAGGACAAGTCGAGCTTTGACCGGGCAATGGTGGAACTGCAAATGGGCATGTTCATTACCATGACCGGCCGGAAGCAAAAGAAAAACAAGTACGGCATCGAATACGGCTGGAACAGCACCGTTTTCACCACCGTGGAGAATTTCTGGGCAGAGCGGAATTTTGAGATCCCGGATCTGGATGCCGACGAAAGCTATGAAAAGATCCGCCAGCAGATCCTGCTGTTGAATCCCACGGCGGAGGAAAAGATCATTCGGAAGTTTATTAAGGGATAAGTGAAATGAGGTGTGCGTGTGTTCAGTGATTTATTTATCAAATCCATCAGTATATTGGATCAGCTTCCGGCGCACAGCTATCTGAATGATTTGGCGGTCATTAAGAGCCTGCAAGCGATGGGCAGACTGAACTTCACGAAGCAGGTCACATTTTTAGTGGGAGAAAACGGAATCGGCAAGTCCACGTTGATCGAAGCAATTGCTGTAAGTCAGGGCTTCAACCCGGAGGGAGGAACCGTCAACTTTAGCTTCTCCACAGAAGATTCCCATTCTGAGCTTTACCGTTATCTCCATGTTTCGAAAGGCGTGTCAGCCAGAAAGGATGGCTTCTTTTTGCGGGCGGAGAGCTTCTACAATGTTGCAAGCAATATTGATCAGATGGATAGAATCCCAGCGCCTGGCCCCAGTGTGATTGAAAGCTATGGCGGTGTCTCTCTGCACAAGCAGTCCCATGGTGAGAGCTTCATGGCATTGGTGACAAACCGCTTTGGCGGCAATGGCCTGTACATATTGGACGAGCCTGAAGCGGCACTGTCTCCATCCAGAATGCTGGAACTAATGTGCCACATTCATGAACTGGAGAAGAAAAACTCCCAGTTTATCATTTCTACGCATTCGCCGATCCTGATGGCCTATCCCGGTGCGGAGGTGCTATACCTGACGGAAGATGGCATTCAATCGGTGTCGTATAAGGAAACGGAGCACTATCAAATCACAAAGCAGTTTCTGAACGCACCGGAGCAGATGTGTAAATATCTGTTTTCGGATGATTCACAGGAGTAATGAGAATGAAGAAACTAATTTTTCTCCTTCTGGCGGTGATGATGCTTACTGCCTGTGGGCAAGATAAAGAAAACAATCAGGGGGCGGTATATGTGAACATCACGGCAGAGGAAGCCAAGCAAATCATGGACAGCGAGGAAGGCTATATCATCCTTGATGTGCGGGAGCAGGATGAATATGACGCAGGTCACATCCCGGGAGCAATCCTGATTCCTTATACGCAGATCGAAGCTAAGGCAGAGGAAGTGCTGACGGAAAAGGATCAGTTGATCCTGGTCTACTGCCGCAGCGGTCGGCGCAGTAAGATCGCGGCGGAAGCTTTGGCAGAACTGGGCTACACCAACATCAAGGAATTCGGTGGCATCATCGACTGGCCTTATGAGGTGGAATGATGGTTGGTAAATACAAAGTGATCACCCTGTGCGGCAGCACCAGGTTCAAGGATGCGTTCATGGAAGCTCAGAAGAAGCTGACGCTGGAAGGTAACATTGTGATCAGTGTGGGCCTGTTTGGACACTCTGGCGACAGTGAGGTTTGGGAAGGAATGTCTGAGGATACGCTGACCCAGACAAAGATCATGCTGGACGATATGCACAAGCGGAAGATCGACATGGCGGATGAGATATTTGTCATCAATGTGGGCGGATATATCGGTTCCAGCACAAAATCCGAGATAGAGTATGCCCATGCCAACGGAAAGCCGGTACGGTATTTGGAGGAATCGCATGGATCACTATAAATCTTGGTCAGGGCTCAACAAATGGCTGGATGAGTGCCTGTGTGAGGAACTGAAAGGCAGAATTACTTATTTTTTGACCCGGTATCATAAGGTGCATGATTCCTATGGCCGGGCGGCGATTTTACTGGACGGCAAGGAGCTGGTGTGCTTTTCGTGGATTGAGCAGTACAGACAGGAACAGCAGGTTGCAGCGAAACATAATGAGGACAGAAGCAAAGGTTGGTTTGAGCTTTACGAAGAAATGAAACTCGGTTGGGCTGAAAATTGTACCCTATGCGAATGGGACTTCCTGAGTGCGGTTTTGGAGTTCCGTAATCTATCCATTCAGGATGCGCTGAACTCTGAGGACTACATCGTCAAGATCCTTGCAATTCTGGATAAGCGTGTTGGCAAGCGAACCTTGCAGAAAATCAAAGAAGCAGAGGAATACAAGAAGCATCCTGAATGGGTGCGGCAGTTTTATGAACTACGGCTCAACGAAAGTCTGTAAAGAAAGGCGTGACGGAGATGTTGTACAATGCGAAAAACGGCACATTAAGAATCGGCGGCGCGACTATAGACTACATCCGTTTCGGCACTGGAGAGAGAATTCTTGTGATGCTCCCTGGTCTGGGTGACGGTCTGCGCTCCATGAAAGGCACGGCTCTGCCTATGGCATTTATGTACCGGGCGTTTGCCAAGGTTTTTACGGTTTATGCATTCAGCCGCAAGAATGGGCTGCCCGAGGGCTACACCACCCGTGATATGGCCCGGGATCAGGCAGAAGCCATGGAGCGGCTGGGAATCTCAAAAGCAGACATTTTCGGCGTTTCCATGGGCGGCATGATCGCCCAGCACCTTGCCATCGACTACCCTGAAAAGGTGGGCAAGCTGATTCTGACCGTCACCTCATCAAGACCCAATCCGATCCTGACAGAATCTATCGAGGAATGGGTGTCTTGCGCCAAGCGGGGTGACCACACCGCACTGATGGACAGCAATGTTCGGCGGATCTATTCTGAGGACTACTACCGCAAGAATAATTGGATGGTTCCGATCATGGGCAAGCTGACAAAGCCAAAATCCTATGACCGATTCTTCGTCCAGGCAGATGCCTGCCTGACCCACGATGCCTACGAAAGCCTGAATTACATCAAGGCTCCAACACTGGTCATCGGCGGCGAAAAAGATCTCTCATTGGGTGGCGATGCATCTAAAGAAATCGCCGCAAAAATCCCCAGCGCCGAACTTCAGATGTATGCTCAGTGGGGCCACGGCCTGTACGAAGAAGCAAAAGACTTCAATCAGGTGGTACTGGATTTTCTTCGTCGGTAAGTAATTACATATTGAAATGACACAGACCCAGGAGCATGCGCTCCTGGGTCTGTTGTTTACAGGTATTCAATTTGCTTCAAGTCACTCCATAGCCTGCTGGCAGTATCGAAAATCAGCTTTTGATCGGCGGGAGAGAACAGGGTGATCTTCAACTTGCGGTTTTTGAGATTCCACCAGCCGACTACGGTGCCATTCACAAGGATGGTAGGACGGACGATTCCGGCGAGGTTGAAGATGTCCCGCATATGCTCCTTGGGTAGGAACAGGCTTTCCGTTTTCTCATAGCCCAGCATGAGCTGATCAAAGCCGGCCAGGAACAGGCAATCGGGAAGGTCACCGATGGGCAGACCGTAGTCAATGTAGAAATAAGACTTGCCATCCAACGAGGTTTCGGTAACCGGAAGCTGTTTCAGCAAAGATTTGACCTTGGCCTGAGTGGTGGCGAAGAAGTAGGCGGCGTCCTTGACCGTAGCGGGGCCGAAGTGGGTGAAATACCGCCGTGCCAGTTCAATCCGGGCTGGTTCCTCTGCCATCGGCTCAAAGGCGGGGCAAAGCTGATAGGCTTTCTTTTCCTGCACCCTGTGGCAGATCCGGCCTGCTTCGCAGAGCGCACGGATGGTGCCGCCCCAGGGATCGAACAGACTTTGACTTTCACCTTCGGTCATCCCGGCTTTTTCGCAGACGACTTTCAAGGCTTCCCGTTCGTCAATTCCCTGGGAAACTGCATCCACGATCAAATCGGAAAAGTATGCCTTGCGGTCAGCACTGATATAGGCATCCGATTCCAGAGTATCCACCGGGCGGAGAAAATGCGTTCTACCTTCATGGAGGAACAGAGGAAGATCGTCCACGGAGAACAGATGCATGGTACCCCGGTTCGTCCAGCTTTTGACCAGTCCCTCAGTATTGACTTCAGTGCAGCGAATGGATAGTCCATGGAGCGCATGGCTGAGAAACTGCGCCTGCACACCGCAAAGGTCTTTCACAACGGTCTGGGTATCGGCAGGAGTCAGCAAATGCTGCCCAGCTAACCGCCGCAATTTGATTTCTTCCAGTGTCATAGCCGCAGCTCCTTTCCTGTTTCCTCCATTATAGCACGGTGTGGCGAAAAACGGTAGGGTTGGATTGACACAATTCTCGCAAGATGGTAGATTGAAAAATAAAATGAACCTTTTGTCGGTGCATCCCGTCTATATATGTGAAACCGGTTTTGATCCTACAATGAAGGAGGTGAGGATATGGATGAATTTGAGAAATTGCTGGCTGATGTGAGCAGCGGTGTAGAGCGGTTTGTGCGCTATCGCCTGCCGAACCAAACGGATGCAGACGATGTGCTGCAGGAAGTGTACTTAAGTGCTTATCGCAAGTTCCCGCAACTGAAGAATAGGGATGCATTCAAACCCTGGATCATCAGCATCGCCCGAAATAAGTGCAATGATTATTTCCGTGAAAAGGCGACTCAGATGGAAATATCCATCGAAGAACTGTCGCAGCAGGAACTGTCTGCCGGGCGGCTTGGTATTTCTGTGGTACATACCGTGCGGGAAACCCTGGATCGGCTGGGGGATAAAGACAAGCAGATTCTATACCTGTACTTCTGGAAAGAACTGCCCCAGACGGAGATCGCAAAGCTGCTGGACATTCCAGTGGGAACGGTGAAAAGCAGACTCCACACAGCGAAGCAGCATTTCAAAAACAAGTACCCATATCAAACCCAGAAACCGAAAGGAGATACTACTATGCAAAAATTGCCTGAATATATTCCTGACTATACCATTGAACGCTTGGACGCAGAGCCTTTCGGTGTCCGCTGGGAGGAACTGCAAGGCTGGCTGATCGTGCCTCGCGTGGGACAGAAACTGACCTGGGGCATGTACGATTTCCCGGAGCGCAAGCGTACAGAATACACGGAGATGGAAGTTATCGGCAAGGCGGAAGTTCACGGCATCGAGGGCGTGGAGGTGGTTGCTATGCAGTTTGATCCTGCCGACTATTACCGTACCGGTGCACTGGATCGGGTGGAGCGGAGATTCGTGGCACAGCTTACCGACACCCACAGCCGCTACCTGGCTGAAACCCACATGGAAGATGGCGTGCGTAAATGTTACACCTTCCTGGACGGTGAAGCCTTCCTCAATAACTGGGGCTTTGGTGAGGACAACTGCGGCAACGAGGTGGATCTACATCCCAAGGGATTGCTGCATCGTGAAGGGAACTGCGTTACCGGAACCATCCCCAGAGAAGTGGTGGATGTGGTGGGCCGCTACCGTGTGACCATTGGTGGCAAGTCTTACGATACCGTCTGCGTCATGGACATTGAGTGCTTCAATGATGCGGTGGCTTCCGAACAGTATGTGGATCAGAGCGGACGTACTGTTCTGTGGCGGCGGTTCAATCGGGATGACTGGGCCATTGATCGGTTCGGCGGTAAGCCCTGGAGCGAGAAATTCCCGGACAATGAGCGCCTCACCATCAACGGCGAAACCTACGTCCATTGGTACGATTGTATTTCGGATTACATCCTCTAACGAAAAAACAGGCCAGGAATCGAAGCGCCGATTCCTGGCCTTTTTTCATACTGCAAGTTCCTGTGCTAGCCGTATGCCGACCTGCACACCGTGAATAAAGCCGGAGCGTTCGTGGTCACGGCAGAGGGTGCAGACTGGATAGATGATTCTGTCCATCTCCCGGAGCGGCATGCCATTCATCAGCTCATACAGCTCGTGGAAATCCTGCCTGACCTTGTCATCATCCATCAGATTGATTTCGTTGTAGGCTTCGTAGAGCATATTCAGAATGGACTGGGGCGACTCATCCTGGAGCTTCTGTTCTGTCAGGTAGCTTCGTAGCTTCGCAGCTTCTCAATGTATCGTTCCATGGCGGCACCTCACAGCTTGACTTCGGTCGGCTCAGTCACTTCCCAGGCAAACTGCATCCCGGCATGAAGCCCGATGATGAATGCCATCCGTTCCGTCTCCGAACAGAGATCGCAAACCACCTGACTTGCCTGCTGGGTAGCTTCCACAGACAGCGACTCCATGAAACCATAGAGCTTTTGAAACGCATCCAGGAATGCCTGGTCGTTGGTAGATTGCAGCTCGGAGTACCGCTTGAACAATTCCTCCACCAGCGGCTGTTCCGGCTCCTGTCCGTACAGGGCGATTCGCTTTGACATATGGGACTGGACGATTGCGGGGATATCTTTCATAAAACACACCTCCAAAAAGTTTGTGTGATGTTACCTTGGAAGTGCCAAAATTGCAAGTCTTTCTTTCGGAAAGTTTTCCGGCGACGTGAGCCAGCTTGCGGCGGTGTGTGGGCTTTTCCTCTGGTGTAGGGAAAGGATAGCGGAACAGGGCGGTGTGGAGGGTGTGTCGCGACTGTGGCGGCGGTGTGCCGAAACAAAAAAGATTACGCTATAATCAAAGAACAGCAGAAAAATGGGCCTTGCAAAGTGCTTGACACAAGTTGATTTTCCATGATAAAATATATACACGATGAGGGAAACCTCACGGCAACTGAATAACGCTTCTTACGTCGATGAACATGTGGTTCAGACCTGGGAAGCGTAGACTCATACATTTGGCGAAATCTGCGTCAAAGATGTATGGGTCTTTTTGTTTCCCTAAAATTCGGGAAACAGGATGAATTATAATGGAAAGGGGTGAAATATTGAAGGAATCTATTTACAAAAGCTATGACGAACTGCCGCTGTTTCTCAATGCGGAAATGGTGGCGAAGCTCTTGGGTGTGTCTCCATCGTCCGCCTATGAGCTGATGCACGAAAAAGGTTTCCCGGCGATGCGTGTAGGAAACCGGCTGATCGTTCCCAAGGCTGAGTTCCAGACTTGGGTTCAAACGCAAATTAATAAGTAAGGGAGTGAAGATCTTGAAATACGAACAGTATCCGTCCCGCAGTGCGAAGCGGAATTACTTTCCTCTGCCCAACGAGATCTTCTCTCTGGGGCTGTCAACAGGTGAGATCGCAACCTATGCTTACCTGATGCGGTGTGAGGATCGTGAAACCTACCAGTGCTATCCCTCCTATGAAACCATTGGAGAAGCGATTGGTAAAACCAAGAATACGGTCATGAAGTATGTCCATGGGCTTGAGGAAAAACATCTCATCTACACGGAGCCGACTACGGTCTGGGGCGAGGGTGGCAAGAAGCGAAATGGAACGTTGCTTGTTACCATTCGCCCGATCGAGGAAGCGAAGCGGTATCATGTAGAGCAGCAGACGCGAGAAAACGAGCGAAAAAGGCTCGAAGAACATGTGGCATAATCCCATGTGATTATGCACAAAACGGAAAAACCTCGTTCTTGCGAACGAGGTGCAGGAATAAGGGCGGGCGTCTTTTCCCCGCCCAAATCCCATCGTCCGGCAATGCCGGCCGAAATTCGCTTAGAGCCACAACGACTTTTTGAAAGTGTTGTTGGTTTTGCCAGCGGGGGTCAATTTTGACCCCCAAATAGCCCAAAGGCGTCTGAAATTGGACTTTCCTTAGAGCCACAACAGGTTTTGCGGGGTTCTATTCGAAAAAAGCCCAATTTCGGCATCTTTGGCGCTAGCTATTCGAAAAGCTTTGTGATATGTATTGTGACTAAGAAAGGAGGTCAGACTGATGGCAAACAAACGGCCCGATGGTGACGGACTGGTGCGAAAGCGCAGCGACGGTCGCTGGGAAGGCAGAATTGTAGTCGGACACAAGGAAGATGGCAAGCCTATTTACCGGAGTGTGTTCGCGAAAACGCAGAAAGAGTTGATGGAAAAACTCCACAGGAGCATTGAAACATTCCGGGATGTGGAGCTGAAAGAAAACTCCAACCTCACCCTTGGCGAGTGGCTGGACAAGTGGTTGGATGAGCGTATGCGGTTCACTGTGCGAGAAAGTACGCTGGATGGTTACCGCAGGATCGCCAACAACTACATCAAGCCGCACCTGGGTGATAAGAAAATCGGTTCCGTTACCACGGCAGATGTGCAGAAAATGTACAACTGGCTTCGGGAAAACGGACGGATCAATGAGCACTACGAGCGTGGAAATTCTCTCTCGGACAGCTCGGTTCGGGGCATCCACATGATGCTTCACCAGGCGATGGACGCGGCAGTTCAGGAGCGGGTCATCGTGAAAAATCCTACCGATGGCACGGTGATTCCCAAGGCAAACTACGCACCCAAGAATATATTGACAGAAGCCCAGCTCCAAAAGTTTCTGGATGTGGTGCGGCAGGATAATGTGTGGTCTGACTTCTTCTACACGGAGCTGACCACCGGCATGCGCCGGGGTGAGATCTGCGGCCTCAAGTGGCAGGACTTCGATGAAAAGACCGGGCGGCTGCAGATTCGCCGTGCGGTCACAAGTAAAAAGGGCGGCGGTGTGAAAGTTGGTGAAACAAAAACCGAAAAAGGTACTCGCAGCATTCAGCTTCCGCCCAGCACCGTGGAGATCCTAAAGGCACGGAAAAAGAAATCTTATAGTGAATGGATTTTCCACAATCCAACGGTGCCGGAGCTTCCACTGTCGCCGGAAACGGCTTACCGCCGCATGAAAACCTTGCTTCGATATGCGGAGCTGCCGCCCATTCGCTTCCATGATCTGCGGCACACCTTCGCAACTCATGCCCTGACCAGTGGCGTGGATGCAAAAACCTTGTCCGGCATTCTGGGGCATACAAATGCGTCCTTCACGCTGGATACATACACACATATGACCACGGAGATGCAGAAAAAAGCATCCGGCATCGTGGGGAATTTCCTAGACGAGATCATGTGAAAGGAGGATAGTCCATGGCTAAGAAACGGAAATATGGCAGCGGAACCGTCCGCAAGCGTTCGGACGGTCGCTGGGAAGCCAGAGTGGTCATCGGCTACGATGATAGCGGCAACCCGAAAACAAAAAATGTTCTTGCCAAGACCAAGGCGGAATGCTTGCTAAAGTTGGAAGAACTGAAAGAAAAATATGCGCCGCCTGTAACCAAGTGCAAGCCGGACATGCCGTTTGGTGACTGGATGGATTTTTGGTATCAGAACTACTGTAAGCCCCAACTCCGGCTGAATACGCAGCTCGGCTATGAGGACAGGATCTACAAGCACATCATCCCGGAGATCGGAAAAATCCCGCTGAATCAGCTCACGCAAAGCGACTTGCAGCAGTTTTATGCCAAGCTGAAAACCAGCGGACGGTTGATTCGGGTGAAGCAATATGGCCCTGGACTGTCTGATCGGATGGTGCGTGTGTGCCATGCTAACTGCCGCTCGGCACTGCAAAAAGCGGTGGAGGAAGGTCTGATTCGGATTAACCCGGCTATCGGATGCAAGCTGCCGCCGAAGAAAAGTGGCGAAATGAATATCCTCACACAGGAAGAAATGCAGCGCTTTCTGATCCAGGCGAAGCAGGATGGTTACTACGAACTCTTCCTTCTGGAGCTTGGAACTGGCCTGCGGCTGGGTGAAATTCTGGCGCTCCAGTGGGATGATCTGAATTTGGAGACTGGCGAGTTGCGAATAACCAAGTCCGCAACTTTCATCAAGGGCGAGCTTCACATCACGGAACCCAAGACCAAATCTTCAATCCGGGTGATCGTACTGCCCGGTTCGCTGCTGGAAATCCTGAAAAACTACAAAGCGACGGTGAATTCCCGGTGGATGTTTCCGTCGCCTGTGAAAGAGGATTGTCCTCTGACGCCCAACTTCGTCCGCCGCCGGATGCAGCAGACCTTGGAGCGGGCCAAGTGTAAAAAGGTTCGCTTCCACGACCTGCGGCATACTTTCGCAACCATGGCGCTGGAGCATGGAATGGATGTAAAGACGCTGTCCACCATCATCGGTCACATCTCCTCTGCAACGACCCTGGACATCTACTCACATGTGACCGACACCATGCAGAAGCAGGCGGCGGTGAAAATCGATCATCAGATCGGCAAGACCGACGCTCCCATGCCGCCGGACGAGCAGAAACAGCACACCGATCAAAGCGGCTTCCAGCCATACAAGAGCAAGTACCGCAAAGCAGGCACCGGTGGTATCTACCAGCTCAACGACCACCTCTGGGAGGGCAAATACTCTCCTAGAGATGCCCACGGCAAGCGAATCTCCCGCAATGTCTATGCCAAAACCCGTGAAGAATGCGAGGAAAAGCTGGCGGCGATGATCGAAGAAGTTAAGAAAGAGATTGCAGCGGAGAAGAAACTGATGCACTAAAGAGGGTAGCATTTGCTACCCTCCTAGATTTAGTACTGCTTGAGTTGATTATGGTATTGCCAAAAGTGTTTGGGTTTATATGTAGATTCCATTATTGTTCTATCGAGAGGCCGGGCAGAATGCAGGTATCCCTTGATGCTGGTTTGTTTATAGCTCTCTATGTAGGCGTGAAGAAGATCAACCAAACAGTTAATGTATTCGTTGTCATTAATATTGCCTTCTTCAAAAGCCTTCTTTGCATCTTCTAAATACCGAGTAGCAGACCCGACATCAGTCGAGATAAGTCTGAGTCCATAAATCCAAAGGATAGAAGCATAGGACTTTGTACTGCAAATAGGGGCATATATGCTGCTAGTTTTAATTGTCCAAATCACTTTTTTGTACACATCCAATATCTCTTCATCGTGTTTGGTGTCCAGTATGTTGGAATCATCAATAATTTTTAGTATGCGCGCTTTCTGATATTGGATATAAGGATGCATGCTTGTTTTTTCTAAGGTAGCAATTTTAGCAATTGCAGATTCTAAGGCGGATTGTACAAAAAACTTTCCACCTTTATTACATTGATCCCGAACATCCAGATAGATTGTATCAATTTTAGCTGCTGCGATCATGTCGCCTGGAGCAGTAACGCACCAATCGGCAAATATTTTTTTGCGGCCGGGATTTCGATCAATCTGGGATTGGAAGGTACTTAATTCTTGCTGAGTCTGTCGCACACATTTTTCTACCTTATCCTGCATAAGTGCAAATTGCACAGTGTCAGGGAAAAAACGTTGGATGATATACTTTTCTGCAAATTGATTTAGGCTGTAATTTGAACCCATCTTTTCAAGAATTAGATAATGACATAAGATGTTTATTATTTTCTGAACGACATGGCATGAAATATTTGTAATAATACTTACTGTATATATATCAATATTCTCACCATCATACACAGTAAAAACTTGAAGGATTTGATTCATTTCTGCACTGTCCTGTGAGAAAACGGCCTCAACTTCCTCAAATGTGTTTTTAAACATAAATTCTGATATAATGTCAAAACCACTGGGAGGTAGTTGAGTCAGTTCGGAATTCAGGGATTGTGTAGTAGCAATTTTAGTGAAATCCGCACGGATGCTATCAATTGTTTCAAGTTTGTGGCTCAAGCGAGATAGACACAAAACAAGAACAAGTGTATTGCCCTTGGATAGATGTAATAGCTCCGATTGATCCCGCTCGGTGAGAACTAAGCTTAAATCATTTTCTTCAATATATTCATCTATAAATCGATTTTGGATATCTTCGAAACCGCTTAACTCAACATTGATGTCATACTGCTCTTCTTTTCGGGAGGTCAAAATATACTGAACACATGGTGGTGACCCAGCCTGAACAAATTCATGTAGCTGTTCCCGATCTTCACTAGTAAGCGTCTCCAGATTATCAATGATGATAATACCATGTTTAGTAAATCCTGAGAAAGAGTCGACTTGCAATGCTTGAAAAATGAGTGACTTTAGGGAATCAAAGTTGTCAAAGGTTTGTCGTACCGCTACCGACTTTAGTGAACCACTGGTTTTGGAGTAGGTGAGTTTACGGTCTTTTGCAGAAAAGAAAAATAAAAATTCGGGTTTGTATGCATTCACAGTTGTGCCATCAATGGTATCTTGAATGATTTGCTTGACACATTCCAGAACCAAAGCTGTTTTGCCTAAGCCACCGTAACCAAAAACACAATAAGAGGATTGCTTGCGGAAAGCACCAGGCTTTCCATAAATAAATTCCTTTAATGCGGCTGTTTCTTTTTCACGGCAGACGATGCGCATTTCGGGAAAGGGCATATCATTGATGTTGTGCATAGGTATGGGGATATCCACACATCCAGTACGCAGCGCTGTGGCTAGTTTAATAATTTCTGTTTGAGTTTTGTCCCAGAAAAATCTTCGATCCAACCATTTGCCTATTTCCTCAATAAAGTTCAATGCTGCTATCATATCAGAATCTTCGAGGATCTTGCATAGGGGATGGTTAAGTTTATTACGAACATAAGCATATTTTCTAGCTAAAGCAAAAAAAGAAGCAAAATCTGGGAATAGACTAATCATTGGCGAAAAGGATTGCTGATAGATTAGGACAAGGATATTAAGCTCACCAATATAGGGAACATCAGAATCGCCAATAACAGTGCGGTTATCAAATGATGTTTTTGAAAAAGCAAGTTTGTCAAATAACTTACTAGCACTGTTTTTAGCTGAGACAATCTGGGATACCAGGCCAGGATTGCCGTTTGCCAATTGCTGTGCATTTGCTTGGGTAAGACTCGACGAAAAGCTGCTTTTATCTGGCAATATTGCGAGTACCGTTTCTGATATATATGATCTATAAGGAATCTCAAAGGCCATGGTAAGGGTGCGCAGTTGGTCGTGCTGCTTAGAAGTTAAGTACATTTGAAACACCTCTCTATTTGGTTTGGAATCTTTACTATACTATATCAAATAATGTCGAATTCTGCAACAATTGCTTCCGAAGATTAGTTTATGGAAAAGCAATGGTGTGGGAGATAATTAAGCTGTTACTCATGGGAAACTCAAGTGAGTTATACAACGATTGAGCTACAAACATATAGTAGACATTATTAGTTAGTTTCCTAGAAATGGTAATAAAAAACACCTTTTATGAATGAGCAAAAATGCACCGCTATAAACAAAGAAAAGACCGTCAGCGATTCCGATGAACGCTGACGGTCATACTATTATGCTTGGGCTTCGGGAGAAACAGAGGGGAGGTTGCCGAGGTTGTTGTTTTCACTGCCATCGGGGATGGATTTGAGATATTCGGTATCTCCACGGTGGGCGATGCCGACACCGGCAATCTGGCCCTGCTTTGCCATATCTACAGCCTGCTGTTTCTCCACAACAGAATGATCGGAAAGCTGATACCCGGTGATTCTGCCGCCTTCTTTGATAAGACCGACGATCCGCTTTGCGTTGGAATTTGCCTGCGGAATCTGATCCAAGGTCTGTTTTGCAAGCTCTTGTCCGAAGTTGTTATTTTCCATATCCATCGCTCCTTTTGCAATTAGTGTTTGCTTCGGAACGGATAATATGCAAAATGATGTGTGATAGACAAGAAAATAACTGGCAGTTTCATCAGAGAAAACTGCCAGTTTGGATAAGTGCGTTATTTTGTAGCAGGCTCTATGAGCCGTAATGACTTTTTGCTGCAGTCAATCTCATAAGTCAAACCCAGTGGGAACACACCGATAGGATAAGCATGACCCACATTCACATTGTAAAGGATTGGAAGATCAGGCCGTCCAGCTTCAAAACCAACTACCTGCCTATAAACTTCTTTATAGCTCTCCATCTTGGATTGGAATGCAGGTTTGCCCACAATAATGCCGCTTAGAACCTTCAGAATACCTTGCGCGTCCAAAATTCGCAGGAACCAGGACAGCACCATTTCGTTCATATCGCACTCGCTGGTTTCAATCAGAAGAATTTTCCCTTTCCAGTCCTCTAAAGCAGGCCACAGTGGAGTGCCAAGCAGTTCTGGGAAAACATCAATGCAGCCGCCAAGCAGCTCGCCGGTAACTTTACCGGAGCCTTGAATTACTTCGTAACCTGTATTAGGAAATCGTGGTGTTGCGTCACCCATATGATCCTCACCCCACCAGATTTTGTCTGACTCATAGCTGCAGAACTCGCTGCAGGGGATATCCAGTGAAGGCTTGGGATCAAACAGTGTATTTTCCATAGCGTTGCGAGTGTAATCGTTGATTGCAACATACTCTGCGATGTTGTTCATAACGGATAGGCCATAATAGGAAACCAGACCGGCCTTGTGCATCATAAAGTGGTTGGTGGTAGAATCAGAAAATCCGGTGAAGATTTTCGGGTTGTTCCGCAATACGTCGAAGTCGATGTGGGGGAGCAAACGGATGGTATCATCACCACCAATTGCATTAAACACTGCCTTGATGGATGGATCGCGGAAAGCATCCATTAGATCCTGTGCTCTGGCTTCGGGATGACGGTATAGATAGTCAATGCCTTTTAATGCATTAGGCATCGCAACAACTTCTAGCCCGTAATCATTTTCTAGTCTCTGCTTGGCAAGATGGTATTTGTGGATGAATTTATCCTCACCCAGCATACCCCTGGACAAGGATACGATTGCAACCTTGTCGCCACGCTTTAACCGTTCTGGTTTGATCATGCTTCTCCCTCCTAAAAATACAAAAACGGCACAGGCAAGAAGCCTGCACCGTAAAATACACCTATCCCGAATATTATTGGACTGGTACTAACAGAGCAAGACTTCTGCTGGACTGATTCTGATTATGATGGTTCAGATGGGTCACATGATTCAGCATGATTCTCGCTCCTTTCGTAAAAGCTGAGCTAATAGTAGCACACGGAAAATGGGATGTCAAGTAAAGTATAGATAGTGTATTATCCAGATAACTAAAGAAACAATGTCAAAACCGCCAGTTTTCGTGTTGAAAACTGGCGGTTTTGGTCCGAGTGGCGAGACTCGAACTCGCGGCATCCTGGTCCCAAACCAGGCGCCCTACCAACTGGGCCACACCCGGATATTGAATTGAAGGAAAAAGCTCGTTGTGGTCAAATATGTGGTCAAGAAAATTCTACCACAGTTTTGACCAACTTTCAACGGAAGTAATCGGGGATAATTGCGAAGTTAAAGGGGAGTATACAACATTTCGGGAAGTCGAACCGATTTGGTGTTCCAGCACCCAAATCAAGTGCCCTACCAACTGGGCCACACCCGGATATTTGATTGTTTAAAATGAGCCTCAGAAATATTTTCGTTCCAATTGTGGTCAAATAAGTGGTCATCGAACCACTAGGGGATCTAAAATTGAGTGAGGTTAATGCGAATTTGCTTAGTGTTCCAACGGGTTTTGCATTTGGAATTATAACAGGTCTGTGATACTCTGTCAATCTCCCAAAGCAGGCGCGCTACCAGCTGCGCTACACCCGGATACCATGGTATTATACACGAAAAGAATGGAAAATGCAACCGAAATTTATCATTTCCGGGAAATAAGAAGGCTGCCGCAAAACTGCGGCAGCCCTGGTTTGTGGATCAATAGCCGAAATTTGCCAGCTCTTCGGCGGAAGGCTCGGAGAAATAGACGTTGTAAGTTTCGTCGATTGCGGAGATCACGACCCACACGTCACTGCCGGGCTCTACGGGCTCATCCTGGGTCTGGATGGTGCCCTCATTTCCGTTGATGATGATGTACTCAGCCCATTCGGGGATCTCAATGGTGTAGTAATAACCGCTCACATGGTTCAGGGGTTCACCGGGCCATGCACTGAAGACGTTCTCGCCGGTGGTGTTGCTCCATGCCCAGCAACCAGGGTGGCCCCAGGAGTCGGGGACGTAGGCGTGGACAGTGAAGGTCTCATTGCTGGGGTTGACTTCAATCTCGATGTCCTCGTAATCCTCGTAATCGTCATCGGAGGAGATATAGTCGCTTGCGTCGAAATTCTTGTCAATCTGACCCAGGGTGACATACTGGATCAGATCCTCAACCAGGTCCTCATCCTCGGTTTCGGCCATGATCATCCAGCCGTAGCCGTCCTGGACATAAAAACCGATCAGAGTGGCAGTCTCTTCGTAGGTGCCCAGGGTATAGAAAACACCGTTGGCGGAATCGACTTTCACCTCGTCATACATATCTTCAGTCAGCTCCATAAAGTATTCGGCGAAAGCCTTGGAGGAGGTGATATCATCATCACTGATATCAGTCATGGGACCGCAGGCTACGGTGATGGTGGCATCGTCGTTTTCGTGGCAGGCGGAGTCGGAAGCGGAATCGTCATCGCCGCCGAAATCGTCGCTGAGATAGTAGGTAAGGCCGTTGATTTCGTACTTTTCGAGAGTGTCCCGGATATCTTCTTTCTCGGTCTCTTCCTCGCCGTCGCTGCCCCGGTCGCGACCGCCGGAGGTATTGTCACAGCCGGCGAAGCAGCCGATGACCATACACAGGGCCAGGATCAGGCACAGAAGCTTATAAAGGGAACATTTCATGGGGAATCCTCCTTCTGTTTATTTACAATACCAGTATAGTTAACAGGTGGAGGAAAGTCAAGAAAAACCCTCCGGCTTATGCCGGAGGGTGCGGTATTAAACGTTGAACAGGAAGTTGACGATGTCGCCGTCCTTCATGATATATTCCTTGCCCTCGCTGCGAACCTTGCCCTGAGCCTTGGCGGCAGCCATAGAGCCGATGGCCTGCATATCGTCGAAGGCGATGACCTCGGCACGGATGAAACCGCGCTCAAAGTCGGTGTGGATCTTGCCGGCGGCCTGAGGAGCCTTGGTGCCGCGCTTGATAGTCCACGCACGGCACTCGTCGGAGCCGGCGGTGAGGAAGGAGATGAGGCCCAGCAGCGCGTAGCTGGACTTGATCAGACGGTCCAGACCGCTTTCGGACACGCCCAGCTCTTCCATGAACATGGCCTTTTCATCGGGATCGTCCAACTCGGCGATGTCGGCCTCCAGCTTGGCGCAGATGGGCAGCAGCTGGCTGCCTTCCTCGGCGGCCAGAGCCTTGACGGCCAGATAATGGCGGTTGTTTTCCGGCTCGTTGATCTCGTTTTCGGCCAGATTCGCCACATAAATGGTCTTTTTCAGAGTCAGCAGGTCGGAAGTGGAGATGATAGCCAGCTCTTCGGCATCGTCGGTGTAGGTGCGGGCCAGCTTGCCCTCGTTCAGGTGCTTCAGCAGTCCGGTGAACAGCTCAACTTCCTTGGCGAACTTCTTATCGCCGCCTTTCATGGCCTTCTGAGCCTTGTCGATACGGCGCTCCACCATTTCGATGTCGGCCATGACCAGCTCTAGATTGATGATATCGATGTCGCGCAGGGGATCGGTGCTGCCTTCCACGTGGGTGACGTTGGAATCGTCGAAGCAGCGGACCACGTGGACGATGGCGTCGGTGGTGCGGATGTTAGAGAGGAACTTGTTGCCCAGACCTTCGCCCTTGGAAGCGCCCTTAACAAGACCGGCGATATCCACGAATTCGATGACAGCGGGGGTGGTCTTCTTGGGGGAGTAGAAGTCAGACAGCCAATTCAACCGCTCGTCGGGAACGGAAACCACACCCACATTGGGGTCGATGGTGCAGAATGCGTAGTTGTCCGCAGGGACACCTGCGTTGGTGATTGCGTTGAAGAGGGTGGACTTGCCGACGTTGGGAAGTCCCACAATGCCGAGTTTCATGTTTTATTTCATCCTTTCGGTTATTTACGTTTTGCTTTCTTCCGGTCGTAGAGCCGGGCGAGGCCGCCTTCGCTGGTTTCTTTGTACTGGTGGCTCAGGTTCAGGCCGGTCTCCTTCATGGCGCGGCAGACCATATCATAGCTGATGCGCCGGGAGCCGGTGAGGAAGTAGCTCAAATTGCAGGCATTCATGGCCCGCATGGCGGCTACGGCGTTGCGCTCGATGCAGGGGATCTGCACCAGACCGCAAATGGGGTCGCAGGTCAGACCCAAGTGATGCTCCATGGCAACCTCAGCGGCATACTCCACCTGATCTAAGTCCTGTCCGTAAAGCTCTGCCAGTGCAGCAGCCGCCATGGAGCAGGCAGTGCCGATCTCGGCCTGACAGCCGCATTCCGCGCCGGAGATGGAGGCGTTGGTCTTGGTCAGATTGCCGATGATACCGGCGGTGGCAAGACCCCGGATGATCTGCTCATCGGTATAGCCACGGGTGTCCTGGGCGTATTTGAGCACTGCGGGCAGCACACCGCAGGCACCGCAGGTGGGGGCGGTGACGATGGTGCCGTTGCCGGCGTTCTGTTCGGCTACGGCGTAGGCGTAGGCGGCGATCTTCTGGAACTCCAGCAGGGCAGGCACCTGCTCCTCGGGTTCGCATTCGTACAGATACTTGGCCTTGCGCTGGACTTTCAGTCCGCCGGGGAGGATTCCCTCGGTGGAAAGACCGTCGGAAATGGACTGCTTCATGGTTTGCCAGACGTTCATAAGAAAATCCCAGATTTCCGGACCTTCGTTCAGCTCCACATATTCAGACAGCTTGCCAATATAGCGCCATTTGCAGAAATCCAGAATCTCAGCAAAGGAATGCTCGATGTACACTTCTTCCTCGGCTTTGCTGCGAGGCTGGCCGGGGATACGGATATCACCGCCGCCGATGGACTCTACCCGGAGGAAGCCGATCTCGTGGCCGTCCCGGAAAGCGGCGAAGTCCATGGTGTTGGGGTGCATGCCTTCCCAAGTGTGCTCGGAGAAGACGATCTTTGTACGCGCATCTCCCAGGGTGTCCAGCAGGACCCGGTCGGTGCCGTGGCCTACGCCTGTCTTGTTCAGCGAGCCGTATAGGGTCACCCGGAAGGCTTCGGCTTCGCGATGCCGTTCCATAAACAGCTTGGCCGCACGCTCCGGACCCATGGTGTGGGAGGAGGAAGGACCCTTGCCGATTTTATAAATTTCGCGGATGGATTTCATGGGAAATACCTCCGTAATGGATTTTCACCCACAAGTATACCAAAGACGGCAGGAAATTACAATGATTTTTCCGAAATTATTCTCGGAAAAAGTGAAATGGAGGCTTCATCCTCTTGACATTGGTGCTATAATATATAGTACGAGAATTTGGAAACCTTGAGAGGATGAAAGATATGGCAAAAGATAAAAAGGTCGAACAGATCACCGACATGGAAGTGGACTTTGCCCAGTGGTTCACCGATGTGTGCAAGAAGGCACAGCTCATCGACTACTCTTCCGTGAAGGGTGTGTTCATTTACCGTCCCTATGGCTACGCCATCTGGGAGAATATCCAGAACATCATGGATAAGGAGTTCAAGAAGCAGGGCGTTGAGAATGTCTACATGCCCATGCTGATCCCCGAGAGCCTGCTGCAGAAGGAGAAGGACCACGTCGAGGGCTTCGCTCCCGAGTGCGCATGGGTCACTCTGGGCGGCGGCGAAAAGTTGGAGGAAAAGATGGCCATCCGTCCCACCTCCGAGACTCTGTTCTGCGAGCACTTTGCAAATGTGCTGCAGTCTCACCGGGATCTGCCCATGAAGTATAACCAGTGGTGCAGCGTGCTGCGCTGGGAGAAGACCTCCCGTCCCTTCCTGCGCCACCGTGAGTTCTTGTGGCAGGAGGGTCACACCATCCATGCTACCGCTGAGGAGGCTAAGGAATTCACCGAGACCATGCTGAATGTCTACGCCGACTTCTGCGAGAATGTGCTGGCTATGCCTGTTACCCGCGGCCAGAAGACCGACAAGGAGAAGTTCAACGGCGCTGAGGCTACCTATACCATCGAGTGCATGATGCATGACCGCAAGGCTCTGCAGGCCGGCACTTCCCACTACTTCGGTGATGGCTTTGCCAAGGCTTTTGGTATCGAGTTCACCGACAAGACCAATAAGAAGACCAATCCCCACGAAACTTCCTGGGGCGTGTCCACCCGTTTGATCGGCGGCATCATCATGACCCACGGTGACAACAACGGTCTGGTGCTGCCTCCCAAGGTTGCACCCGTTCAGGTGGTCATCCTGCCCGTGGCGCAGCATAAGCCCGGCGTTCTGGATGCCGCCAACGGTCTTAAGAACCGTCTGATCGAGGCTGGTTTCCGTGTGAAGCTGGACGACAGCGACAACTCCATGGGTTGGAAGTGCGCCGAGTACGAGATGAAGGGTGTTCCCCTGCGTGTCGAGTGCGGCCCCCGGGATCTGGAGAACGGCCAGTGCGTCATTGTCCGCCGTACCGACCGCGAGAAGATCGTCTGCAAGCTGGAGGATCTGGAAAAGACCGTTGCCGAGCAGCTGGAGGCTGTCCACAATGGCATGTTCGCCCGGGCCAAGCAGAATCTGGACGAGCACATCTACGAAGCTCACTCCGTGGAGGAGGCCAAGGAGCTGCAGGAGAAGAATGGCGGCTACATCAAGACCATGTGGTGCGGCGAGCTGGATTGCGAGCTGAAGATGAAGGAAGTGGCCGGCATGTCCTCCCGCTGCATCCCCTTCGCTCAGGAAAAACTGGGTGACACCTGCGCCTGCTGCGGCAAGCCTGCAGACAAGATGATCTACTGGGGCGTAGCATACTAAATTAAGTCGCATTTAAGAAGAATCTGAAAGCGATGCAGTTGACCGAAACGGCCGGCTGCATCGCTTTTGCTTTGGAAGGGGGAGAAATATGGAGCGGATCGTGATCATTGGCTGTGGTGGGGCAGGGAAAAGCACTCTGGCACGGCAGTTGGGAGAAAAACTGGATCTTCCCGTGGTGCATTTGGATGGTATTTTTTGGCTGCCCGGATGGGTAGAAATGGATCGGGACGAATTTGATCGGCGGGTTCGGGAGGAAATGGCGAAGGAGAAATGGATCATCGACGGCAACTATAACCGGACGATGCCCGAACGCATCGCAAGATGTGACACGGTTATCTATCTGGATTTTTCCCGCATAACGTGTCTTTATGGCATTTTCAAGCGACTTCTGACCAACTTGGGCAAGACCCGGCCGGATATGGGTCGGGGGTGTAAGGAGAAGATCGATTTGGAATTTCTGGTCTGGGTGTGGAACTATAACAAGAAGCACCAGCAACGCTACTATAAATTGCTGAACGAAGCCGAGCACGCAGAGACCATTGTGCTGAAGAACCGAAGAATGGTGAAAAAGTTCTTAAATAGCCTGTAAAAATAAAATCCCCGGACATTAGTCCGGGGATTTGTTTTGTAAATTACACAATGCCCTGTGCGTTCATGGCATCGGCGACCTTCAGGAAACCGGCGATGTTGGCACCGGCAACGTAGTTACCTTCCATGCCGTATTCCTTGGCGGCCTTGTCGAGATTGTGGAAGATGTTGACCATGATGGTCTTCAGCTTGGCATCCACTTCCTCAAAGGTCCAGCTGAGGCGCTCGGAGTTCTGGGTCATCTCCAGTGCGGAGGTGGCGACGCCGCCGGCGTTGGAAGCCTTGCCGGGGCAGAACAGCAGACCGCTCTTCTGCAGGTACTCAGTAGCCTCCAGAGTGGTGGGCATGTTAGCACCCTCAGCCACGGCGAAGCAGCCGTTGGCCACCAGCATCTTGGCATCGTCCAGCAGCAGCTCGTTCTGGGTGGCGCAGGGAAGAGCCACGTCGCACTTGACGGACCAGACACCCTTGCCCTCGTGGTAGACGGAGTTGGGACGACGCTTTGCATACTCGGTCAGACGGGCGCGCATCTTCTGCTTGACCTCGATCAGAGTAGCCACATCGATGCCATCGGGATCGTAGATCCAGCCGGTGGAATCGGAGCAGGTGACAGGCTTGGCACCCAGCTGCCATGCCTTCTCGATGGCGTAAGTAGCGACGTTGCCGGCACCGGAGACGGCGACGATCTTGCCCTCCAGAGTCTTGCCGTTGCACTTGAGCATCTCGTCGGTCAGGTACAGCAGACCGTAGCCGGTGGCCTGGGTACGGGCCAGAGAACCGCCGTAGGACAGACCCTTGCCGGTGAAGACGCCCTCATAGACGTCGCGGAGGCGCTTATACTGGCCGAACATATAGCCGACCTCTCTTGCACCGACACCGATGTCACCGGCGGGAACGTCGGTATTGGCGCCGATGTACTTATACAGTTCGTTCATCAGGCTCTGGCAGAAGGCCATGACCTCGCGGTCGGACTTGCCCTTGGGATCGAAGTCGGAACCGCCCTTGCCGCCGCCGATGGGCAGGCCGGTCAGGCTGTTCTTGAAGGTCTGCTCAAAGCCCAGGAACTTCAGAATGGACAGGTTGACGGAGGGGTGGAAACGCATACCGCCCTTGTAGGGGCCGATGGCGGAGTTGAACTGGACGCGGTAGGCGTTGTTGACCTGAACCTGACCCTTGTCGTCCACCCAGGGTACGCGGAACATGATGACCCGCTCGGGGGTGGTCAGCCGCTCCAGCAGGGCGTTGCGGCGGTAGCTGTCCTCGTTCTTTTCAATGACGGCACGCAGGGACTCCAGAACCTCAGTAACGGCCTGATTGAATTCGGGCTGATCGGGATTCTGCTTCTTCACCCGTGCCAGGGTTTCGTCTACATAACTCATATACAAATGTCCTCCTCTGGAAGAATTTAAGATGCGACCTATTGTAGCAGATGGGAATTGAGAATACAAGTGTTTTTTGCAAGTATTTTTACAAAAATTGCAGGAATATAGGAAGAAACGCCGATTTCCACAATCGGCGTTTCTGATTTGAAGGAAATATTGTGCAGAATTTCACCGTGCCCGGGGCAGAATCTCGTCCCGGAGGACACGGAAGAGGGTGTCCAGCTCCTCGGCGGTGGTATCCCGGCAGAGGGAGAGGCGGAAAGAGCCGTCCATAGCCCGGTCGGAAAGCTTCATAGCCTGCAGAACATGGCTGCGGTGACCTTTGGCGCAGGCGCTGCCTGCAGAGACGCAGATGCCGTGATCCTGCAGGATGTTGATGGTGTTCTGGGTGGGCACGCCGGGGATGGCGAGGGAAAGAATGTGGGGGGCTTCGTGGGCGCCGTTGACGAGGATGCCGGGGAGTTGCTGAATCTTTGCGATAAAATCGGCAAGCAACTGATGTTCTCGGAGGGAATCTTCCCGGAAGGTGGCACTTACTGCGGCGCAGGCAGCGGCGAAGCCGAAAATGGCAGGGGTGGCCTCGGTGCCGCTGCGGAAATTGCCCTCCTGACCGCCGCCGATGAGCAGGGCAGGGAAGGACTTGAGCCGGGGGGCGATATAGAGAGCGCCGGCACCCTTGGGGCCGTGGACTTTATGGGAAGACACGGTGATCAGATCTGCGCCCAGAGTCTTGGCGGCGAAGGGGACTTTCAAGAAACCCTGAACCGCATCGGTGTGGAAGATGGCGTCGGGACAGAACTTGTGGGTCAGCTTTGCCATCTGGGCAATGGGCATGACGGAGCCGACTTCGTTGTTGACCATCATGATGGAGACCAAAATGGTGTCTTTGCGCAAGGCGGCCTTCAGGTCGGCAAGGGTGATGCGGCCCAGCTCGTCCGGCTGGAGGTAGGTCACTTCGAAACCCTGCATCTCCAGCTCTTTCATGCAGTTGAGGACGGCATGATGCTCGATGGCGGTGGTGATGATGTGCTTGTGCTTCTTTCCGTAGCGGCGGGCAGTGCCGAAAATGGCCCAGTTGTCGGCTTCGGTGCCGCCGGAGGTGAAAAATACACGGTCCGGCTCGGCGCCCATGGCGGCGGCAACCTTGTGACGAGCCTCCCGGAGAAACTTTGCGGCATCAAAGCCAAAGCCGTACAGGGCGCTGGGGTTGGCCCAGTTGTCCGTAAGAGCCTGCGTCATGGCGGCAACGGCTTCGGGGCAGGGCTTGGTGGTTGCGGAATTGTCAAGATAGATCATAATGTTACTTTCCTACACAAAAACGTTCAAAGATTCGGGCGGTGATGTCCTCCCGGACGGTGGCACCGGTGACTTCGCCCATGGCTTCCATGGCTTCCTCCACGTCGGTGAGCACTGCGTCGGGGGTTAAGCCCAGCTTCAGTCCCTGCAGGGACCGGAGCATGGCTTCGTATGCCCGGCGGCAGGCGTCGAACTGCCGGGTGTTGGTGAGGATGGAACCGTCACAGGGTGTTTGGGTTTCAAAGAGAACGTCCAATACGTCTGCCAACTGGTCAAGACCTTCGCTTGTCTTGGCGCAGATGTGGATGACGTTCATAAAGGGTAGGTCGCTGGGGGCGACGGCGGAACCTAGGTCGGATTTATTGATGAGGGCAACGGCATTTTGGTGCTCGCAGCACAGGTCGATGATGGCTTCGTCCTCGTCTGTTAAAGGTTTGGAGCCGTCGCAGACGAACAGGACAAGGTCAGCATCCTCCACGGCCTTTTTGGAGCGCTCCACGCCGATGGCTTCCACGGTGTCGGCGGTATCCCGGATGCCTGCGGTGTCGATGAGCCGCAGGCGGTGATTGCCTAACATGACGGTCTCCTCAACGGTGTCGCGGGTGGTGCCGGGAATGTCGGTGACGATGCAGCGGTCGTAGCCCGCAAGGGCGTTCAGCAGGCTGGATTTGCCTACGTTGGGCTTGCCGACAATGGCGGCAGCAATGCCGGAGCGGAGAATGCGGCCCTGACCGTAGGTTTGCAGAAGGGAATAAAGGGATTTGGCGGCGGCCCGGAGGCTTTTTTCATAGGAAGCAAGGCCGAAATCTTCGATATCCTCGTCGGGGTAATCGAGAACCGCATGGAAATGGCTGCAGAGGTTGGTCAGCTCGTCATAGATGGGTGAGAGCTTCTTCTGCAGAACACCGCCCACCTGTCCGGCGGCGTTGGCGGCGGCGTCGGCTGTCTCCGCTTCGATGAGGTCGATGACGGCTTCCGCCTGGGTCAGCTCCAGCTTGCCGTTTAGAAAAGCGCGCTTGGTAAATTCGCCCCGTTTGGCAGGCTTTGCGCCGGCGATATACAGCGCTTCCAGTCCGGCTGCCAAAACCGCAGGAGAGCCATGGCAATGGAATTCTACGGTGTCCTCACCGGTGTAGCTGTGGGGAGCGTGGCTGCAGACGGCCATGCACTGGTCGATGACCCGACCGTCCTTGTCATGGAGTTCACCAAGGCACAGCTTGCGGCTGGGAGCTTTGGACAGGGGCTTTCCATTATATAATGTAAATACTTTTGCCGCTACGGCGATGCAGTCGTCGCCGGTGAGGCGGATGATGCCAATGGCGGAAATTTGGTTGCCGGTGGATACGGCGGCAATGGTGTGGGACATGGTTGTCCTCCTTAGAAAGTTATTCTTCTCTGATAAATGCAAGTGGATCGCCTTCGCTGGTGATGAAGTGCATGAGCATATAGGCGCACATGATGGCCACATTTTCTTCTTTCAGAATTCTGCGGCATTCTGCTCGGTCGGCAAGGATCACCTGGATGTCCTCGGAATCTTCCTGATGGGCATTGGTGGGAGTTCCGGAGCAGTAGCCGTATACCGTGCCGCAGCTTTCATCGGTCATACCGATGGTGGTGAAGAAGGGACGGGAATAGCTGCCGGCATCGATGGGTGTGAATTGGAGGCCGGTTTCCTCATACATCTCCCGGACGGCGGCGGTGAGCATATCTTCGCCCTGTTCGACCAATCCTGCCGGGAACTCATAGCAATAGCCACCGAGGGGATAGCGGAACTGGCGAATGAGTACCACTTTATCCTTCTGCTCACCCCAGACACCGTAGAGAATCACGCCGTCGGCCCGGTTTTGATGGGTGACGGCTTTTAAGTCCTCGATCCGCTTGGCACGGGAGGCGACGTAGTAGGGGTGGGCGCAGGCGGTACCGTTTCGTTGGATAGCCTCAAATTCGTAGAAGTTCAGATAGGGTGTGTCGGTTTTCTTTTCGATCTTTCCAACTTTGCTCACGGAAACCACCTCCGAAAATGCACATAATAATTAATTATATCATTCTAATGTAAAAAAAGCAAATGAAAAGCACATAGTTCTCCCTTTTTTGGATAGGCTATGGGAGAGGTGATGGAGATGACGGACAAGGAGATAAGTGGACGCTTTGCCGGAGCGGAGGATTTTATTCGCAGAGAGCTGCGGTGCAGCGGGTTTGCGATCTATGCTTATGCCATCGACGGCCTTGTGTCCAGCGCGGATGCGGCTGAGAGTGTGTTTCGCCCCATCGCCACCAATCTTGACGGAGCGACCATGGAACAGCTTTATGACAGGGCGCTCAAAGGCGGTATCTATAATACGGTGGCTTCTGCCTGCAAGGATACAGAAGATGCGGTGCTGAAACTGGTGAACGGCTTTTGCGTGGTGTTGTTTCCAGGTGCGGGGGCGGTGGCTTATGAAGTCAGAACCGGCGTCAGCCGTACACCCAATCCGCCGGAAGTGGAAAATACGGTCAAAGGTGCAAAAGACGCCTTTGTGGAAACTATGCGGATCAACACCAGTTTGATCCGGCGCCATCTGCGTACCCCGGAATTGCGGCTGAAGCAGTTGGTGGTGGGCAGACGGAGTTTGACAAATGTGACAGTTGTCTGGATCGAAGGGATCACCAATCGGGAATTGGTCCGCAGAATGGAAGAACGTCTCAAATCCATTAATATAGATGCGATGTTGTCGCCATCGTCGGTGGAGGAGTATGTGACCGGCTCCAGATGGACGACTTTTCCGCTGCTGCAATACACGGAACGTGCGGATCGGTTTTGCCAAGGATTGCTGAATGGCCGGGTGGGACTGATCGTGGATGGTTTGCCGCTTGGATATTTGGCACCGGTGAATTTGGGGTATTTGATGGACAGTCCGGAGGACCGAAGCCGTGATTTTATCAGCGCTTCCTGCATTCGGGTGCTGCGCTACAGCGCATTGGTGCTGAGCTTGCTGCTGCCTGCGTTTTATATTGCGCTGATTACCTTCCATCCGCAGTATGTGCCGGAAGGATTGCTGCGAATTATTATGGCCAGCAAGGAAGAGGTCCCATTCACAACCGGTGCAGAGGTTTTGGGGTTGCTGATCGCCTACGAACTGCTGCAGGAGTCGGGGATCCACCTGCCCCAGGCAATCGGCCAGTCAGTATCCACTATTGGCGGTATCGTGGTCGGTACGGCAGCGGTGGAGGCGGGGCTGATTTCTCCGGTGGTACTGATTGTAGTTAGCATCGCCGGCGTCTGTGGCTTTGCGCTTCCGAATCGAGATTTGGCAGAGGGCGTTCGTGTCTGGCGATTCGGACTGGGCATTTTGGGATCACTATTCGGAATGTTGGGCGTAGCAGCGGGGGTCAGCGCAATGGTGATTCATATGGCGCTGCTTAAGAGTCTTGGCGTCTGCTATCTGAAGCCGTTTTCGGGGGATCGGGGGTTGCTTCGAAGACGGTTAAAGAATATGAAAAACAGGGATGTAGATCTGGATCCGGAAGACAACAAAAATCAACAGTAAAAAAGTTGAAAAAAGATGAAAAAAGGTATTGACAAATAGGGGAGGAGGTGATAATATATGCAAGCTGTCCGCGAGAGCGGCGGCGCTGAAAAAGAACAGCGAAGAAAAATGAAAAAACTTGAAAAAAGTTCTTGACAAAGTAACTTCTCTGTGATATAGTAAGCGAGCTAACCGCGAGAGCGGAAAGCGCGTCTGTACCTTGTAAATTGAATAACGTAAAGACAAACTATAACACCTTGGACAATTAATGAATTGTTTAAGTTTCGATTGAAATCGAATTTAAGCCAACGAAAATTCTTGAGTAATTATTGCTAGAAGCAAATTATTCAAAAACTTGATTTGAGGCTCGAAAGAGCTTTAGATACAATTTTTTGAGAGTTTGATCCTGGCTCAGGACGAACGCTGGCGGCGTGCCTAACACATGCAAGTCGAACGGAGTGATCCTTCGGGGTCACTTAGTGGCGAACGGGTGAGTAACGCGTGAGAAACCTGCCTTTCAGTGGGGGACAACAGTTGGAAACGACTGCTAATACCGCATAATGTTATTTGAGGGCATCCTCGAATAACCAAAGATTTATTGCTGAAAGATGGTCTCGCGTCTGATTAGCTAGTTGGTGAGGTAACGGCTCACCAAGGCGACGATCAGTAGCCGGTCTGAGAGGATGAACGGCCACATT
>JAGKTU010000129.1 GCA_021153265.1 Clostridia bacterium
AGTTTGGAAGTCATGCCCGCGCCAAAGATGGTGTTCATCAGCTGCATGGCAGGGAATTCTTTGTCCCGGTTGGTGATGGAGGTGGTGAAGCCCATGCAGAGCTTCCCCTGAGAAACGTCCATTTCCTCCGAGGTGTGGCTGCCTTCGGTATCGGAGAAGGCGGTCTGGGCAGGAAGGTTAACATAACTTCTACCCAGCTTGGAGACCAGGGGCATCAGCAGTTCCCGGAGGGTCTCCGGCTGGGCGCTGCCCACGTAGAAAATCTGAATCCGGCTCTCCCGGAGGATCTTGCGGTAGTGGTGATAAAGTTCGTCGGGCTTAATGGCTGCCACCTGCTCTGTTTCGCCCAGTCGGGGCAGACCGAAGGTGTCTTCCCGGCACATGGTCTTCAGCAGGCGACCCATAGCGTAGGCGCGCTTGTCATTGAGTTCGGATTCAATGGTGGCGATGAGGTTCTTCTTTTCGCCCTCCACGAATTCGGGCAGAAATGCGCCGTCTTTCAGCGGCGAATCCAGCAGCAATTCCCCCAAAAACGCCACCATGGGGGCTAACACCCGGTCACCGGGCAGGGCGAAGCGGTCGTCCATAAAGCCGCAGTACAGACCCGTGGTCTGGTAGTCGCCCACCCGGCGCACCAAAGTGCTGACGGAGGCGCCGTAGAGGGTGTCCAGATGCTCGGTGATGGCGCGTAAGGTGGGGTGGGCATTGGTGCCGCGCAGCAGCACCGAGGGCAGCAGGGCATTGCGGGCGGCTTCTGCCTTGTCCATGGGGCGGACAAACTGGAAGCTGAGGCACCCCTGCTTAAATCGGCCATCCCGGCAGCAGCGCAATTCCACGCCGGGCAGTAATTCAATCAATTCGATCATGGGTACTCCTTAATAAATAGGTAAATTGTAGTTTACGGCACTGGCGCGGCAGCGCCTAAAGGCTTCCCCCGGGGGGAAGCTGTCAAAAATCTTTGATTTTTGACTGATGAGGAATGCGGGCAGAAATGCTTCGATTTGCAATCTGTTTCAGACTTGATGAAACTTTACGCCCAGAAAAACCCTCATCCGTCACGGCTCACGCCGTGCCACCTTCCCCCAGGGGAAGGCTTTTGGCTGCGCCGCTAAACTGCAATTTACCTTTTCAAAACGTCATTCCCGGTTATTATATACCACAATCTCGCAAATAGGAAGTAGTACATAAAAATTTAAGACTTTTTCGGTTGTCATTTTTCGCTGTTTGCGGTACAATGTAGAAAATATGCACGCGAAATTGACAGGAGGCACATCATGGCTTGGCTGGAAATCACCATCGACACCGTTTCCGAAAAAATCGATTCTGTGGCCACCCGGCTCACTGCCCGGGGCTTTTCCGAGCTGCTCATCGAGGATCAGCAGGAATTTGAAGTCTTTCTGGACGAAAACCGGGCCTACTGGGACTACATAGACGAGAGCCTGCAGGAGAAACTGAAGGGTCTTTCCCACATCAAGCTGTATCTGGAGGATACGGACACCGCTTCTTTGCAGCGGCTGGAGGAAACCGTGAAGGAACTGGATCTGCCCATGACCGTGGCTAAAATGGCGGAAGTGGACTGGGAAGAGAGCTGGAAGGACAACTACCCCCCGCAGGAGGTGGGTGAGAACCTTGTGGTGCTCCCCTACTGGCTGGCCGACGGCTACGAGGGTCAGCGGACACCCATCATCTTAGACCCGGGTCTGACCTTCGGCACCGGCGCCCACCCCTCCACCCAGATGGTCATGCAGACCATGGAGCAGAGCATCTGCCCCGGTGCAAAATGTCTGGATTTGGGCAGCGGCAGCGGCATCCTCTCCATCGCCGCCCTGCGGTTGGGCGCGGAAAAGGCCGTTGGCATCGACATCGACCCCAAGGCTGAGGACATTGCCCGGGAAAATGCCGCTTTCAACGGCTTCTCTGCTCCGGAATTCACTGCCCTCACCGGTAACGTCACCGAGGATCACGCCCTCATGGGAAATCTGTCCCAAGAAAAGTGGGATGTGGTGCTGGTGAACATCGTGGCAGACGTGATCATCGGTCTTGCGCCGGTGCTGCCCAAATTTATGAACGAAAACACACTGCTGATCTGCTCCGGCATTCTGGACACCCGGCTTGGCGATGTGACCGCCGCATTGGAGGCGGCAGGTCTCACCATCGTTGGCCGCCGGGAGAAGGAAGACTGGCGCAGCGTCAGCGCGAAGAAGGAGTAACTTATGCAAATTCCCTATAAAACCCGACGGCTTCTGCGGCGGCTGGGCGGCGTGGCGCTGGCGGCGCTGATCCTGATCGTGGTGGGTTGGCTGTGTTGGGTCATCTGGGCCGACCGCTATGTGGTCTACACCCGGGACGGCGCGCTGCTGGATATGGAACTGGATGCCGAACTGCCTCCCGGAAATGTGGCCATCCCTCCTGATGATGAGGACTCCATTTCCATCTATTTCAACGAGGGCGACAACACCGTGGACACCAATAAGGAGCAGACCCAGCTGAGGGGCTACTACATCGACGTCACCACCCTCTCCACCCCCGAAAATATCGCCGCTGCCCGGGAACGACTGAATAAGCTGCCCGCCGGCACTGCTGTGATGATCGATGTGAAGAGCATCAAGGGTGAGTTCTACTACCAATCTCAGGTGGCAGGCGCCCCTATGGCGCCGGTGGACTTAGCCGCGGCGGAGGAACTGATCAAGCAGGTCATCCACGGCGACTACTACGCCATCGCCCGGATCCCGGCTTTCCGGGACTACCAGTTTGGCCTGAACAACGTCCCCTGCGGCATCCTGCACAAGAGCAAGAAGGGTCTGTGGCGGGACGAACAGAACTGCTACTGGCTGGATCCCTCCAACACCAAGGTCCTCAACTATATTATCGAGATCGTGGGCGAACTGAAGACCATGGGCTTTGACGAGGTGGTGCTGACAGACTTCCGGGTCCCCACTTCGGAGATCCTGATCTATACCAAAGACCGCTCGGAGGTGATCACCAAGGCGGTGGAGGTGCTGATCGCAAACTGCTCCTCCGACGGGTATCCCCTGTCCTTTGCCATCTCCAATTCCGCGTTCCCCCTGCCCGATGGCAAGAGCCGGTTGTATCTGGAAGGCGTGTCTGCCAGCGGCGTGGGTGCCACGGCTGCTCAGGCGGTGATCACCAACCCAGAGGTGCGGTTGGTCTTCGTCACCAACACCAATGACACCCGATACGACCAATACGGCGTTCTGCGCCCGCTGGAGTCGGCGGATGTGCTGGAACAGCAGGAAGAACAATAATGGTTGCCGGCGGCTCAGAACGAGCCGCCGGTTTTATAAATTCCCTTGCTATTTTTTCTTGATAACGGTATAATATAGAATAGAATGCCCAAATGCCGGAATGACGGCGGAAACGGGGGTCACAAATGAACGAAAAAAAGAAGATCCTGCTGCTGACCACCGGCGGCACCATCGCCTCCGTTCCCGGAGGTGACGGGTTAGTCCCCCACCGCAGCGGCGTCATGGAGCGGGAGCTGGAGCAGCTTCGCACCTATTATGAGATCGCCGTCCGGGATGTGATGTGCTTAGACTCCTCCAACATCCG
>JAGKTU010000072.1 GCA_021153265.1 Clostridia bacterium
GACGTGCTGCAGCACGTCCTTCCTATTATTCTTTCGCCTGAATGTCCAGATGATAATCGATCACACCGGCTTCCGTCTTTTCGATCTCGATGGCATAGCTCAGATCGATGACACCGCCGTCCGGCACGATATCAAAGAACACATGAGTGGCTTTCACCGACAGCATCAGCGCACCGAACTCCATTTGGTACAGCGAATCATGGGCAACGCCCTTCTGAAAAACCATCTGAGAGTTGAGTTTTCCGGTGCGGGTCAGGATCACCTTCCCCGGCTCCACCCGGAAAGTGGTTGTCACGCCCTCCAACCCTGTCAGAGCGGTTTCCTCATAGCTGATGTCCCAACCGCCATCCCGGAATTCCATGGTACCGCTTGTCACCAGTTCGATGACCTCCGGTTCCTGTCCGCCATAGTGCTGACGGCCCTGGACAGACAGCACAACTTCCTTTTTCATGCGAACGCCTCCTGCGCCAGCCGCAGCAATTCGTCGATCAGCTCACTGTAAGGAATGCCGCTGGCAGCAAAAAGCTTGGGGTACATGGAAATGGAGGTGAATCCGGGCAGGGTGTTGATCTCGTTGAACACCACCCGGTTGTCTTCGTAGGTCACAAAGAAGTCTACCCGGCTTAAGCCCCGGCAACCGATGGCACTATAGACCTTGATGGCAGCTTCCCGGACAACTTCCGCCACATCCTCGGGGATGCGCGCAGGAATGTAGGCCACAGAGGTATCGGTGACATACTTTGCGTCGTAATCATAGAAGTCCGCGCCGGAATCGATCTCACCGCAGACAGAGGCTACGGGGTTCTCGTTACCCATAACGGCAACTTCCACTTCCCGGCCGTGGATGAACTCTTCCACCAGCACCTTCTCGTCAAAGGCAGCCGCAGCTGCCAGCGCACGGCTCAAAGTCTCCCGATCGGAAGCCTTGGACACGCCCACGGAAGAACCGGTGCCGGCAGGCTTTACAAACATGGGATATTGGAATCGGCTCTCCAGAAGATCCAGCACCTGCTCCTTCCGCGTGTCCAAATCGCCGCGGCGCACCAGCTGCCATGCAGCCTGCGTCACACCGGCATGGTCCACCACCAGCTTGGTCAGGGTCTTGTCCATAGAGACCGCAGAAGCTGCCACATGAGGGCCAACATAGGGAATACCTGCCATCTGCAGCAGACCCTGCATGGCGCCATCCTCGCCGTTTTCGCCATGGAGAACCGGGAATACCACATCGATCCGTTCCCGGACCACACAGTCGCCCTCAAAGCTCAGCAGCCCCTGTCCCCGGACAGGAGAGATGGCCGCTTTGCGGTTATCGGGATGATTGCGCCAAGCTCCGCTGGGGAGCTCAGAGTAATCCTTGCCGCCGTAGAGGATCCAGTCGCCCTCCCGGGTGATACCCACGGGGAAAACGTTATATTTGCTGTGGTCAATGTTGTTCAGAACAGATTCCGCGGAGCGAAGGGAAACCTCATGCTCCGGGCTGATGCCACCGAACAGGATGCACACGCTCAATTTCTTCATAGGTTCATCGCCTCGTTTATACTGATATTTCTTGAAATTCAAAATTTCCATGCTATAATGATACTCAATTCGCCACATTCAGGAGGAACCCCATGCAGATTGAGCTGACAAAAAAGGAATTCCGGCTTTTGCTGGACATGGTATATATCGGAAACTGGGTCTTAAACTCCACCCGTGGAAGTGACCGCTTCCGCCAGTATGATGACATCGAGAGCAAGCTGTTTGCCCTCTGTGAGAGCAACGGTATGCCCATTCTGGCCGAGCCTTGGGAAGACACCATCGTCCCCTCCCGGGCCTACGCCGACGGCGGCATCCACGAAGCCATCGCGTATTACGAAGACAATGTCTTCTACGAGATTCTGGCCGAGGAGCTGTCCCGCCGGGACATGGAGTACCCGGAAATCACCGATGACAATTACGACGAAGTGCTTCGCCGGATGGACCGGTACATGACGGAGTTTCAAACCTCTGGATTGGACCATCTGGTGCTGGAAGAGTAAAATTTATGGATTGCGTGCCGACTTTCGGCACGCATTTTTACTTCAGAAGTGCCTCACCGGCCCGGAAAATGTCGCCCGCACCCACGGTCATCACCACATCACCGGGCTTTGCGATCTTCTGAAGCTGCTCGGTGACCTCGGGCAGGGTAGCGCAGTAAATGCTGCCGGGGATTTTCTCAGCCAAATCCGCAGAGGAAATGCCCACAGTATTGCGTTCCCGGGCGGCGTAGATTTCCGCCAGAACCAAAACGTCGGCACGCTTCAGCTCCCGGACGAAATCGTCAAACAGCGCATGGGTTCTGGAGTATGTGTGGGGCTGGAAAGCCATGACCAACCGCCGGTCGCCCATGGAGCGAACCGCATCGATGGTCGCAGCCAGCTCATCGGGGTGATGGGCGTAATCGTCATACACATCCGCGCCGTTAAACTGACCCTTCAGTTCCATACGCCGACCTGCGCCGTGGAAGGACTCCAGTCCTCTGGACACCGCCTCACCGGGAATACCCATGACCCAAGCCGCACCGGCCACCGCCAGGGCGTTCAGCGCGTTGTGGCGTCCCAGAACCCCCATATCCAGATGGCAGTAGAACTTACCGTCGCAAATGACATCAAAATGCCGCCAGTCGGGGCACATATTGGCAGCCGTGACCCGGTTGCCCTCCTTCAGGCCGAAAGAAATGTAGTCCAGTCCCTCCATGGCCTGTACGGTGTGCTCGTCGTCGCCGTTGGCGATAACACCGGAGGTGGCCATCATGGCGAACTCGTGGAAAGATTTCTGAACATCCGCCAGGTCCTTGAAGTAGTCCAGATGATCGGCTTCCACATTCAGCACCACCGCCAGAGTGGGATAGAAATTCAGGAAGGAATCGCAGTATTCGCAGCTTTCCAGCACAATGGTATCACCATGTCCCACCCGATGTCCTGCGTGCAGCAAAGGCAGATAACCGCCGATCATCACCGTGGGATCAGCTTCCGCCTCCATGAGAACATGGGTCATCATGGAAGTGGCAGTGGTCTTTCCGTGGGTACCGGAGATGCAGACGGCGTTCTTGTAAGAGCGCATGATCTCGCCCCATGCCTGCGCCCGCTCAAAGACGGGAATTCCTGCAGCCCGTGCAGCGGCGATCTCGGGATTGTCGTTGTGGGCTGCGGCGGTACGGATCACGCAGTCTGCCCCCAGCACATTCTCTGCCCGGTGTCCGATGGCAACAGGAATCCCCTGTGAAACCAGTTCATCGGTGGATGCAGAAGAGTTCATGTCCGAACCGGTGACGCTCAGACCCATGCCCTTCAGCACCAGTCCCAGCGGCCGCATGGAAACGCCGCCGATACCCACCAGGTGGGCATGGCAGCCGGGCTTGATGTATTTTTCAATTTCTTTGCAATGTTTAACCATATATGTGAAATCCCCCATATGAATGCGGTGAATAATTCTTCAACCGAAATATTATACAACATTCTTAAGGAATTTACAACCACATATGCCGGAAAAATATCCGATATTTTTAACACAATGCACTACGGTTGTTCCCGCGTCCCCCGGACGATCACCCAATCCCTTTCCCGGCGTATCCAAATACTGCAAAGGTCCTTTTCCGGCTCCCCTTTCGGTACATTCGGCTTTCGCCCGGTAGCATCTGCATCGCAGACCCGGTAAGCAATCGTGTTTCCCAGAATATGCACAACGAAACGGTCCCCTTTTTGGGGTAACGCCATTGCACAGATTCCCTCTTCCCGACAGACCAGCACTGTGTGATTGCCCTTTCCCCCCATAGGAAGTGCAGTACCTGCCAAATGCGTCAGGCCTACCGGCTGTTTCCCTCTTGCGCCATGCCACACCGGCAGTTCCATCCGTACCTGTGGGAACTCGATACTGCACATAATTCCATCTTCCAAAAACAGGATTTCCTCATAGCCTTCCCCGGATTTCCCATCACCGGAATCGGCCAGCTTCAGATTGTACCAAAGAGCCAGATTCTCCTGCATCTGCAGTTCCTGGGCAGAAAGTTCCATTCTCACAGCCCATGGTTCCCCTCTAGTCTTTTCTTTTTCAGCACCATATGCCAACCACCCCACCGCAGCTCCCAACTGCAGCACAATGAGCACCACGAAACCTGCGAACCGTTTCATTCTCCATCCTCCGTTCTATTGTGTCGGTTCTTAGAATCCCCGGTGTCATTATATCGAAAAGTATTTGTCGAATATCCGCAAAGCAGCAAAGCGCTCCGCCAAAATCTGCAAAAAAAACTCCCGAACATGTTCGTTCGGGAGTTTTGCTTATTTACATCTGGTGCAGCCGCAGCAGTTGCCGGAGCAGCCCGCACATCCGCCCTTTCGGGCATCTGCACGAAGAGACCGAACTGCGAGCAACACAGCCGCCCCGATCACACTCAATACGATCAAATTGCCCATAGGGCACCTCCTTACACCTTTTCCAGAGTCTTCTCAGCAGCACCTTTGCGGAAGATCAGATACACCAGCACCGCCAGAACCACCAGCGCAAGCACCGTGAAGACGCCAAAGCCAGCCTCACCGGTGAACAGGCCGCCAATTTGATAGACGATCAGAGAAATGGCATAGGCAAAGCCACACATATAGGCGATGGTGCCCACCGTCCACTTGGCGCTGTTCATTTCCCGCTTGATGGCACCCATTGCGGCAAAGCAGGGGGCGCACAGGAGCTGGAAGATCATAAAGCTGTAGGCTCTGACAGGGCCGAAATCCGCAGCCACCATGGCCCAGATCTCATTGCCGGATTCGCTGAGTTCACCCGCAAAGTTGTACAGGGTACCAAAGGTCATGACAACTTCTTCCTTGGCGATCAGTCCGGTGAAAGTAGCAACGGTGGCTTTCCATGCCATATCGCCCATCCAGCCAAGGGGATAGAACAGCCATGCCAGCACACTGCCAAGCTCCGCCAGCAAGGATGCGTTGGCATTTTCCACCGCAGCCAGCTTGCCATCCACAAAGCCGTAACTCTGCAGACCCCACAGCACGATGGAACTGATCAGAACAATGGTCAACGCCCGTTTCACAAAGTCCCAGCCCCGTTCCGCAGTGGAACGCAGCACATTTCGTCCGGAGGGCATATGGTAGGCAGGCAATTCCATGACGAAGGGAGCAGGCTTGCCGGAGAAGGTCTTGAACTTCTTCAGGATCACGCCGGAAGTCACCACCGCACCGATACCGATGAAGAACGCAGAAACAGCGACCAGCGGAGAATTGCCAAACACCGCACCGGCAAACAGGCCGATAATGGGCATCTTTGCGCCGCAGGGGATAAATCCGGTGGTCATGACGGTGATCCGGCGATCGTTTTCCTGTTCAATGGTTCGAGACGCCAAAATACCCGGCACGCCGCAGCCGGTGGCCACCAGCATGGGAATAATGGACTTGCCGGACAGACCGAATTTCCGCAAAACACGGTCCATAATAAACGCCACCCGGGACATATAGCCCACATCCTCCAAAATGGACAGCAGCAGGGACAACACAAGAATCTGAGGCACAAAGCCCAGCACCGCGCCCACACCGGCCACGATACCATCCATCACGAGGCCATACACCCAGCCGCTTACGCCCAAATTGGTGAGCAATTTATCCATCAAGCCGGGGATCCACTCTCCAAATAGCACATCGTTGGCCCAATCCGTACCCATTGTACCGATGGACCAGGGGAAATTACCCATGGCGATGGCGTACATCAGGAACATGACAAGTGCAAAAATCGGAATTGCCAGAATCCGGTCGGTCACGATCCGGTCAATATGGTCAGAGAGGGTCATGGCATGTTTGCCGGCCTTCTTTTTCACCGCCTTAGCCATTACATTCCCAATGTAAGTATAGCGCTGATCGGCAATGATGGACTCCGCATCGTCGTCCATTTCCCTCTCGCAGTCCCGAATGTGCTGCTCCAGATGCCGGATCAGTCCGTCATCCAGTCCAACCTCTTTGCGAACCAGATCATCCCGCTCAAATAGTTTAATGGCGTACCAGCGCAGATAATTTCCGTCCACCTTACCCTCGATGGACTCCTCAATGTGCGCCAGCGCATGTTCCACACTGCCGTTGAAGACATGAGGGCGTTCCGTATGGGTATGATACTTCGCCAGCTCCACAGCCTTCTCAGCGGCCTCTGTGCAGCCCTCACCCTTCAGCGCACTGATTTCCACGCAAACACAGCCCATCGCCTTGCTCAGCTTCTCAAGATCGATGTTGTCGCCGCGTCTGCGAACCAGATCGATCATATTGACCGCAACCACAACCGGATACCCCAGTTCGATCAGCTGGGTAGTCAGATACAGGTTACGCTCAATATTTGTACCGTCCACAATATTCAAAATCGCATCGGGATGATCGGTAACCAGATACTTCCGGGTGACCATCTCCTCCGGCGTATAGGGGGACAGCGAATAGATGCCGGGCAGATCCTGAATGATCACATCCGTGTGACCCTTCAGCGCGCCTTCTTTCCGTTCCACCGTCACGCCGGGCCAGTTACCCACATACTGGTTAGACCCGGTCAAAATATTAAACAAAGTTGTTTTACCGCTGTTCGGATTGCCTGCAAGGGCAATTTTGTACTGCATATCGCTACCTCTCTTCGCTTAAATGATTTCGACCATCTCGGCGTCTGCCTTCCGCAAAGAAAGCTCATAGCCCCTGACGTTCAGCTCCATGGGATCACCCAGAGGTGCAACCTTGCGAATATAGATTTCCACATTCTTGGTAATGCCCATATCCATAATGCGGCGCCGCACCGCGCCTTCACCGTGGAGCTTCACAACGGTAACGGTCTGCCCGACGCGGGCATCCTTTAAAGTCTTCATAAACCCTCCATAAACCAATTAGCATATGCTAACCGAAGCGCAATAAATATTGTTAGCATCCGCTAACCACTTTGACATAATACTCCAAACTTACCAATTTGTCAAGTACTTTTCAATAATTATTCCCTGCCATCCAAGGTCATGGCTTCCACCCCTTGAAAAAAAAACACCCATGTGGTATTGTATTGTAAATGTCTCAGTTAAGGAGGTTTTCGTGTGCATCTGCAGGAATCCGGCGAAATGTATCTTGAAACCATATATATCCTGTCCAAGGAGCGCAACGGCGTCCGCAGCATCGATGTTGCCGAGCATATGGGCTATTCCAAGCCCTCCGTCAGCCGCGCCGTCGGACTTCTGAAGCAAGGCGGTTATGTGGTCTCCGATCCGGAAGGTCATCTTATTCTGACCGATTCCGGAAAAGTCCAGGCAGAGCGCATTTTTGAGCGCCACACCGTCCTGACCCAGCTTCTTTGCACCTTAGGGGTCGGTGCAGAAACAGCATCCGAAGATGCATGTAAGATCGAGCATGTCATCAGCGACGAGACCTTTGAAGCCATCAAAAACTATCTGAAACCATAAAAACCAGAGCATCCATGCTCTGGTTTTTATATTTCCTCGGCAAGGACCCTATCAGGGCGAATCCTCCTCGCATTTCCAGTTTTTCTTTAACATTTCGTTGATCGTATCTGTTTTCTTTTTAATTCCGGAATATATGACCACCCAAATCACCAAATATCCAAGCACAAAAACGGCAGAAAAGGCCAAAATCGGTGTTGCATCCCGTTCAAGCCACCCATTGAGCAGATAAGTGATCAAATAGCTGATATACAGCACACAGCCATGAATCAAAATTGCCACCATCAAAGGCAGCCGTTCAATTTGATAAATACAATTCATGCCTCCGGCAACAAAGGCAAGGGCGGTCAGGGAAAAAATCCCAAGGCAGACCTGATTGACCGTCAGCATCTGCGCCTGACCATTTCGCTGCAAAATCAGATAGACTACAGCCAGCACAATCGGGCCAATGCCGCAAGCTGCCATACCGCGGCGGATAAAATCCAAAATGTGATGTTTCATTTTCCCTCATATCTCCTTTTGATTTCTGTAAAGCAGCGTCTGGAAACATATTCCCGGTAGCCGCATCGAAACACCGCATCTACACCGCCGCTGAAAGCCGCATCGAACCGGACAATTCTGTGCTCGTTTGCAAGTGTGGATTTATTGATGCGGATGAAGTAGGAAGGAAGAAACGATTCAAGATCCCGAAGTCTGTCTTGTATCCGGTAGTGATCACCGCATAAATCAATTGCGATCACTTTACGGTCTAAAATGGTGATACACTCAATCTCCGAAAATGCCAGCTTTCGGATCTCATCATCCCGGTACCCCATAATGCACTCAGCTCCCGAAAAACTACAGACAAGATTTTCGATCTGCTGAGTCAGAGAAGAAGGTGCATGAACAATCGCCACGACCTCTTCTTCCGCCTCTTTATCGATAATGAGTTTGTATTTCATCGCCTCATATCCTTACTGTTTTCTCATTTGTCTTAGGAAGCACAACACCGCAGCCACTGTAGCAAGGGTGCTGTACAGGAGAACCGGCAGAAAGTGGCCGGCTGCCGCTTCAAAATTTCCGGTGCATAGTGCCTTTTCCATCTCCGCCGCGTGAAGAAAGGGCAGCACATTGGCAATTTTTTCAAAAAATCCACCCACAAGCTTCAAATCGAACCACACGCCGGAAAGCCATGCAGAGAGATTGGTGAGCAATGCGCCGCAAATACCACCAACCTGTTTCACACCAAAAATGCTTCCGCACAAAAGGCCCAGCGCAATATTGAAAACTGCCATAGGAATGATGCCGATGACAGCATACAAAACGTTGATGTTCAAAGTCAAGCCCAAAGGGATCGCAAACAGGTAGCAAATAGCGGTCTGTCCGATGGCAATGGGAAGCGAGGGCAGCATGTATCCCAGAATAAAATCCAATCCTGTCAGCGGCGTTGTATACAGTCTCTGCAAAAACGCGCTTTCCCGGTCCTTGGCGATCAGCGTAGAAGAAAACAATGTCATAAAGGACAGACCAAACACGGTAATACCGGGAGTGAGTGAATCAATTTTAAACAAAGGAACGGGTATATTTTCCTGCATAGAACTCAGAAGCAGCAGCAGGACCAAGGGAAAACCAAGACCGAAAGCCAGATTGATGGGATCGCGCAGAATCTCTTTCGCGCATCTTTTAGCAAATGTCAGCATTTTCATCATTTTCCCTCCTTCACGATCGAAACAAACGCAGTTTCAAAATCCTTTGCTCCGGTCTGAGCCTTCAACGCTTCCACCGTTCCCACCGCAAGCAAACGGCCGTCTTTCATAATGCCGATGTTGTCGGAAAGGGCCTCTGCTTCCTCCATATAATGTGTCGTCAAAACAATGGTGATCTTGCCCTTCAATGCGCGGATCATATCCCAGAGCTCGTGTCTTGCAATAACATCAAGACCAAGGGTCGGCTCATCCAGAAACAGAATTTGGGGCTCACTGATCAGCGCCATCGCAATGCTGACACGGCGCTGCCAGCCACCGGATAACTTACCGGCTTTCCGCTTCAAAACGTCAGCCAGTGAAAACTGCTCAGAAAGCGTCCCGATTCGTTTCATCGTTCTTTCTTTCGAAAAACCGTGGATACCACAGATCATTTCCAGATTCTCTCTTACGGAAAGATTAGGAGCCACCGCGGTTTCCTGTGGGGAAACGCCGATCAGCCGTTTTACCTGTTCCGGTTCTTTAAGAATACAGTGACCACCAACAAAAGCCTCACCCTCAGTGGGTTTCGTAAGGCATGTCAGCATTTTAATGGTGGTGGTCTTACCTGCACCGTTCACACCCAGCAGGGAAAACAATTCACCCTGACGAATTTCTAAATTAAGCTCATCAACGGCAGTCAACTTATTGTACCGTTTCACAAGCCCCTTTGTTGTAATTGCTTGCACTTGCATTGTCCTCCATTTCGCTATTAATTACGGGTACCATTATAGCAAATATCGAAAAGGAAATGTTGATTTTTGTCTGTTCGGTCATTTCAGGGGTCTCATCGGTAACATCACGCGTAAAAAATCCTGCCGGCAATCGGCAGGATCAATTATAATCATAGCACATAGCCGCATAGGCCACTTTCGCAGCATCAAGTTTCTTGTTGCAATACATGTCCCATGTCGAAACAACCTTAGTCAGCTGATCAACCAGAGCCAGCGACTTTTCCGCCAAAACTGCATTATCCGGTTTATGCGCCTGATGATAAAGAAAAGCAATGATGTGTTCTGGCTCAATAGCCTTGATCACATTCTCATTACCACGGTGTAGCAGGCAAATACCCTTTAACGGCACGCAAACATTGGAAGCAAGTCCATGCTTGCCGCTCCAGGGAGAACCATAAGCCAGCACACGATCTGATTTGATTTCCAAAAATGGCTTATCGTCATTTACCATAACCGCGCGCTCACCGAAAAGTTCCCGCCATAATCTGGTGTGGGTAGATTTTCCGGTTCCACACGGTGCCGTAAAAAGGTAAGCTTTACCATCTACGGAAACGGTGCTGCCATGGACCATCAAGATATCTGATCCAACAAGATAATCCGCTACACGTCTTTGGATGCTAGAGCGTTCCAAAAAAGGTTCCTTAAACTTTCGAATCTTCAGACCCTCTTCTATCGCTTCCTGTTCCAGTGCCAATTGTTCCCGAATCAGATCATCGGAGGTAATTTCCACGGAAATATCAGCATCCTGCTCTGTAAGATATGGCAAGCAGTAGGCTTTGGTGCTTTCAAACAAAGGCTGTACTTCAATAACCTTTCCGGCTATTTTCATTCTGAAACCATCCACAAGAAAAACCTCCCAAAATATAATAAAAAACGACATGTCGAAACATGTCGTTTTCTATGGCTCCCCTTGTTGGACTCGAACCAACGACCTGCGGATTAACAGTCCGTCGCTCTACCGACTGAGCTAAAGAGGAATATTTGTGTTGGCATTACCTATTTTCACGGCCAGTCACCCGGCAACTATCGTCGGCGTACGTGTGCTTAACTTCTGTGTTCGGGATGGGAACAGGTGGACCCACACGACAATCAATACCAACTCGATTGGATGGCTTCAAGCCATCTTTATATGTCAAATGCCGAAGCATCTAACAGCTTACATATATTAGCACATAAATGCGCTTCTGTCAACCCCTAATTTTAGGAGGTTGGTGACCCATACCGGATTCGAACCGATGTTAACGGCGTGAGAGGCCGCTGTCTTAACCACTTGACCAATGGGCCATTTGGTCCGCTCTCAGGGACTCGAACCCGGGACCCACTGATTAAGAGTCAGTTGCTCTACCAACTGAGCTAAGAGCGGATAT
>JAGKTU010000014.1 GCA_021153265.1 Clostridia bacterium
TGGTACTTCTCGGGCAGGGGCAGCAGGGACTTAGACAGCAGGGTGATGGAAGAGGTGCGGACGGAGATCTCGCCGGTCTTGGTCTTGAAGACCTTGCCTTCGCAGCCTAAGATATCGCCGATATCGTTCTTCTTAAACCGGGCATACTCCTCTTCGCCCATCTCGTCAATCTTGACGAAGAGCTGGATACGTCCGGTGGAGTCCTGCAGATCGCAGAACATGACCTTACCCTGTCCGCGCTTGCTCATCAGACGGCCGGCAACCCGGACGGTCTGCTCCTCATAGGCCTCGTAATCGGCCTTGATGGCGGCAGAATCGGCATTGAAATCAAACTTGGTGATCAGGAAGGGATCACGGCCTTCGGCCTGCAGAGCTGCCAGCTTTTCGCGGCGGATCTGGGCCTGCTCGGAAACAGGCAGTTCAGCCTGAGGTACAAACTTTGCCATAGCTTAGCCCTCACGGGAGACGCTGACGACCTTCATGGTGAAGGAGCCGGCAGGAGCATTGACGATGAAGGACTCGCCGGCAGCCTTGCCAACCACGGCGCGGCCGAAGGGAGAGTCATCGGAAAGCTTAAACTCCATGGGGTTGGCTTCCTGAGAGCCGGTGATGCGGTAGGCGGTCTGCTTGCCACTGGCATCCTCGACAACTACGGTGCAGCCCAGACCGACACGGCCGGTGGCCTCGTTCTCATCCTCGATGATAACGGCGTGGGACAGGATGTCCTCGATCTCGGCAATGCGGCCGTAGAGCTTGGCCTGCTCGTTCTTGGCGGCATCGTACTCGGAGTTTTCGGAAAGGTCGCCATAGGAGCGGGCTTCTGCAATCATGGCGGCGATCTCGCGCTCACGGGTGGTCTTCAGGTAGTTCAGTTCCTTCTCCAGATCGGCAAGACGCAGACTTGTAATTTTATATTCCTTAGCCATATTCAAAAATCCTTTCTAGATAAAAATATCCATAGCTTTACTCATTATAGAAGAAATTTTCTGCCCAGTCAAGGTTTTTTTAATGCTTTATGGGGCAAAACAGGGCAGATCTTACCTCCGCCCTGTTTCCTTTGTTATTAAGTGGGGTTCAGCGCCGCGATTGCAGCCTGAATCTGGGGGTCTTCTGCCGCGGGGAGCTGATTATAGTAGATCAGCGCCTCGGTTTCCTCGTTAACCGCCACCGGGACTTCCGGCGTGATGCCCACACCTTCCAGACTGACGCCGCCGGGGGTGAAATACTTGCCCACGGACAGGCTCACCGCAGAGCCGTCGGACAGCTCGAAGGTGTTCTGGAAGTGACCCTTGCCGCTGGTCTGCTCGCCCACGATCACCGCCGCATCATAATCATTCAACGCAGCGGCAAAAAATTCGGCAGCGGAATAGGAATTTCGGTTGACCAGAACTGCCATAGGCAGATCCAGATATTTGGCATCAGACATCTGTACATCTTCTCTGTCCCGGTAATCCACCGTGCGGAACAGTTCTCCCTTGGGCAGCAGATAATCCAAAATCTCCACCATTTCAGCGGCGAAGCCGCCGGGGTTGTTGCGTACATCAAAAATGATGGCTGTAGCCCCCTGCTCCACAAGCGAATCGATGGCGGCGATGGTCTCCTCGGCACACCGGGCATCAAAATTTTCAATGGTAACGAGGCCGATACCGCCGTCCAGCATGGTTCCGGTGGCTACGGTGACGGCTACTTTTTTCCGGGTGACCGTGAAGCGCTTCTCTTCACCGTCACGCAGGACCGTCAGCTCCACTTTGGTGTTCTCTTTGCCTTTTACAAGCCCCGCCACACCTTCGGTATCCATTCCCCGGATATCCTGACCGGCGGCACCGATGAGAATGTCGTCCACCTGAATGCCTGCTTCCCGGGCTGGGCCGTTTGGGGTGACTTCCTTAATGCGGAAACCCTTGGACTCCTCGTCAAGCTGGATGGTGATGCCCACACCCACATAGGCATTGTCCATCTGCTCCTGATAGGCCTGATATTGGTCCGCCGGGATGTAGTAACTCCAGCGGTCAAGGCACTCGACCATGGCAATCGCTGCGGCATCTTCCATTTCCGACACATCCACCTCACCGATGAAGCACTCCCCGATCAGAGTTTCCAGCTGCACCAGCTTGTTGGCACCTTTGCTGTTCGGTCCAAATGTGATCAGGCAAATCGTGAGTGTAATCGCTGCAGTCAGCAGAACCGTCATCACATAAGAGAGAATTTTCCAGCATACTTTCATGGATTTCACCTCGATAGAAATGTATCCCACAGCCCAAAACAGGGCTGTGGGAACTTACATTAGCTTAAGTTTACGTACTTGGCCGGGTTCACCGCATTGCCATTATAATAGATGGCAAAGTGCAGGTGGGAGCCTGTGGAAATGCCGGTGGAGCCCATATAGCCGATGAGCTGTCCGTCAGACACTGCCTGTCCCCGTTTGACCACATAGTTGCGCAGATGCAAATAGGAACTGGAGAAACCGTCGCCGTGGTTGATGGTGACGTAGTTGCCGCCGGAAGAGGAATTTCGGGCGGTGGTGACCACGCCGGCACGGGTGGCATAGATGGGGGTACCCTCAGGGCCTGCCAGATCCACACCCTCATGGTAGGTGGATGCGCCGGCGGTAGGCTGTTCCCGGTTGCCGAAGGGGCTGGTCAGCTTTCGATAGCTGCACGGACGCAGCCATACGGCTCCGGACCCGGAATTGTTGTTTGAATTGTTTCCGCCGGACTCTTCCCCCGCAGACCCGCTATTTGCGCCGGTGGTCGGCTCCGTAGTGGTGTCGGTGTTGGTACCGGTGTTGGTTCCGGTGCTGTTATTGGTGGAGCCGGTGGTGGGAGGCGCGGTGGTGGCAGGAGGTACGGTAGTGTAAGTCGCCATGTACTCTTCCCACTCTTTGCGCTTGGCCTCGTTATATTCCTTTTCCTTCTGGGCAATCTCCTTGTCCAGTTCGCTTTCCATGGCTTCCAGTTCGCCGTACATAGCTTCCAGCTCGTCACCACGGGTCAGGAGTTCCTGGATCAGAGCATCGGCTTCCTGCCGCTTGGTCTCCAGATCTTCCTGCAGCTTATCCAGCTCTTCCTTGGAATCTTCCAGTGCCGCTTTTTCCTCAGCCAGAGATTCCTGCGCATTGGCAACCGCTTCCGCGGCGGCGCTCATCTCTTCCAAGCGGCGGCGGTCAGAGGAGGCAATCTCCTCTACCATATTCAGCCGGTCCAGAAGATCGGAAAAGCTGTTAGCTTCGAAGAGCACCGCCCAATAGGACAAACCGCCCTCTTCCTCCATAGCCCGGATGCGTTCCCGGTTTTTGATGGTCAGCTCTTCCAGCGCAGCTTGCGCTTCGTCCAGCTCATCCTGCTTGTCCGCGATCAGCACATTGTAGGCGGCGATTTCCTGATTCACCAAGTCCATCTTGGCATACATCAGGTTGATCTCCTGATCAATGACATTCTTCTGATTGACGATATTTACGATTTCACTTTCGTTTTCCTTGTACTGTCCCCGAATCTCTTCCATCTGGCTTTCCAGCTCAGCCTGCTGGCCTTCCAGCTCTTTGATCTGGTTTTTGATCTCGCTGGAGGACTCGGCGCTGGCTTTCGGCGCATTGTTTGCCAGAAGACCCATGGCCAAAAGGACACCCAGGATCGCAGCAAACAGGGATATGAACTTTTTACGATCCTTCATAAACGCCTCCTGTGGGATCAACTGACATATTTCAACGGATTGACATAGGTGCCATTATAAGCAATTCCAAAATGCAGGTGGGGACCGGTAGAGCCGCCGGTGGAACCCACATAGCCGATGACCTGACCGGCCTTGACATACTGGCCGGGGCTGACGATGTAATGGGTCATGTGCATATAAACAGACGAGAAACCACCGCCATGGCTGATGGACACATAGTAGCCTGCGCCACCGGCCTGGAATGCGGTTCTGGTAACCTTACCGTCCTTAGCAGCATAGATGGGCGTACCCTGAGGGGCTGCCATATCCACGCCCTGATGCATGGTCTCCTTGCCGGTGATGGGGTGGATACGCATGCCGAAGGGGCTGGTCAGGCGGTAACTCTTCACCGGGCGCACCCAACCGGAGCTGGAGGGGGCCTGATTGCTGGGGGTGGTATCGCCGCCGGGTTTCGCGCTGGCAGGCACAGAGGTCGCCAGCCATTCCTTATGCTTGGCTTCCTTGTAATCATCCTTCAAGCCTGCGATCTCTTCCATCAGCTCATCCTGAAGCGCCTCGGATTCATCCAGCATGGCCTGGATCTCTTCACCCTTGGCAGCCAGTTCCACCAGGATCTTGTCCGCCTCTTCCCGCTTTTTGGTCAGTTCTTCCTCAGTTTCATCCAGCTCCTGGCGAACCAGTTCCAGAGCATCCATTTCCTCGGAAAGCTGCTTCTGGGTCTCGGCAATTTCCGTCGCAACGGCATTCATCTCGTCCAGACGGCGCTGGTCAGAGGCTGCAATCTCCTGCATCATGTTCATCCGGTCCAAAAGATCGGCAAAACTGTTGGCCTCGAACAGCACTTCCCAATAAGAAAGGCTGCCCTCCTCCTCCATGGTGCGGATACGCTCCCGGTTTTTCTCGCTCAGCTCTGCCAGACGCGCCTGCGCATCTTCCAAGTCCTCTTGCTTGTCCGCGATGAGCTGACCGTAAGCAGAGATCTGGGCGTTGATATTGTCTACTTGGGAATTCAGCAGAGAGATTTCCTGATCGATCACATCCTTGCGGCTGATCATGTCCTGAATCTCATTCTCGTTGGCTTTGTACTGGCTGCGGATCTCTTTGATCTGCGCCTTCAGGTCAGCATTCTGATCTTCCAGTTCGTCGATCTGCTTCTTGATCTCGCTGGAAGACGCCGCATCTGCCTTTCCGGGCATCAGGCAAGATACCAGCAGCAGCGCAAAGACCATCGCGATAACCTTGATTCCCAGTTTATGTTCTTTCATAGTATACTCCTAAGAAAAGGGAAAATAAATGCGAATTTTGTGGTGATAAAAAGTTCCTTACACATCCATGAACTTCCGGATGGATGTCCAGCTGCCCACGATACCGACAAAGAAGCCGGCAGCGCAGAAGGTTGCGATCATGGGGATCAGCAGAGACTGGAATGGCACGAAGCTGAACAGCTTCAGGCTGTCCATGGCAGCGATCTTGGCCACCAGTCCGTCGTAGACCACCCACTCCAGACCGAATGCCAGAGCTGCGCCGATCATACCCAACGTAAAGCCCTCCACGATGAAGGGAAGCCGGATAAAGCCGTTGGTAGCGCCCACCATCTTCATGATGGCGATCTCATCCTTACGGTCGTACATGGCCAGCTTAACGGTATTGGAAATGATCAGCAGGGAGACCACCAGCAGCACCGCAATGACGGCTACGGACACCATTTGCAGGATGTCCTGAATGGTGGAAAAGCCCTCTGCCAGCTCGTATTCGGCATTGGTCTTGGCCACGCCGGGGATATTCTTGATGATTTCGTCGGTCTGCTTCATCTGGGCGTTATCCATAAGCGTGACCACATAGCGATGGCGCAGGTCAGATGCCTGCACGCCGCTGAAAGCAGGATCGTCCTGATGGTCGGCAACAAACTTCTTCAGGGCTTCCTCCCGGGGGACGAAGGTTGCCTGCAAAATATTTTCTATGCCGCTGAGCTGGGTGCCGATGCTTTTGGCCTCGTCCACGGTGAGCGTCTCGTCGATGTAGACCATGATCTCATTGGTCTGGTTCAGTTCCTCCACCATGATGTCCAGATTGTAGGCCAGAATGGAGAAGCTGCCCACAATGAGAAGACAGGCCACCGTAACGCACACGGCGGCGAAGGACATGAAACCGTGGAGGAAAATGCCACGGATGCCCTCTTTGATCAGATATCCGATATTATTGAGCTTCATTGATTGCTTCCTCCTCCAGTCCATCGCTTACGATCAGACCCTCGTCCAGAGAGATGACACGGTTGCCAAACTGATTGACCAGGTTCTGGGCGTGGGTAACCACCAGCAGTGTGGTGCCGAGATTGTTGATCTCCTGCAGCAGCTCCATGATTTCCAGCGCACGGGCAGGATCCAGGTTACCGGTGGGCTCGTCGGCAATGATCGTGGACGGGTTATTCACCAGCGCACGGGCAATGGCAAGACGCTGCTGCTCACCACCGGACAGCTCGCCGGGGCGACGGTTGGTCTTATTCTCCAGTCCGACCAGATCCAGCACATAGGGTACGCGCTCCTTGATCTCGGACTCCTTGGCGCCAATGACGCGCATGGCGAAGGCCACATTCTCATAAACGGTCATATTATCGATCAGGCGGAAATCCTGGAACACGACGCCGACAGTTCGGCGCAGGAAAGGAATCTCGCGCTTGCGGATCCGCTCCAGAGAATAGCCATTGACATGAACGGTGCCGGAGGTGGGCTTCAGCTCACCGGTGATCAGCTTGATGATGGTGGACTTACCGGAGCCGGAAGGGCCCACCAGAAACACAAATTCGCCGTCCTCGATCTGCATGGAAACGCCGTTGAGAGCCTTGTTTCCCTGCTCGTAGGACTTGACTACATCGGTAAATTCAATCATAATTGCATATCTCCAGTCTTGGAAAGTAACGGTAATCTGCTTGAATACTTTCCGCAGTGTAACCGAATTGTAACACATTGTAAAAACAAAGTCAATCCGATTCGGGAAAAAAGACGCAGATTCCGGCGAATTTACAAATATTACACAATTGATGCCGCCGCAAAAATACGGAGCTGCGGCGTGCGCAGCTCCGTAAAGGAATGCAAAATTACCGTGCCTCGCGGCTGGACAGGTACTTCCGAACCATCAGCGCCACCTTGAAGACGATGGCATGGTCGAACTGGCGCAGATCCAGACCGGTGAGCTTCTTGATCTTCTCCAAACGGTAGACCAGAGTGTTGCGGTGGACGAAGAGTTTCCGGGAGGTCTCGGAGACGTTCAGATTGTTCTCGAAGAACTTGTTAATGGTGAACAGAGTCTCCTGATCCAGAGAATCGATGGAGTTCTTCTTGAATACCTCGCTGAGGAAAATCTCGCACAGGGTGGTAGGCAGCTGATAGATCAGGCGGCCGATACCCAGATTCTCATAGTTGAGGATGGTGGTCTCGGTGTCGAAGACCTTGCCCACATCAATAGCGGTCTGGGCTTCCTTATAAGAGTCGGCCAGTTCACGCAGGTGGTCGGCGATGGTGCCGATACCGATGACGGTCTTGATCCGCAGCTCATTCTTCAGGGTATCCTCCATGGAAGCGGCCATCTTCTCCAGATCCTCCACGGTGGTAGAACCGCTGATCTGCTTGACCACGGCGATATCCGTCTCGTTGATGCTCAGGACGAAATCCTGCAGCTTGTCGGTGAACATATTGGACAGCACGTCCACGGTAGCCACGTCGCTGTGACCGATCTGGCGGATCAGGAACACGGCGCGGGGGGCATCGGTGGCGAAATGCAGCTCCTTGGCGCGGATGTAAATATCACCGGGCAGGATATTATCCATGATGATATTCTTGACGAAGGTACCCCGGTCATGCTTCTCCTCGTAGAAGGACTTGGCGTCATTCAGCGCCACAAAGGCCAGCTGGCAGTAGCCCTTTGCGATCTCGTCGTCGCCGGTGCAGAACACGGCGTACTCGAAATAGTTGGAATTGCCCACAATCGCCTTGAAGGTCTTCTGTGCGAAGGTCACAATGCTGTCTGCGCTGCCGACCTTCAGGGCGGCATCCGGCCAACGCTCGCCCAGCAGGGCCACATCTGTGCAGGAAACCACGCTGCCCTCGGTGTCGATGACGCCGAAGGTGCGGTCAGAAATCTCTTTTAACTGTACGATAACACTCTGAAAAACACTGTTGGACATTTTGGCATGCCTCCCTAGAATTTTGCATAAAAACGTATTTCACAAAATTGCTTTATTATTATACAAGGCTTTTGCACAATTTGCAAGTACCTTTTGACATTTTATTGCAAAATATGATGGGTTTTTTATGAATTATTCCAAGCGAATTTGTCATATCCTGTTATCGCCTTCCATTTTCATCCAGCAAAATACCCATTTTGCCGTCAATCTGACAGATTCTCCAGCTTCGCAACCTCGTCTGCGGTCAATTCCCGCACCGCACCCCTTGGCAGATCACCCAAAATCAGGCCGCCCTCCTGCCGCCGCTCCAGATAGAGCACCGTCATCCCCCGGGAGGCCATCATCCGGCGGACCTGATGATACTTGCCCTCGCAGACGGTGATCAGGCTCTCCCCCGGGCCAAGGGGTTCCAGTTTCGCGCCCAGACACACCGTTCCGTCCCGGAGCGTCAGTCCTGCGGCAAAGGCTTCCACATCTGCAGACATTGCTTCGCCCTCGTGCCGGGCGTAGTAGATCTTGGGAACTTCCTTTTTGGGGCTGATGAGCCGATGGAGCAGGTCACCATCGTTGGTAAACAGCAGCAGACCCTCGGTGGCCTTATCCAGCCGTCCTACAGGTTTTAAATCCAGATACTTCATTTCTGCAGGCAGCAGTTCCATGACGGTGCGCTCCAGCTTATCTTCCGTGGCTGTGACGAAACCGGAGGGCTTATTGAGCATGATCACCACTCTGCGGCTGCCGCCAAGGACTTCTCCGTCCAGACAGACAGTATTGCACTGAGGGTCGATTTTCCGGGAATTGTCCCGCTCGGTTTTGCCATCTACGGTTACTCTGCCGGATTTCAGAATTTGCTTTACCTGAGAGCGTGTTCCCACGCCGCTGTCGCACAAGAATTTGTCCAATCGTTCCATAGTTCCTCCGTTCTTTCCCCCGCAGTCAGCGCATAGGCTGTACAACCAAACCGACAGGAGGGATCCAATATGATGGTGATGACCGCCAAAGTCAATCTGAAAAAAATCCTCATTTATCTTGCCGCAGCCGCCGCACTGATCCTATTGATCGTGATGCTGGCAGGCGGTGGTGAAGACACCGCCCCGACAGCTGCCCCAGCCATCGTCTCCAATGATGACCGGGTCACATTTTTGGAGAGTTTCGGCTGGGATGTGACCAATTCGCCGGTGGAAACCGGGCAGGTACGCATTCCGCAGGACACAACCGAAGTTTTCAGCCGCTATAATGCGCTGCAAAAAAGTCAAGGGTATGACTTAAGCGCTTTCGCGGGAAAAAATGTGATGCGCTATGTGTATCAGGTGAGCAATTATCCCGGCGCGACAGAGCCGGTGTATGCAACGTTGCTGGTGTACAAAGATCAGGTCATCGGCGGGGATGTGACGGATACTGCCGCCACCGGGCATATCCAAGGCTTTACCATGCCCGGCGGCACGGAAGCTACTTCTGCGCCGACCAAGGGGAAGTGACTCTCCATTACAATTTATCTTATCACATCCCCAGCCGCTTGACAAGAAACTTTCCTCATGGTATGCTGTTATCAGATCTTCAGGGCGGGGTGCGATTCCCCACCGGCGGTGACAGTCCGCGAGCGCATTCGCGCCGAATCGGTGAAATCCCGATACCGACAGTATAGTCTGGATGAAAGAAGGTTTGGCTGCGGCATATTTGCAAGCTTTCGAAGCCCTGAGTCTACGCTCAGGGCGTATTTTTTTGCAAGAGGAGCCGGGAATATGGATTTTGCTAAGCTTTGGTCAGATATTTTGAACAACGCAGGCTTTGTGTTGGTGTGCATCGGTATCGTGGCAATGATCTCTCTGCTGGCGGTATTTGCCGAGCGGATGCTGCCGGGAAAACGGCAAACTTCCTCTGCCCGAAGAGTCAGCATCATTGGCATCTGTTCCGCGCTGGCGGCGGTGCTGCATATGCTGGACTTCCCCCTGCCCTTTATCGCGCCGGGCTTCTACAAGCTGGACTTCTCCGAACTTCCGGTGTTGCTGTGCGGCTTTTACTTGGGACCCAGCGCGTCTGTGGCCTGCGAGGGCGTGAAAATTCTGCTGAAGCTGCTGCTGAAAGGCACTTCCACCGCATTTGTGGGTGATTTTGCCAACTTTGTGGTGGGCTGCAGCTTCGTTCTGCCCGCCACCATCTGGTATCAGACCCATCGGAACAAGCACAGTGCCATCATGGGCCTGATTCTGGGTACACTGGTGATGACCACTCTGGGTACGGCATTCAACGCCGTCTATCTGCTGCCGAAATTCGCGCAGCTGTTCGAGCTGCCCCTGGATCAGATCATCGCTATGGGCAGCGCCATCCAGCCGGGGGTGCGAAATGTGGCAACCTTTGTGGTGCTGTGCGTAGCGCCGCTGAACCTCGTCAAGGGTTTCGTGGTGTCCCTGCTGACCATGCTGCTGTATAAGAAAGTCGCAAGGCCGCTGTTTGGGAAAGGACAACAATAAAGCAATCGCCGCCGGACATCCGGCGGCGATTTTTTCGTTTACTGCATCAGCTTGCAGACCAGATCGGTGTAGGCCACCGGGTCTTCCAGAGGCAGTTCTGCCATAAGCTGCGCCTGATACATGAGAAGCTGGGCATAATCCTTGGCCTTGATGGGGTCTTCGGTCATGGCCCGCTCCATGGCCTTGACTGCGGCATGGTCGGTGTTCAGCTCCAGAATCCTTCCGATGGGGAAGGCAAATTCCGGGTTCATCCGCTTCATATACTTCTCCATCTCGAAGCTCATGCCGGCCTCGGGGGTCAGGCACACAGGGTGGCTGCCCAAAGAATCGGACAGGCGAACTTCCTTGACCTTCTCACCCAGAGTCTCCTTGACGAAGGTGAGGAAGCCCTTCTTTTCCTCGGACTTCTCCTCAAGCTGCTTCTTTTCCTCCTCGGTCTGCAGACCCAAATCCTCGGAAGCGGCGTTGCAGAAGTTCTTCTCCATGAAGCTCACCAAAGTCTGGGGAATGAACTCGTCCACATCCTCGGTGCAAAGCAGCACATCGTAACCCCGGTTCACCAGCGTTTCCACCTGAGGGAGCTTGCGAAGCCGGTCGGTATTCTCACCGGTAACGTAGTAGATCTTCTCCTGACCCTCGGCCATGGATTCTACATATTCCTTCAGGCTGATCAGCTTACCCTGCTTGGCGCTGTAGAAGAGCAACAGGTCCTTGGTGGAATCCTTATGGGCGCCGTATTCGGACACGGTGCCGTATTTCAGCTGGCGGCCAAAGGCAGCATAGAATTTCTCGTAATTTTCCCGGTCATGATCCAGCATGGCTTTCAGCTCGGACTTGATCTTCTTTTCGATGTTCCGGGCGATGATAGTCAGCTGGCGGTTGTGCTGGAGCATCTCACGGCTGATGTTCAGGGACAGATCCTGGCTGTCCACGATGCCCCGGACAAAACCGAAGTACTCCGGCAGCAGGTCTTCGCAGTTGTCCATGATCATAACACCGGCGGAGTAAAGCTGCAGACCGCGCTTGAAGTCCCGGGAGTAATAATCCATAGGAGCCTTGCCGGGGACATAGAGCAGAGCCTTGAAGGAGACGCTGCCCTCGGCGCTGGAGTGGATCGTCCGCAGGGGCTTATTGTAGTCGAAGAACTTCTCCCGGTAGAAGGTTTCGTATTCCTCCGCGGTGACGTCCTTCTTGGCCCGGTGCCAGATGGGGACCATGGAGTTGAGGGTTTCCATCTCGGTATACTGCTCGTAATCGTCGGAATCCTCCTTCTTCCGGGACTTCTCCACCTCCATGCGGATGGGATAGCGGATATAGTCGGAATACTTGCGGATGAGGTTGCGGATCTCGTATTCCTCTAAGAATTCGGAGAACTTATCCTCCTCGGTGTCGGCCTTCAGGGTCATGATGACATCCGTACCGGGGGTGGCGCGCTCGGTTTCCTCGATGGTGTAACCGTCTGCGCCGTCGGAGATCCACTTCCATGCCTTCTCAGAACCGTATTTCTTGGAAATGACGGTGACGGAGGAGGCCACCATGAATGCAGAATAGAAGCCCACGCCGAACTGGCCGATGATGTCGATATCCTCCTGCTTCTGCATGGTCTGCTTGAAGCCCAGAGAGCCGGACTTAGCGATGGTGCCGAGGTTTTCCTCCATTTCGGCTCTGTTCATGCCGATGCCATTGTCGGAAACAGTGAGGATACCCTTTTCCTTGTCACGGGTGATGGTGATGGCGAAGTCATCCCGGTTTAAGCCCACCTTTTCGTCGGTAAGGGCGGTGTACGCCAGCTTGTCGATGGCATCGGAGGCGTTGGAGATGATCTCCCGGAGGAAGATCTCCCGGTGGGTGTAGATAGAGTTGATCATCAGATCCAGCAGGCGCTGGGATTCTGCTTTGAACTGGAATTTTTCCATAGTGCTGATTCATCCTTTCGCATTTTTAGCACTCTTTGTGTGTGAGTGCTAATATTATAGCGCGCATTTGGGAAATTGCAACCCCCGGGGGAGAAAATTTTACCTTTGTTCATAAATGTATCTTCCTAATTCATGCCTAAAACCATTGATTATTTCCGAAAATATGTTATTATTATAATGTATGATTATGCGCCCAGCGCAGAAATGAACAAGGAAATAATATTATTGATATAAAGGAGTACGAAATGATCACAGTATCCAACTTAGGTATGCAGTTTGGCGGTCAGTGGCTGTTCCAGCATGTTGACCTCCAGTTCCTCCCCGGCAACTGCTATGGCATCATCGGTGCCAACGGCGCCGGCAAGTCCACCTTCCTGCGCATCCTCACCGGTGAGCTGGAATCCACCACCGGTCATATCGCCGTTGACCCCGACAAGCGCGTTTCCGTTCTGAAGCAGAACCAGAACGCCTACGATGACTTCTCCATCATGGACACCGTCATCATGGGCAACCAGCATCTGTATGACGTGATGAAGGAAAAGGACGCTATCTACGAGAAGGAAGACTTCTCCGACGAGGATGGCCTGCGCGCCGCCGATCTGGAGGCTGAATTTGCCGAGCTGGGCGGCTGGGAAGCTGAGTCCGACGCCAGCCGTCTGCTGCAGGGTCTCGGCATTAGCACCGATATCCACTACGATATGATGGGCGATACCGACCCCCGTCTGAAGGTTAAGGTTCTGCTTGCCCAGGCGCTGTTCGGCAACCCCGACATCATCATGCTGGACGAGCCCACCAACAACCTGGACATCGAAGCCATCAACTGGCTGGAAGACTTCCTCTTAGACTTCCCCGGCATGGTCATCGCCGTGTCCCACGACCGCCACTTCCTGAACACCGTCTGCACCCACACCGTGGATATCGACTACGGCAAGATCAAGATGTACGTGGGTAACTACGACTTCTGGTACGAGTCCTCTCAGATGGTTCAGGCCATGATCCGCAACAAGAACAAGAAGAACCAGGAAAAGATCGAAGAGCTGCAGCTGTTCATCCAGCGTTTCTCTGCCAATAAGTCCAAGGCCAAGCAGGCTACCGCCCGCCGCAAGCTGCTGGACAAGCTGACCGTTGAGGAGATGCCCTGTTCCACCCGCCGCTATCCCTTCGTGGGCTTCCAGCAAGAGCGTGAGCTGGGCAAGGACGTTCTGACTGTCAAGGACGTTTCCGTTACCGTGGACGGCGTGAAGCTGCTGGACAAGGTCTACTTCTCTGTCAACCGTACCGACAAGATCGCCTTCGTGGGCGAGAACGAGCTGGCACAGACCGCCCTGTTCAAGGTGCTGATGGGCGAGCTGGAGCCTGACGAAGGCAGCATCAAGTGGGGCGTTTCCACCATTCGCAGCTACCTGCCCAAGGACAACTCCGAGTATTTCGAGGGCAACAAGATGGAGCTGGTGGACTGGCTGCGTCAGTACTCCGCCAAGAAGGACGATGTGTACCTGCGCGGCTTCCTTGGCCGGATGCTCTTCGGCAATGACGATGTATTCAAGCCCGTGGACGTGCTCTCCGGTGGCGAAAAGGTTCGCTGCATGCTCTCCAAGATGATGCTCAGCGGTGCCAACGTAGTGCTGCTGGACCAGCCCACCAACCATCTGGACATGGAGTCCATTCAGGCTGTCAACAAGGGTCTGGAAGCCTTCCCCGGTGTTGTGCTGCTGGCTTCCCATGACCACGAAATGCTGACCTCTACCTGTAACCGCGTCATCGCCTTCCAGCCCGACGGCACCATCATCGACAAGTACGGCACTTACGATGACTATCTGGCTTGGATGGCTGAGAACAAGCAGCAGTAAGGAAGATAATTATGGAAAAAATCTTAGATATTATCACTGCCAAGATGCAGCAGGCATTCGTGGATGCCGGCTACGAGGCATCTTTTGGTCGAGTGACGGTTTCCAACCGCCCCGACCTGTGCGAATACCAGTGCAACGGCGCGCTGGCTGCCGCAAAGCAGTATAAGTGCGCCCCCATCATGATCGCCAAAGCTGTGGCTGAGAAGCTGGATGCCAACGACTACTCCATGGTGGAGGCTGTCATGCCCGGTTTCATCAATCTGAAGCTTAGCGACAGCTTCCTCCGGAGCTATCTGGAAGGCATGCGCACTGCTGCCGACTTTGGTGTCTCCAAGGTTGGCGAAGGTAAGACCATCGTGGTGGACTACGGCGGAGCCAACGTGGCAAAGCCCCTGCACATCGGTCACCTCCGCCCTGCCATCATCGGCGAAGCACTGAAGCGGCTGCACAGCTTCATGGGCTACAACACCATCGGCGACGTGCACTTAGGCGACTGGGGTCTGCAGATGGGTCTGATCATCGCGGAGCTTCACGAGCGGCAGCCCGACCTGCCCTATTTCGACGAGAATTACACAGGTCCCTACCCTGCCGAGTCCCCCTTCACCTTAAGCGAGCTGGAGGAGATCTACCCCACCGCATCTTCCAAGAAGAAGGACCCCGAATTTGCCGAAAAGGCTCACATCGCCACCTTCGAGCTGCAGCAGGGCCGTCCCGGCTACCGGGCCATCTGGGATCACATCATGGGCGTTTCCCTGCCCGACCTGCGCCGGATCTACGACAAGCTGGATGTCCACTTCGAAAAGTGGCTGGGCGAGAGCGATGCCGATCCCTACATCCCTGCCATGGTGGAGGATCTGAAGGCTCGCGGCTTCGCCGTGCAGAGTGAGGGCGCATGGGTCATCCCCGTTGCCGAGGAAACCGACAAGAAGGAAGTTCCTCCCATGATCCTCATCAAGTCCGACGGCTCTGCCATCTATGCCACCACCGACCTTGCTACCATGGTCCAGCGTATGGAGGACTGGAAGCCAGAGAAGATGCTCTACGTCACCGACAAGCGGCAGAATCTGCACTTTGAGCAGGTCTTCCGTGCCGCCAAGAAGAGCGGTATTGTCAGCGCCGACACTGAGCTGGCCCACGTGGGTCACGGCACCATGAACGGCAAGGACGGCAAGCCCTTCAAGACCCGCGACGGCGGCACTCTGCGCTTAGAGCAGCTGATTGCCGATATGACCGACTTTGTCCGGGCAAAGGTGGTCGAAAACAAGATCGTGGGCGAAAACGAGGTGGAGGATACCACCGCCAAGATCGCTCTTGCTGCCCTGAAGTACGGCGATCTGAGCAACCAGCCCACCAAGGACTATAACTTTGACTTAGAGCGGTTCGCCGCTTTCGAGGGTAATACCGGCCCCTATATTCTCTACACCATCGTGCGCATCAAGAGCATTCTGGCAAAATACGGCGCTTGGGAGCATCTGCCCATTGCCGTGCCTGCAAATCCCTTCGCCAAGGATCTGATGCTCAGCCTGACCAAGTTCGGCCCCAGCATGGAGTCCGCGCTGAACGCTGCCGCCCCCAATCTGGTCTGCGCCTATATTTATGAGTTGGCCGGTGCGGTGAACAAGTTCTACCATGAGACTCGCATCCTGGGCGAGGAGAACGAGGAGCTGAAGGCAGGCTACATCGCCCTGATCGGTCTTGCCAAGCGGATCCTCGAAACCTGCATCCACATTCTGGGCTTCGAAGCACCCGAGAAGATGTGATCACAAATGATAAGAACCGCCTGAATCCAGGCGGTTCTTTTTTTTTGCGTTTTTTCAAATTGGCAGGCAGGTGGGTTATGTCATTCTACATGACTTAAGAGTTTTGCCATTGAACCGTTGGAGTAAAATGCCTTAACAGTAAGTCCGACATTCGGTGATGCATAACTCAAGTCAGCACCATATTTGCACAGCAATTTTAGAATGCTGAGCAAATCGGTTTCTAATTCAACTGTAAAAATTCTATCGTCGCATTCGCAATTTGTAGCGTAATTAAACCTTGGCAATATTTGGTTTGCCTGCAAACAGTATCTCCAAATACCCGAATTGCCAGAGGAATCCAACTTGTTAAGGTCAGAACCTAATTGCAGCATTTTCTCTAATATTTTCCTTGCAATTATGGCTTTTTCTTTGGTGGAAAAGACTTCAAAACCCGTATACTGATTATTCGTGTTCCAGCGACTGCTCATCACCGCTGCGTTAATTGCGTCATGAATAACGGGGGCTCTCCATGTATTGCAACAGGATTCATCCTCCATAAAGTTCAAATCCGCGCCATTATCAATCAAAAATTCAGCAATATCAAAAGCTCCTGTTTTCAATGCAACCTGCAACGGTGATTGGCCATCATCTTTTTTTGGGGGCTGTTTTGCCGTGCAATTTACAAGTTCTGGATTGCTGGCGATTAACTGCTTTACCAATTCAATGTTTTTATCTCTGATTGCCTTGAATAACTTTTTCAAAGTATTACACCTCTTTTTGTGACTACCGCATCAAAATTAGGATATATAAGCTGTTAGATAAATTCAAGTTTGCCGAACTGCGCTTGCGATATGATTACTTCATAGCTTCCAGCGCCAAGGCATTCTGGGTACGGTAGAGGTCGGCATAGATACCGCCCTTTTGCAGCAGTTCCTCGTGGCTGCCGCACTCGGTGATGATGCCATCAGCAATGGACACGATGCGGTTTGCTGCCCGGATGGTGCTTAAGCGGTGGGCAATGATCAAGGTTGTTCTGCCCTTGGCGAGGGCATCGAAGGCCCGCTGGATTTTGGCTTCCGTCACGGAATCCAGCGCGGAGGTAGCTTCGTCCAGAATCAGAATGGGGGGATTCTTCAGGAAGATTCGGGCAATTGCCACGCGCTGTTTCTGTCCGCCGGAGAGGAGCGTACCACGCTCGCCCACATAGGTGTCGAAGCCCTGGGGCATGGCGAGGATATCCTCGTAGATTTCCGCCTTCTTGGCGGCCTCGATGACCTCTTCCATGGTGGCATCGGGCTTGCCGTAGCGGATATTCTCGAAAATCGTGTCGGCGAAGAGGAACACATCCTGCTGGACGATGCCGATATTCTCATGAATAGAGCGCTGGGGCACATCCCGGATATCCAGTCCGTCGATGGAAATAGAGCCGGTGGACACATCGTAGAACCGGGGAATCAACTGGCAAAGGGTGGTCTTGCCGCCGCCGGAAGGGCCGACGATGGCCAGGGTCTCGCCGGGCTGCACCTCCAGAGAAACCTGCCGCAGCACGTCCAGATTGCCGTCATAGGCAAAGCTGACGTTGTCCACAGTGATGCCGCCCTTCACATCCTTAAGTGCCTTAGCATCGGGCTTATCCTGCAGGGTAGGTTCGGTACGCATGATGGTCACAAAGCGGTTGAGGCCGGCAAAACCATTGGCGAACATCTCGGAAAAGCCGGAGAGCTTGCGCATGGGGCTGACGAAGGAGGCGATGTAGAGGGTAAAGGTCAGCAGATCCCGATAGTCCATGCCGCCCTTCATAACGAAATAGCCGCCCACGCCGATGATCACCACATTCAAGCTGCACAGGAAGAACTCCACGCTGCTGTGGAAACGGCCCATGGCCTTGTGAAAGTCCCGCTTGGAGTCCTTGAACAATTCATTGGCAGCATTGAACCGGGCGTTCTCCACATCCTCGTTGGCGAAGGCCTTGGCGGTGCGAAAACCGGAGAGGCTGCTCTCGATTTCCTGATTGATATGGCCGGTTTTCTCCTTGGCGGCACGGGAGGCCCGGCCCATGCTCTTGCGCATGGCCATGACCACGATGAGGAACACCGGGATCATCAGTGCTACGATCACGGCCAGCTCCCAACGGATGGACACCATGACGATCAATGCGCCGATGATGGTAAGCACCGAGGTCAGAAGATCCTCCGGGCCATGATGAGCCAGTTCCGTCAGTTCAAACAGGTCCGAAGTCAGGCGGCTCATGAGGACACCGGTGCGGTTAGAGTCGTAAAAATCAAAACTCATCCGCTGCATATGGGCGAAGAGGTCTTTGCGGATGTCCGCCTCCACCCGGATGCCGAAGGTATGGCCGTAGTAGGCCACGATGAACTGCAGGAAAGAGCGCAGCAGATAGCAGCTCAGCACGATAACCATGACCGTAAAGAAAGTCTTGTACATCTGATTGGGCAGCATATCGTACAGGGCGCTGCGGGTGACCAACGGGAACATCAGGTCAATGGCGGCGATGCCAACGGCGCAGAGCACATCGATGGCAAAGAGCCCCTTGTGGTTTTTGAAATAGGACAGAAAGATCACCAAAGGTGAACGTTTCTGAAAATCTTGAGTTGTCATGTTGTTTCCTCCGTTTCTATCCTCTCTATTATACATTTTTTCCGGAATGTTGCAAGCGCAACTTTTGATTTTTCCGAAATATGTGATATAATCAACATAACGAGCAGATCATCTCCCGGATTTAGGAGGCATACAATGGAAATTCTGTATTCTGATAAACACTTGGCTGTCTGTGTCAAGCCCGTGGGGCTGGACTCGGAGGCGGAACTGCCCAATGCGCTGAAAGAACTTCTGGGCGGCGAAATCTTCCCCATCCATCGGCTGGACAAAAATGTGGGTGGCGTGATGGTCTATGCGCGCACAAAGCCGGCAGCCGCTAAACTGTCCAAGGCGGTGCAGGACGGACGGATGGTAAAAGAATATGTGGCCATGGTTCATGGCGCGCCCCCGGAAAGCGGCGACTGGACGGATTTTCTATTTAAAGACAGTCGGAAAAATAAGGTTTTTGTGGTCAAAAAAGAGCGAAAGGGCGTAAAACTCGCACGTTTGGAGTATCAATGCCTTCGTTCCGGCGAAAAGAGCCTTGTTCACGTCCGGCTGCACACCGGGCGCAGCCATCAGATCCGTGTGCAGTTCGCCAGTCGAGGTTTCCCCCTGGTGGGCGACCACAAATACGGCTCCCGTGATGACGCCGCTGCCCCTATGCTGTTCTCCTGCCGGATCAGCTTCCCTTGGGGCGAGGAGATCAAGGTGTTTGAAAAATTCCCGGACTGGTATCTCCCATTCTAAACGCGCAACTTCATACTTATTTAATATTTGCCCACTTATTTTCTTAAAATCCGCGGGGTATAATAATGACATAAAGCATGAATATCTTTTTCATTTTCCTACCTCTCTTTTTTCTGTAAAAATCCCGATGCGATCTGGTCAATCGCATCGGGATTTTTCATGTAAAATGGACTTCGCAGTACGCGAAGTCCATTTTATTACTTTTCAGGAGCCAGTGTATAGGAATAGCCCTGTTCCACCGGGAGCAGAGCCGGGGATAGCTTCGGATCATTGTAATGAAGGTTTGTCCCCTCATACCAGATCGTATAAATCTGATCCTGCTCCAGCGCAGAAATCATCTGCATATCCATGGTGTCGTTAATATACAGCGGAGCCATGCGCAGCAGAACCTCCGCACAGCCAAGATTTTGAGAATAAGCCACCATATTTTCGGTGGCACTCTTACTCTTGCCGTCGGTTGGCGCCAGATAAGTGGAAGCAATGCTGCCGTCTGCATAGGCATAATAGTGCCAGCGGTCCGACTCGCCCATAGGATAGTTTCGCAGGAATACAATGCTCATTGGCCGGTCATAGTCGATCTTCGCAGGAATGAGAATGTCCTGACCCTGTCTGTGGAACAGATTGAAGGAGAATGGTTTCCCTCTTTCATCCAGATTTCTTGTAAAGCCATCGTAACTGGCAATATATCCGTGCGTGAAGCCTTCCGCGCGGAGGGAATCGGCAATATAATCCGCAACAAATGCATTCCGCATCCAGCCGAAATCAAACACCGTTTCGATGCCATTTTCCTCGATAAAGTCAAGATACTCCCGGGAAACCTCCAGTCTTACCTTGTTACCTCCCAAAATCTGAAGCTGAATCATCTGAGGATCGTTTGCAAAAGCTGCCGCTTCCGCGATATATGCTGCCAGTTCCGGGTTGTAAGCCGGGTCATACAAAGATGCATCCAAATCGTTATCGCTGATAAAGATCCGGTCATACTCGGTGTAGACCGGGGCCAGATAGGGGTACCGGGAGTTATATTCCACGATCAGTGCCAACGCGTCATACAAAACAGGATCGATCTGCACCGTTTCATTCAAATGGTTATTCAAATAATACAGGTTGTGCAGTTTCGTTTCCACATCGTCGGTGCTGAAAAGCTGATATGCTTTCTGAGTCTGTTCGGTATACATCGCGGTGATCTTCCGGTTGACCGCAGAGGCTGATCCGCCATAATCCGTGAAGTCATACATCAGGACAAAATCGTAGCTGCAGTTGGGTGCTTTCTCACTGACCGTCACCTGCTGCCAGCCGGGTTCGGTTGAGAAAAAAGCATGGATTCCAATGCCAAATGCCACAAGTGCGATGATCAGAAGAACCGCGATCAAAATCCAGCGAATCTTGATGTTCTTTTCAGACAGTTCAATTTGTTTAACAGGTTTTAATCTGGGCGTTCTATCCCGTGGTGTTTTTTTCATAAAACCTCCTAAAATGGAACCGTGCGAAGCGGCAGAAAGCCGCTCCGCACGGAATCAGAAACATTATATGACCGCCAATAGCAACAGCAGGCCAAACAAAGCCAATACGACGCCGATGGTAATCAAACCAGCGATTGCGCCCTTCTTGCAGGCCTTGTAATTGCGAATATAGTTGAATTTGCGGAATACCAAGCCGCCGATCAGACCCAGCAGAGGCAGCAGGAAGGACAGGAATGCGTACCACTTGCTGCCGGTGTCATGCAGAGGAGCTTCAATGATGCCTGCATCCGTGGGAATGGATGCCTCCGCGATCTTCTTCTCCTCCTGAGATGCATTGGGGTCCAGAATCGTGATGGACTTCAGCTTCTCGCCATTCTGCCGCAGTGCCTTATACTCTTCGATTTCCTTCTTGTTGCCGAACACATAGTGGTTATTTCCGATATCCACCAGTTCAGGCTTGTCCTCGGAATAATCATGGACGGAAGGATCGTAGGTAAACAGAACCTTGTTCTTTTCCAGCAGCGGATCGGGAATGGGGATCGCAGAAATCAGGCTGCGGGTATAAGGATGCATCGGGAAGTCAAACAGTTCTTCCGCCTCTGCAATTTCCACGATATCGCCCTTGTAGATAACGCCGATTCTGTCAGAAATGAAGCGAACAATGGACAGATCGTGGGCAATGAACAGGTAGGTAACATCCTGCTCCTTCTGGAACTTCTTCAGCAGGTTCAGAACCTGCGCACGGATGGACACATCCAGTGCGGAGATGGGCTCATCGGCGATGACCAGCTCGGGCTCCATGACCATTGCACGAGCCAGACCGATACGCTGACGCTGACCACCGGAGAACTCATGGGGGTAACGGGTCAAATGCTCGGGCAGCAGACCGACCTCATTGATCATCTTCTCGACTTTCTGCACGCGGTCGTTCTCGTTCTCGAAGAGGTGGAAGTTATACAGACCTTCCGAAACGATATAATCAACCGTAGCACGCTCGTTCAGAGATGCAGCAGGATCCTGGAAGACCATCTGGATGTTTCGGATGACCTCGCGGTCCAGCTTCTTGCTGGTCTTGCCGGAGATCCGAACACCCTTGTACTGAATCTCGCCGGCAGCACAGGGATTCACGCGAATCACAGCACGGCCGATGGTGGTCTTGCCGGAGCCGGACTCACCAACCAGAGAGAAAGTCTCACCCTTGTAAATATCAAAGCTTGCATTCTTAACAGCCTTCACCGCATTGTCGCCCTTGCCAAATGTGATGTCCACATTCTTCAGGCTCAGCAGGATCTCACGGCCGTTTTCGTCCAGAGGACCGTGTTCGGGCAAGCAACTTGCTTTATATTCTTTAGCCAAACCGTTTTCCTCCTTAAATATTAAATGCATCCACAAGCTTTTCGTGGATATTCTGAATGATTTCAGGCTTTTCCACCTTCGGTGCTCTGGGATCCAACAGCCAGGTCTTGGCAAAATGGGTGTCGGAAATCTGGAACATGGGAGGCTCCTTCAGGGTATCGATCTTCAGGCAGTAGGGGTTACGGGGTGCAAATGCATCGCCCACGATCTTATTGTACAGAGAAGGAGGGGTACCGGTGATGGAATAGAGCTTGGTGTTTCTCTGGGCAAGCTGAGGCAGAGAGGACAGCAGCGCCCAAGTATAGGGATGTCTGGGATCGTAGAAGACTTCTTCACAGGTGCCCAGCTCCACGACCTGACCGCCATACAGAACGGCAACACGGTCGGCAACATTGGCAACCACGCCCAGGTCATGGGTAATGAAGACGATGGTGTAATTGAATTCCTTCTGCAGATCCTTGATCAGCTTCAGAATCTGAGCCTGAATGGTAACGTCCAGAGCGGTGGTGGGCTCGTCACAGATCAGGATCTTGGGCTGGCAGGACAGGGCGATTGCGATAACGATACGCTGACGCATACCGCCGGAATACTGGAAGGGATAGTCATCGAAACGGGCTTCCGCGTTGGGAATACCGACCTTCTTCATCAGGATCAGTGCGCGCTCACGGGCTTCCAGCTCGGAGCAATTCTGATGCTTCAGAATCACGGAGGTGATCTGCTTGCCGATGGTGATGATGGGGTTCAGAGAAGTCATGGGGTCCTGGAAGACAGTGGCGATCTTGCCGCCGCGGATCTTGGTCCAGTCCTTGCTGTACTTGACCTTTGCCAGGTTCAGCACGCACTTACCATGCAGGATCTCTTCAGTCTCATCCAGATACTTGACCCGGAAGACAACTTCATCAAAGACAGCGTTACGGACATTGTCATCATTCAGGTCCAGACCCATGCGCATAGCCTTCTTGAAGGACTTCAGCAGTTCACGCAGGAACTTGACCTTCTTATACATGGGATAGCGGCCAATGGAAAGATAGATTTCCTTAGCGATGATCTCATTTCTGTCCTTGGTTTCGTCGGAGATAGGCTTCTGGATCTCCTGCTCATAAGATGCTTTCAGAGCAGCCTTCTTTGCATCATAGTCCTTCTGATATGCAACATCGTTCTTCAGAGACTTCTTATTGGCAGCAATGGTTTCCTCGCGCAGCTTCGTAACTGCTTTGATCTCGGCATCCATGTCGTTGATCAGGGCAGTCAGCTCCTTCAGACGAGCCTTTTCCTTTCTGGTGTCCACAGTCAGCTTCTGATTGTACAGCTCGGTCCGACGGTAGTTCAGATCCTTCAGCTTGGTGTCAAAAGCTTCCTCTTCTTCCTGAGAAAGGAAACCCTTTGCCTTGCGCTCAGATTCCAGTTCCAGAATCTGCTTATAAATCTCGGCACCATGCTCCAGCTGAGCAAACTGATTCAGCTTGGACCAGGCATTGGCGATCATAGACTTCGCCTGTCCATTCAGCTTAACCGTGGTGTCGGCCAGCTCTTCATCATTGAAGATGATGGAGCCTTCGCTGATATAGCCATTGGTCTCCAGCATGCCGGCGAAGGTCTTGGTGAAGACAGACTTACCGGAGCCGGACTCACCGACAATGGCAACGGACTCATTTTCGTAAAAATCCAGAGAGATACCCCGGATTGCAGACAACGTTCTGCCGCGCACCTTAAAGTTGACGTGCAGGTTGTCAACAGAGAGTAATACTTTTCTATTTTCCATACCTGACACCTCTTACATATGGGTTCTGGGGTCGGATGCGTCGCCGAGGTTCTGACCAACGACGTAAAGCACGATGGTGATAATGGAGGCAATGGCAACAGGGCTCCAGAACTCGAACTCCCAGCCGGGGGTAACCATGGCGGACTGCGCAGCCTGAATCAACTTACCCAGAGACATATCGCTCAGACCCATGCCGATGTAGCTCAGGAACACCTCGTAAGAAATATAGGAGGGGATTTCCGTTGCGGCCAGAGTCACGATGACAGAAGTCATGAAGGGCAGAATGTTCTTGGTTGCAATACGGTTGATGGGAGTACCCAGGCAACGGGAAGCCAGGTTGTACTCGCGGTCACGAATGATAATAACCTGCGTACGGATAAAATATGCGATACCAATCCAGCCGGTGACCGTCAGCGCGAAGACCATAGACCAGAAGCTGGCGGACATGATCAGAACGACAACGGAAATCAGCAGAATATAAGGAACATTGGCGATGACATTGTAGACTTCCGTCATGAAAATGTCGAACTTCTTGCTGAAGCCCCAGATCGCACCAATGATGACACCAACGGTCATATTGATCACTGCGCAGATCAACGCCAGAGACACCGAGATGCTGGAGCCATACCAAATGGCGTCAAAGGTGGATTCACCGGCCTTACCGGAGCCCAGCACCCACTTCAGCTCAGAGCCATAGTGCTCCATAGCTGCGGCAGGGGCCAGATGCTTGCCGTCGGGGTCCAGCAGGTTGATATAGGGATCCACGGTTGCATCATAGCCGATAACGGCAGGATAAATATAGGTGAAGGCAATCAGAGCTGCCAGAATGGACAGAACAACAACATTGATCTTCTTGCGGAAGAACACGCGGAACACCGATTTCCAATAGGAATACCGGGGAGCCGTGATCTTTTCGGACTCCAGATCGTCATGATTCACAATTGCGAACAAATCGGCATCAGACATATTCAGATCAGTAACATCAATTCTATTTTCAGACATAGCCGATTACCTCGCTTTCGTGGTGAAGGAAATTCTGGGATCCATTACGGACATCAGAACGTCGCCCAGAATGATGGAAGTTACAGTCAGGATGGCATAGAACAGTGCCACGCCAACGATAACACCATTATCATATGCGTTGATTGCGGTGGTCAGCAGATTACCGGCACCGGGAACCACGTACACACGCTCCGTAATAATTGCGCCGGTCATAGCGAACAGAACGCTGGAGGGAACACCGTGTACGATGGGAATAATGGCATTCTTCAGAATGTGCTTGGAGAAGATCTCACCCTCGCTCAGACCGCCGGAACGGGCGAACTTAACATAGTCGGAGTTCATCTGATCGATCATATAGCGGCGCAGCCACTTCATCTGGTTGGCAATTGCAGGCAGAGCCAGAGAAATGATGGGCAGAATATACATCAGCCAGGTGGGATTTTCCATATTAAATGTTGTAGGCAGCTTGAACAAGTTGCCACCAACAGCCTTGAACATGAAGATATATGCCAGAGACGGAACGGCAGTGATAAAGACGATATAGCAGGTTCCCAGCTTATCCAGGAACTTGTCCTTCCGCAGTGCCATCAGGATACCGAGGGGAATTGCGATGACATAAGTCAGCATGACAGCAATGATACCGATCACAAAGGAATAGCCCATCTTGGACATGCCTTCTTTTCTGGTGATCACGCTGGTGTAGTCGTCCACAAAATACTTCTGCTTGAAAGTACCGATATTCAGGGAATCTGCAACATAGGTAGCAGAATGCAGATCATCGGCACTCTCCTCCTGCACACCGGTGGGATAGGTGATCATGCTGGACTTGAAGGAACCCTGAGAATCGGTCATGGTGTTGAACACATCGATGCCCTTATTAACAGAGTAAGACTTGCCCAGATTGATGGTGAGCAGATTCTGGTGAACATAGGGGAAGCTGGAATCAAAATAGAGCAGGTACTTATGGGTCGTACCATTGCCCATGATGGCGGGGGAGAACTTCTCACCGCCGTAGACAGGGTCATACAGGGTGAAGGTAAGCTTTCTCTCACCGATATCTTCCTTTACATTGTGGATATTGTCCACTTTAAACAGGTTGCCAAAGTACTTCACAAGGCGCTGTGTGACGGGGATATCACGATAGGCATACAGACGGGGTTCGCCGCCGTCCTTATACCGCTTGGAACGGCCCTGGGTGTCGCCTTCCAGTCGCACAATCTTGTAGCCTTCTTTTTCGTACTTTTCAATAAACTGCTTTACATACTTGGCAGTCAGTTCATTGTCATCGGAGCCATCTTCCTTATTGCCGAGCTTGGCAACGCGCTTGAAGTCCTCCTGGGCAATATTGCCGGCTTTCTGCTCTTCCAGCAGGTAGTCGGCGTAAGCAATGTAGTCAAGGTAGCCAAACTGTTCCCACTGCTGCATCATATAGATCTCTTTTGCATTGCTCTTCTGCTTGGTAAAGACAGGATCCGTCGCAAAAATAGACCGCTTATCCAGCATGGAGTAGATCATCGTCATAATCACGCCGACGACGATCACAACAGAAATTAAGCTGCGGATAATTCTGTTAATCAAATATTTCGTCATAAACAATCACTCATCTCTTATTTGGGATAGTCCACAGATAACACACAGATTATACAGAGAACACTGCCCTCAGCATTCCACATATTCAAACCAGAAATTCACTGGAAACACTGAGGGCAGCATTTCCTGCCAAATTGTGTACCGCCATAAAACGGCAAGTCAGGAGGATGGACGAAACCGCCCATCCTCCCTATCTTATTAATCAGGTACTAACAGATTGTTTCTATTAGAAGATACCCAGGCTCTTGGTCATGTAGCCAGCGTACTGAGGCAGCATGGTGCCCAGGTAGCTGGAGGGATCACCAAAGTCGGGGCCCCAACCGGAACCGTCGTTCAGGTCGAAGTTAGCATCTTTGCCAGTGGTGTACCAGTAGGTAGCATCCAGGTAAGCATCTTGGGTGTTGTACTCAACCAGGTTGATGATGATCAGACCATTGGTAGCCTTCTCAACAGACTGCTTGACAACGTTCTTCATGTTCATGATGACAGCGCTGTCGGTACGGACGGGCATATCCAGGTAGATGGGGTTCTCAGCGGAGATCTCGATACCCAGAGCAGCCAGCTCCTCAACAGCCTTGTTCAGCTCAGCCTGAGCAGCCTCAACGTTGTACCAGCCATCGAAGCCGGAGGAAGAGTTGCCGTCCCAAACCTTCAGAGCAACACCGTCAGCATCCAGCTGAGCCTGCATGATGGCACCGTAGAAAGTACCAGCAGCGAAGGTGGTGTCAACACCGTTGATCTGAACAGTGACATCCTCCTTCAGGAACACGAAGTTACCGGGAGTGTAGGAGTTGATCAGGGAGTTGTACTTCAGATCCTCACCGACGGACTGAGCATTGTAAGTACCGCGGTCGATGGACATAGCCAGAGCCAGACGGAAGTGCTGGTTCAGCATAGCAGCGCCGGCGCGGACCTTGTCGTCCTCGGACTTGGGGGAAACACCAACGGAAGCGTCGGTGAAGTTGGCGTAAGCCTGACGGTTGATGTTGAAGAAGCCGCAGTAGGAGGTAGCGTCGGTCTGGGAAACGAAGGAGTACTTCTCGAAGGTACCCTTGCTCTTAGCGATCTCAACGCGCTCGTTGGTCATACCCATGGTATCGACAACGCCGTTGAAGAAGTCGTCGTAGGGCTTCAGCTGATCGGAACCATCGGTGTACAGGAAGGTCATGGACTTGATGTTGTTGCCGGCGACATTCCAGTAGGACTCGTTGGTAGCGAAAGCGATGGTGTTGTTGGAGGTGAAGTTGGTGATGCGGAAGGGACCGCAGTAAGCGATGGAGTCGGGGCCCATGCCGTACTTGTAGGTCTCAGCAGTGGTGTCGTAGTCGGTGCCGAACTGGCCGCCCATGGACATGTAGTAGTCACGGCTCATGGGAGCGAAGACGCCGTAGCCCAGCATGGTCATGAAGTAGGAAGTGGGCTGAGTCAGAGTGTACTGCAGGGTGTACTCGTCCAGAGCCTTAACGCCGACCTCGGAGAAGTCGGTGATGTCGCCGTTGACGTACTCGTCAGCGCCGACGATGTTGGCGCAACCGGAGCAGACCAGGTATTCCAGGCCGCCCATAGCGTCCATCATGTGCTGCATACCAGCAACGAAGTCATCAGCCTTCAGATCAGCAACCTTACGGCCCTGATTGTCGACCCAAACCTGACCCTGACGGATCTTGAAGGTGTAGGTCAGGCCATCCTCGGAGACTTCCCAGCTCTCAGCCAGAGCGGGCTGCAGGGTGTTCTCCATGTCGTACTCGACCAGGCCGTCGTAGGTGTTAACCAGAACCTCGGAGTCAGCGGCGTTGGAGGTAGCCAGAACGTCCCAGGTCTCGGGGTCAGCATCGTAGTAGAACAGGAAGTTGTCCTTGATGGTGTAGCCCTTCTCGGTCAGGTAGTTCTTAGCCCAGGCCTCGTACTCACCGGTGCCGACCATGCCGGTCCACTGAGCCTTCATCTCGGCGTAGTGAGCAGCCTCGATGGGATCGGTGGTGACGATCACGTCATGGTAACGGTAGGTGTCGTTGCCCCACAGGATGGGGGTGTTGGTGTAGGGGGCCTTGCGGGTCATTGCGTAGTTACCGCCCTTGGAAGTGGTGGGCAGGAAAATACCGGCGCCCAGCATCTTTGCTTCTGCGATAGCCATCTTGGCATAACGCATGGAGTCGGTCTCCTCGTCCATTGCATCCATGTAGTAAGTATAGAACTCACCCAGGACGTCATCGTAAACAGCCTGAGACAGCTCGTCGTAGTCACCGGCGAGATCTGCATAAGGGTTTACGTAGGTGGTGGCACCAGCCTGGCCCTGATTCTGAGAACCCTTATTGCCACAAGCGGCAAAGCTCAGAACCATGACAAGCACCAGCACCAAGCTCATGCTCTTCTTGAACTTTTTCATTGAAAAAATCCTCCCTCTTGTTTTTTATCGACAATTACACTTTACAGTAATGGTCTTACAACGAATGATTCTACCATGCCGCGCCACAGCCGGCAGCAGCGTTGCGAAGCTCCGGACACACAGAAGCGTTGCCGGCGTTTCACACCGGAATTCACAGAAATCTAAACGATTACTTCCGTCATTATCTGTAAAATCGGCTTTTTTACTGATAGATGTTTTATATTATGCACTGTCCACGGCAAAAAGTCAAATGTTTTTTTGCATTTTATTATTGTGTACAAAGTCGCTGTTGGTTTTGTCTGTGTTTTGTGCATTTTGACACCTTCTTGGAGATCCCATCGTAATTAGTGGAATTATAGCGAGGTTTCTCCGGCTTTTTTGTCAATATTACTCAATTCTCCGCATATGCGGCAGGGGCCTTCAGCTGCCGGGACTTATAGAGTTTGTACATTTCCTCGGTGGCCAGGCGCAGCTTGGCTACCGACACCTTCTCGTCCTTAGGGAAGAGGAAGTAGTGGGTCTCATTGTCGCCGATGCAGATCACATCCGCGATCTCGTACCAATAGTAATCGGCATACAGGCCGAAGCAGGACTGAGGCTTCTGGGTATAGTGGAGTTTACCGTCGCAGCCGGTGAGGGTGAAGCCCGTATTGTCGTGGCGCAGGTGACCCTCCCCTACCATATAAATAGACTTATAGTCCACCTGCATGGCGATGGTCACGTCGGTATCCGTCAAATAGCTGCCAGCCAGAATTTCCTGCTTCACCTGCTCCCGCTCCCAGCGGAACCAGTCGGGGATGTGCGAAATGGGCGTGTCACCCTCCAAAGCCTCCAGCTCGCCAAGGGGCGTCAAGGTGTGTGTCTTACCGCAGGCGGCACAGGTCAGGGTAGTTCCCTTACCCTTCATCGTACCCTCGGTGCCGCAGCTTGCGCATTTATAAAGAATACGATCCAGTCCGTCAGTACGGAAGTCCTGGTCTATCCGGATGCCTTGCTCCTTCTGCCAGCGGAAGTGGTCAAAGCCGAAGGCGGCATCCACACCGTCAGAGAGTTCCTTGACGGTCTTCTCACGGATCTCCTCCTGGGTGTAGAGGACCTTGACCTTGGCGCTGATCTTCACATTCCGGCGGATCTGCAATTCATTGTACAGCGGATTCCGGGCAAACAGGCCGAAGGTCTCGATCATGACAACAGGAACATCGTACTTCTTCAGCAGAACACCCATCTTTCTGGGCAGGGTGGTAGCCGTGCCGTCGAAGGAGTAGCCGGCTTCCGGGTACATCAACACGCTGGCATTCAGGTTCTTGAAGCAATACTGCATATCCTGCACCAGTCGCAGGTCGGTGACGAATTTCTGGGTGGGGATGCAGCCGATGGTGAGCATCAGCCAGGACATAAAGCCGCCCATGCCGATAAAGGCATCGTTCGAGGCCACGATACACAGATTTCTGGGATAGAGGATCCGGTATGCGATCTCCATATCCTGAAAACTGGTATGGTTCATCAGGATCAGGCAGGGCTGCTTGCCCAGTTTTTTGAATCGCTCGTCGGTCTCAAATCGGAAGCCCGTGCCCATCAGGCCGAAGATGCACAGCAACCGGATCAGTGTCCGCCAAAAGATATTGGGTTTTCTGGGGGCTTTGTGCTGAGGCCGTGGCAGGGCCATCACCTGCTCGTAGTCCATGTTTTTGACGCTGACTTTCATAAATCCACACGTCCTTTCTCAAAGTTAGGCGATATGCTCACCATTATACCGGAAAATCAAACTTTCGTCAAGATTTGTTCACAATTTACAGATTTACCAACTTCTGTCACATAGGCCATCTTGACACCCTTTTTTCTGTGTGCTAAATTACTGGTATACTATATATAAGGAGGCTGTTTTCTAGTGAAACCGAAAAAGGACAAAAAATTCTGGCTGGCGCTGGTAATCTTCAGCCTCACCGGTCAGATCGCATGGGTTGTGGAGAATATGTATTTTAATGTATTCATCTACAAAATGTTCAACGCATCGGCAGAAGCCATCTCCGCCATGGTGGCTGCCTCCGCCGTCGCCGCCACCGTGACTACACTGATCATCGGTGCGCTGTCGGACAAGGTGGGCAAGCGGAAGATCTTCATCTGCGGTGGCTACATCGTCTGGGGCGTGACCATCTGGAGCTTCTCCCTGATCCGCATGGACGTAATCAACACCCTGTTCCCTTCCGTTGCCTCCGCTGCCGCTGTGGGTGTGTCACTGACCATCATTCTGGACTGCGTCATGACCTTCTTCGGCTCTTCCGCCAACGATGCCTGCTTCAACGCATGGCTCACCGATGTGTCCGATGACACCAATCGGGGCAGCATCGAGGGCATCAACGCCATGATGCCTCTGGTGGCGATTCTGGCTGTGTTCGGCGGCTTCATGAGCTTCGATCTGAACAAGGCCGAAAGCTGGACTACGATCTTTAACATCATCGGCATCGCCGTCATCGCCATCGGCGTGCTGGGAATTTTCCTGATCAAGGACTCCACGGTAAAAACCGAGGAAAATCAGAACTATTTCGCCAATATCTTCTACGGCTTCCGCCCCGGTGTGGTCAAGAGCAACGTTACGCTGTATCTGACGCTGCTGGCAGTGGCTGTGTTCAACATCTCCATTCAGATCTTCATGCCCTATCTGATCCTGTACTACACCGAAACCCTGAAAATGGACGACTATGTGCTGATCTTCGCCCCCGCCATCGTGGTGGCTGCGGTCTTCACAGGCATCTACGGCGGCGTTTACGACCGTAAGGGCTTCCGCTCCGCCATCGTCCCCACTCTGATCCTGCTGATGGTGGGCTATGTGGGTCTTTACTTCTTCCGCAGCAAGCTGCCGGTGTTCATTTTCAGTCTGATCATGATGTGCGGATATTTGGGCAGCGGCGCAATCTTAGGCGCTAAGGTGCGTACCCACACCCCGGAGAATAAATCCGGTATGTTCCAGGGTCTGCGTATCTGCGCACAGGTGCTGATCCCCGGCGTCATTGGCCCGGCCATCGGCGCAAAGATCCTGGCAAACGCCGATAAGGTCATCGGCGACGACGGAACGGCTGCCTTTATTCCCAATGAGAACATCTTCCTCGGCGCACTGATTGCCGCCGTGTTTATCTGGTTTGTCGTGATTCCCCTGTCCCGTAAAAAGGAGAACGCCCATGCTCAATGATCTGTATACCGTCGCCGGAGAGAACCTCACCGGCACACCCTGGGAGGTCTATCCCCGTCCCCAGATGAAGCGCAACTCCTATTTGAATCTGAACGGCGAATGGGACTTTGGCGTGGGGAATTTCCGATTCCCCGACCCCTATGAGAAGAAGATCCTCGTTCCCTTCTGTCCGGAAAGCGCCCTCTCCGGCATCCACGAACATTTTCCCGAGGGTAGCTGCCTTTGCTACCAGCGCAAATTCACTCTGCCGGATGGTTTCCTCAAAGACCGGGTGCTGCTGCACATCGGCGCGGCTGACCAGCATCTGCACTGCTACGTCAACGGCACAAAGATCGGCGAGCATTCCGGCGGTTACGAGAATATCACCTTCGACATTACCGATGCGCTGGTGGATGGTGAAAATGTTCTGGCTTTCCGCTGCATGGATGACCTGCGCGACCTGACTCAGCCCTACGGCAAGCAGGTAATGAAGCGGGGCGGCATGTGGTACACCCCTGTGTCCGGCATCTGGCAGACAGTTTGGCTGGAGAGCGTACCCCAGAATTACATTCAGAAGCTGCATATTGAAAACAAGGGCGCGTCCGTGACCATTTCCGTCGAGCCTGCTATGGATGGTACGGTCAATGTTCCGGAAACGGGCAGCTATCCTCTGGTGGATGGATCCGTCACCATCACCGCCAACAAACCCCATTTCTGGAGCCCGGAAGACCCTTATCTCTACGATTTTTCCGTGGAAGCCGGCGATGACCGGGTGGAATCCTACTTTGCTTTGCGGCAATTGGAGATCCGGAAAATCGGCAAGTACCCCCGCCTGATGCTCAACGGCAAGCCCTACTTCTTCCACGGTCTGCTGGATCAGGGCTACTGGCCCGACGGCCTGTTCACCCCCGCCACCCCGGAATGCTACGCCAGCGACATCCTCGCCATGAAGAAGCTTGGCTTCAATGTCCTGCGAAAGCACATCAAGGTAGAGCCCGAGGAATTCTACTACCAGTGCGACAAGCTGGGCATGATCGTCTTCCAGGACATGGTGAACAACGGCGAGTACAGCTTCCTCCGGGACACCGCCCTGCCCACCGCCGGCATTCAGAAACTGGACGACCGGAAGCTCCACAAGGATCCCAAGACCCGTGAAACCTTCCTTTCCTCCATGGAATCCACCGTCAAGCAGCTGAAAAATCACCCCTGCATCCTCTACTGGACGATCTTCAACGAGGCTTGGGGACAGTTTGACAGCGACAATGTGTACGAGCAGTTCAAAAAGCTGGACGACAGTCGCTGGATCGACTCCACTTCCGGCTGGTTCCGCCGTGAAAAGACCGACGTAGACAGCCGCCATGTGTATTTCCGCAAAGTCAAGCTGGAGGGCGACGGCGTGAAGCCTCTGGTATTGTCGGAATTCGGCGGCAAGACCTACCCGGCGGAGGGGCATATCTTTAACCCCGATAAGACCTACGGCTACGGCGGCTGCGGAAGCCTGGAGGAGCTGAACGAAGCCGTTCGGAAGCTCTATATGGAAGAAATCCTCCCCTGCATCCATAAGGGTCTGTGCGCCGCCATCTACACCCAGGTTTCCGACGTGGAAGACGAGATCAACGGCCTGCTGACCTACGACCGGAAGGTGGAAAAGCTGAAAGCGGAGATCATGCTGCCGGTGGCGAAGGCCCTGCAGGAGGCCATCCAGCGCTAAACAAAGAAAAACAGGTTGCAAAATCCCCGAATAGGGGTTACAATAGTCAAAAATCAGAAAGGTGGTGTATCTTTTGCAGTCCGTTCCCGAAAAAGAGATCCTCGAGCAGATCGCAGAACTGTTCAAGGGCTTTGCCGACCCTACCCGGGTGCATATCCTCTCTCTGCTTGCAAGAAGTGAGCTGTGCGTCACGGACATCGCAGAGGCGGTGGAGCTGAGCCAGAGCGCCATCTCCCATCAGCTGCGGATGCTGAAGCAGATGCACCTGATCAAATACCGCCGGGAGGGTAAGAATATCCTCTATTCCCTGGCAGATGACCATGTGAAGACCATTCTGGAAATGGGTCTGGAGCATGTTCTGGAGTAAACAAAATCCCAGTCCTTACGGACTGGGATTTTTCATTACAGAACCTTGGACAGGAATTCCTGAAGTCTGGGGTGCTTGGGATGCTCGAAGACCTCCTCGGGAGTACCCTGCTCCACGATATGACCGTTGTCCATGAACAGAACACGGCTTGCCACCTCACGGGCAAAGCCCATCTCATGGGTGACCACCACCATGGTCATGCCTTCAGAGGCCAGCTCCTTCATAACTTCCAGAACTTCGCCGACCATTTCCGGGTCCAGCGCGGAGGTGGGTTCGTCGAAGAGAATGACCTTGGGGTTCATAGCCAGCGCCCGGACAATGGCGATGCGCTGCTTCTGACCGCCGGAGAGCTGACCGGGATAGGCATCGGCCTTCTCCTCCAGTCCAACACGCTTCAGAAGCTGCATGGCGGTCTTGTCCGCCTCCTCCTGGGTCATGAGGCCCGTGCGGACGGGGGCAAGGGTGATGTTCTTGCGGATGGTCATATTGGGGAAGAGATTGAAGTGCTGGAACACCATGCCCATCTTCCGGCGAACCTCGTCGA
>JAGKTU010000073.1 GCA_021153265.1 Clostridia bacterium
ATTCTGAACACGATCCGCACCGAAGACTCTGCACCGCTGTCCATGAAGGCAACATGGGTCTTTAATATGGTCAATACCAGCATCGTACTGGGCGCAGAACCGGCAGACGATACCAGCCGTGAGCGGCTGAGTCGGATGTATGCCCAGCTCCATCCGGTGGTTCCCCTGAACTACGCCCTGACGCCCCATATCACCCTTGCCTACTTCCGCCCGGGCTGCTACACCCAGGCTGACCTCGCCCCACTGCGGGAAGCTCTCAAAGCCGTGGATCTTACTTTCTCCTTGCGTATAGAAAACTTGGTTTTTCAAAACTTTTCCGACATGAATCACTACGAAACCGTATAAAGAAACCCCGAGGCCGGTATTTTCCGGCTTCGGGGTATTTTTCGCTTATCCGCGCATCATGCGCTTTCTGGCAATGTTGATGGGGCCCTCCTGCATGTGGTTGATCCATGCAAGACTCTTGCCGCAGCCGTAGGCCACGCAGGAGTCCGGATCGTCCGCCACGATGCAGTTGATGCCGGTGCGTTCCATCAGCAGTTCGGGCATACCCCAGATCTGGCTGCAACCGCCGGTGAGGGTGATGCCGGTCTCGGAGATATCGGACACCAGTTCCGGGCTGGTCTGCTCCAGAACGGCCAGAACTTCGTCGGCGATCTGCCGGGCAGGACGGCGCAGCACATCGTAGATCTCAGATGCCACCAACGTCACCGTCCGGGGCATACCGGTCTTGGCATCCCGACCCTTGACGTTCATGCTCCGCTCATCAGACCGGGGATAGACCTGACCCAGCTGGATTTTAATAGTTTCTGCGGTAACCTGACCGATGACCACGCCATGCTCCCGGCGGACATACCGGGCGATGGCCTCGTCAAAGGCGTCACCGGCAACCTTCAGCGATGCGGAAACCGCAACGCCGTTCATGCTCAGCACCGCGATATCGGTAGTACCGCCGCCGATGTCCACCACCAGATGGCCCTTTGCGCCCTTGATGTCCAGACCTGCGCCCAGAGCAGCAGCCAGAGGCTCTTCGATCAGGAACACACGGCGTGCGCCGGCCTCGATGGCGGCGTTGATGACGCTTCGCTCTTCGACCTCCGTCACGCCGCTGGGTACGCTGATGACCACACGGGGCTTGGGGGTAAAGACAGAAGCCTTGGTGGCATTGCGGAACAGGGCGGACAGCAGCTTCACCGTCATCTCATGGTCAGATATGATGCCGTCGCGCAGGGGCTTCATAGCCACCACATTACCGGGAGTACGGCCCAGCATATTCCGGGCAGCAGCGCCGACCTGCAGAATGTTGCCGGTGTTCTTGTCCACCGCCACCACGCAGGGCTCGCGAACCACCAGACCCTTGCCGTCCGCATAGATCAGTACATTGGAGTTACCCAGGTCAACACCCAGGTCATTGGAAAACAGTTGCAGATCCATAAGTTCACCTACTTTTTATGGTTTCGGGCAACGGCCACCACACCGCAGTGGACTTCCTTCGCCCCGGCGGTCAGCAGCACCCGGCTGGCTTCGCCGGCAGTGGCTCCCGTGGTCAGAATATCGTCCAGCAGCAAGATCCGTTTGCCCTTGATTTGTTCACATTCCAAAGCTGTATAGATTCCCAGAACATTTGCCCGTCGGTGGGCATAGTCGCCCAGTCCCGATTGAGGCGGATTGTTCCGGATCTTCTTCAGCAGCTGTTTCGGTTCGAGCCCCAGTTCCCTGCCGACTGCATTAGCCAGCAGCTCCACCTGATCATATCCCCGTTTTAACCGCCGCAGGCGGCTGATGGGTACATAGGTCAGCACATCGAACCCATCGGGATAGATTTCCAGCAGCTTCATCGCCAGCAGCCGGCCGTAATTTTGGGCATAACTGCGGCGGTTTCCAAATTTGTATCGGAGCAGACTCTCCCGAACCTTCTCTTCATAGTACCAGACAGCGGCGTAACTGTCAAGGAATTGAAGTTTAAGGTTTCCTTGTGAAAATACAGGAGCTTCCGCCCGGCAATCGCTGCACAGGTCAATTTCACCGTTTTTCAGCACCCTTCGGCACAGTACGCACTTCGGTGGAAACAGCCAATCGGCGATCAAAGAACCGATCTTCATACCCGGTCTCCCTGCAGCCGCAGTTTCAGTCCCGTATAGCGGCGGTTTTTCTTGGCATTTTCCGTCATCACCGCCACGGTCTCTTCCCGGCCCACGATGATCAGCAGTTCTCTTGCCCGGGTGATGGCGGTATACAGCACACTTCGGCTGAGAAGATAGGGTGAACCGTTCCAGCAGGTCAGGATCACACAGCGGTACTCGCTGCCCTGGCTCTTATGCACCGTCATGGCATAGGCAGGCTCCAATTCGTTCAGCTGGGTGAAGTCATAAGTGGCCTCCCGATCATCGTAGACCACCGTCAGGGTCTGGGCCGCCGGGTCGATGGCCGCGATCACGCCCACGTCACCGTTAAAAATGCCTGTTCCCACGGCACTGCCGTCGGTTTTCTTCCAAATGATGTCATAATTGTTCCGGATCTGCATGACCCGGTCGCCTTCCCGGAAGATATAGTCGCCAAATTGCTTCTCTTTCTTCTCTTGGGAGGGCGGATTCAGCGCCGCCTGCAGCATACGGTTCAGTTCCCCCGTGCCTGCGCCGCCCTTTCTGGTAGGCGACAGCACTTGGATCTGATCTGCCGGGAGGCCCATATTCTTAGGCAAGCGGGTGGTGCAAAGATCCCGAATCAGCTGCACCACCGCATCCTCCCGTTGCCGACGCATGAAGAAGAAGTCGCTGTTGGTCACCCGAAGTTCGGGCATCTCGCCCCGGTTGACCCGGTGGGCGTTCATGACGATGAGGCTCTGCTGTGCCTGCCGGAAAATCTCCGTCAATCGGGCAGTTGGCAGCACACCGCTGCGCAGCATATCATTGAAAGGAAATCCCGGTCCAACCGGCGGCAGCTGATCCGGGTCGCCCACCAGAATCAGCCGTTTTCCTGCCGGGATTGCCCGAAGCAAACTCGCCAGCAGTTCCACGTCCACCATGGACATCTCATCCACGATCACCGCGTCGGCTTTCAGGGGATTGTCTTCATCCCGAACGAAAAACATCTTCCCCGTGTGCGGATCGATGCTGGCTTCCAGCAGTCGGTGGATGGTAGAAGCCTCCTCCCCGGTCACCTCCGTGAGCCGTTTTGCCGCCCGCCCCGTGGGTGCTGCCAGCAGGGTTTTCAGCTGCATCTGTCCCAGCAGTTCCAAAATACCATTTAAAATTGTGGTTTTACCCGTACCCGGACCGCCGGTGATCAGCAGCACCCCGGAGGTAGCCGCCTCCCGGATGGCCTGAGTTTGTTCCTCGGAATATGTAATGCCGCTCTGCTTTGCCACTTTGCGGATCATCCGGTCCAGCCCCATAGGTTCGGGGAAATGGGCCTTGGCAAAGGACAGCAGCCGACTTGTGCAATAAGTTTCCGCCTCATGCAGCCTCGGCAGATATACCACCTCAATGCCATTGAGGGTATCCTTCACCAGCCGATCTGCTTCCAGCAACCGGTTCATGCCCTCCGCGACTGTCTGGGCATCCACGCTGATGAGCTGGCTTGTTGCCGCCACCAGCTTGTCCAGAGGCAGGAAACTGTGTCCCGCTCCCAAATTGTAGGTCAATTCAAAGAGGATACCGGCTTCCACCCGTCGCGGGTCATCCCCGGCCACACCCAGTTCGATGGCGAACTTGTCCACAGCGCTGAACGGCGCTTCCAGCCCATCCTCCATCAGCAGATACGGATCGTCATAGAGCAGTTCGATGGTGCTGTCGCCGTAGAGCTTATAGGTTCGCACCGCCAGTTCCGCGCTGAGCTGGTGCATGGCGAAAAACTCCATCAGATGCCGCATACCCACCTGCAGACGGAATTCCTCCCCGATGGTCTTTGCCTTTTCCCGGGAAATACCCGACACCTCTGCCAGTCTTTCCGGCTCCCGCTCCATGATCACCAGAGTCTGGTCGCCGAAGCGATCCACGATCCTTGCCGCCATTCTGGGGCCAATGCCCTTGATGACCCGGCTTCCCAGATAGCTGAGGATCTCCATACTGGTCTGGGGCATAAGCCGCTCCAAAAATTCCGCCTCAAACTGCCGTCCGTAACTGCTGTGGGTACTCCACTTGCCGGTTACCATCAGCCGCTCGCCAACGGAGGGCATGGGAATGGTTCCCACCACCGTCACGGTCTGGCCGCCGCCCACCGAAAGCCGGAGGACGGCATAGCCGTTATCGTAATTCTGATACACGACGGCGCTGATCGCGCCTTGAAGAATTTCCAATTCCTGTGTCAAACTTCTTCCGCTCCAATTCCTATTTCCGAAAGCAGTCGCTCCCGGCTGCAGATTTCCACGCCCCGTTCCAGCAGTTCATCCCTCTGTTTTTGGCTGTAATCCCCCTCCGGGATCCGAAGGGGACATCTCAGCAGCCCCAGGCTCCGCAGCCAGAGAAATCTGTGCAAAAACACCGGGTCTCCGATGCAGATCAGCACACCGTTTTTCCCCGACGGCAGCAGCCAGCCGAACAGACACCAGAGCATACTCAGCAGCCCGAAAGCCGCCAACCCACCGATGCAAATGTAACCTGCCATAGCATCCACCTCGCTACAGTATATGGATACTCTGGGCGCTTTGTGCGTATATATTTTTATTTTACTATATTTTTAGGAAAATGAAAAGCCCTTTTCCCATCTTTTCGTATTCTTTCAGGCTGTTGTGGAAACATAATGCTGTCTGCTTAATTTTTTACCGTCATTTATCCAATGTTTACAAATCGCTCTTGCAAATCCGCCCTATTTTCGCTATAATAAAGTGAATTGTTATGGAGGCGTGAAAGAATGAAGGATGTGACCTTGCTGGTTTGGCTCACCCAGATGGGCTTGTCCATCGCGGTGCCCCTTGGCGGCTTTATTTTTCTGGCGCTGTGGCTGCACAACAGCTGTGGCTGGGGCAGATGGGTCATCTTTGCCGGCATCGGTCTGGGTCTTTACAGCGCCTTCGAGGGCCTTCGCGCTTCCGTGCGCGCCATGCAGCTCATCACCCGGAAGAAAAAAGATGATGAGCCGCCACCTGTGGCCTTCAACGACCATCATTGATCCCTTTGGAGGAGTCTATGGAATCCCGTAAAATTGCATTACATGAAACCGGCATTGTTGCCATCGGCGTTGCCGTCTGCGTTGGTCTGATGTTTGGCATTTATGCTCTGATCGGCCGATTCAGTGTGGCCGTCCTGCTGGGCGGACTGGTTGGCGGACTGATTTCCGTTGCAAATTTCTTCGCCATGGCCATCGTCGCCACACTGGCAGCCGACCGGGCGGAAAAACAGGACGTAGCCGGCGGCCAGAAGATGATCAGCAGCTCCTACCCCCTGCGCATGCTGGTACTGGCCGGCATTCTCTTCGCCTGTGCCAAGAGCGGCTTCTTTGACCTGATCGCTCTGGTGCTTCCCTTAGTATTTGTTCGCCCCACCATTACCGTGGCGGAATTTTTCAGAAAGAAAGGTGAGTAACGTCTATGAGCGTGAGTGTTGACGGCGCATATAAGTATTTTACCATCCCCATTTTCGGTGGCATCGACATCACCCAGACCACGGTGTCCTCTCTGATCGTCACCATCCTGCTTTGCTCGGCTTTTATCTATCTGGGCAAGCACCTGAAGAAGCGGCCCGACGGCAAGCAGGTGCTGGTTGAGAAAGGCGTTCTGATCCTGCACAACATGGTGGTGGATACCATGGGCGAGCATAACGCCCACTGGCTGCCTTTCATCGGCGCCATCTTCCTGAGCAGTATCTGCGGCTCTCTGATCGGTCTGACCGGCTTCCTTCGGTCCTCCACCGCGGACCTCAGCTGTACCCTCACCTGGGCCATCATGGTCAGCGTGATCATCTGGTACAATAATATCAAGAATAACGGCTTTGTCGGCTGGCTCAAGGGTTTCACCGAACCCATTGTGGTCATGACCCCCATGAACATCATCTCCGAGATCGCCCAGCCCGTATCCATGGCCTTCCGTCATTTCGGCAACGTTGCCGGTGGCGGTGTCATCACTTCCATCATCTATACGGCCTTCGCGCTGGTGTCCGATCTGGTGATCGGAGCCATCGCCTCCTGCGGCTGGCTCATGTGCGTCATTCTGATGGCTCTGGCAGCAGGTCTGTTCCTGCTGGGCATGAAAAAGAGCAAGCTTTTGTTCAAGATCCTCGCCGCCGTGTTCTTTGCTCTGGGTCTGTTTGGCCTGCTGCAGCATTTGAAGATCCTCACCGGCGTGCCGATTCTTTCTCTGGGCATCCCCGCTGTTCTGTCCGTCTATTTCGATCTTTTCTCCGGCTTCGTCCAGGCGCTGGTATTCAGCCTGCTGACCATGGTCTACGTCGCCGGCTCCTGCCCCGCCCCGGATGCGGCTGAGCAGGCCTAACTTCATCAACCATAAAATTTATATACAACAACATTTAGGAGGAAATTTTTTATGGGTACTGTATTCAATGAGTTTTTTGTGAAAGCCGCATGTGCAATCGGTGCCGGCCTGTGTATGGGTATCGGCGCAATCGGCCCCGCTATCGGCGAAGGTAACGCCGTCGCCAAGGCTCTGGAGGGTATGGCCCGTCAGCCCGAGGCTGCCGGTAACCTGCGTACCAACATGATCCTGGGCTGTGCCATCACCGAAACCACCGGTATTTACTCCCTGCTGATCTCTTTCTTGATCCTGTTCGCTGTCGGCTAAGCCCCTTTCCCAACTTTTCACGAAAGGAGCAAAGTAAGTGAACGGATTTGAAAGTTTTATTGGCATCAACCCCTGGACTGCCCTGTTCGTTCTTCTGAACACTCTGACCATTTTCTTCGTTGGTAAAAAATTTCTCTTCGGCCCGGTGATGAAGATGATCACCGATCGCCAGAAGGAGATCGACGATATGTACGCAAACGCAGACTCCGCCAAGGCAGATGCCGAGGCCATGCGTGATGAGTACCAGCGCAAGCTCTCCGATGCCCAGGCCACTTCCGACCGTATCGTCAAGGAAGCCATGGCCCGCGGACAGGCACGAGAGGAAGAGATCCTTCGCAAGGCCAACGCAGATGCCGCCGCCATTATGGACAAGGCATCTGCCGACATCGCCCAAGAGAAGAAGAAAGCCATCAACGACGCCAAGAACGAGATTTCCGGTCTGGCTATGGCCATCGCCGGCAAGGTGGTGGAGCGGGAGCTGAACGAGGCCGATCAGGCCAAGCTCATCGACAGCTTCATCGACGGACTGGGTGACGGCGTATGACCGGAGTAGGAAATGTTTATGGCGAGGCATTGTATCTGCTTGCCAAGGAAGAAGACCGGAGCAAGACCATTCTGGAGGAGCTGAAGGCTCTGGATGAGAGTTTCTCTCAGGAGCCGGACTTTCTGCGGCTGCTGTCCTCTCCCAATCTTCCCAAAGCAGAGCGGTGCCAGATCCTGGACGACAGTTTCCGGGGCAAAATCGACCCCTACCTTCTGAATTTCATGAAGATTTTGACGGAAAAGGGCTATATTCGCCATTTTTCCGACTGCCGCAAGGGCTACACGCTGCACTACAATCAGGATAACGGCATTCTGAGCGTCACCGCAGTCACCGCTGTGGCACTGTCCGCAGAGCAGGCTGACAAGCTCACCGGCAAGCTGGAAAACATCACCGGCAAGACCATCGAGCTTGTAAACCGCGTCGACCCCGGCATCTATGGCGGCGTACGCCTGGACTATGACGGTCAGCGGCTGGATGACACCGTGGCTCACCGCCTGGAAAACATCCGCAATCTGCTGAAAAATACCGTACTGTAAGAGGAAAGCAGGGACACTATGGAATTAAGACCCGAAGAAATAACTAAAATCATCCGTAGTCAGATCAAGAACTACGAAAATAAGCTGGAAGTCAGCGAAACCGGTGTCGTCATTCTGGTAGGTGACGGCATCGCCAAGGCCTCCGGTCTGGACAACTGCATGGCAGGCGAGTTGGTGGAATTCCCCGACGGCTCCTACGGCATGGCCCAGAATCTGGAGGAAGACACCGTATCCATCGTCATCCTTGGCTCCGACCAGGGCATTAAGGAAGGCGATATCGTCAAGCGCACCGGCCGTGTTGTCTCCGTCCCCGTGGGCGAAAAGCTCATTGGCCGTGTTGTCAACGCCCTGGGCGAACCCATCGACGGCAAAGGCCCCATTGAGGCAGAGGGCTTCCGGGCAATCGAAATGCCCGCTCCCGGCATCATTCAGCGTAAGCACGTCAGCCGCCCCCTGCAGACCGGTATCAAGGCCATCGACTCCATGATCCCCATCGGTCGCGGCCAGCGTGAGCTGATCATCGGGGACCGCCAGACCGGCAAGACCACCATCGCCACCGATACCATTCTGAACCAAAAGGGCAAGAATGTGATCTGCATCTATGTGGCCATCGGTCAGAAGCGCTCCACCGTTGCCCAGCTGGTTGAAAACCTGACTGTCAGCGGTGCTATGGACTACACCATCGTAGTCTCCGCCACCGCTTCCGAGCTGGCTCCCATGCAGTATATCGCCCCCTACGCAGGCTGCTCCATGGGTGAGCACTTCATGCACCAGGGCAAGGACGTTCTGGTGATCTACGACGACTTAAGTAAGCACGCGGTGGCCTACCGTGCCATCTCCCTGCTGATCCGTCGTCCCCCCGGACGTGAAGCCTACCCCGGCGACGTCTTCTACCTCCACTCCAGACTTCTGGAGCGTGCGGCTCAGCTGTCCGACAAGCTGGGCGGCGGCTCTTTGACCGCTCTGCCCATCATTGAGACCCAGGCCGGTGACGTTTCCGCCTACATTCCCACCAACGTCATCTCCATCACCGACGGCCAGATCTTCCTGGAGACCGAGCTGTTCAACGCCGGCATCATGCCCGCCGTTAACCCCGGTATCTCTGTGTCCCGTGTCGGCGGCGATGCCCAGATCAAGGCCATGAAGAAGGTCGCAGGCTCTTTGAAGCTGCTGTACTCCCAGTACCGCGAGCTGCAGAGCTTCGCCCAGTTCGGTTCCGATCTGGATGCCGATACCAAAGCCCGTCTGTCTCTGGGTGAGCGGATCGTTGCCGTTCTGAAGCAGCGCAATAACGCCCCTGCCGAGGTTGCCCATCAGGTGTGCATCATCTATGCCGTCACCAAGGGTTATCTCAATGACATCGACGTGGATCAGATCCCCGAATTTGAGCGCCGGCTGAATGAGTTCATGGACAGCCGCTACAGCCATGTGCTGGAGGCCATCCGGGAAACCGGCAAGCTGGAGCCCGAAACCGAGGACGGCCTGAAGGCTGCTCTTACTGTTCTGGTGGCAGAATTCGCCAAGAGCGAGTAAGGGAGGTGTCCTGACATGGCTGGCGTTTCCACAAAGGAGATCAAAACCAGAATCCGCAGCATGGAAAGCACCCGGCAGATCACCAAGGCCATGGAAATGGTCGCTGCCTCCAAGCTGCGCCGGGCACAAGCACAGATTCAGAACTCCCGCCCCTATTTTGAGATTCTTTCCGATACCATCCGGGACATCGTGTCCTCCAACCGGGATTTTACCTCTCCCTATCTTCAGGAGCGCCCGGTAAAGAAGCTGCTGTATATCGTCATTGCCGGCGACCGCGGTCTGGCCGGTGGCTACAACAGCAACATTCTCAAGCTGGTCCAGTCCCAGATTCAGGGTAAGGACGCCGTGGTTCTTCCCATCGGCAAAAAGGCCGTGGACTATTTCCGCTCCCATAAGGTGCCTGTCTGGACGGACACCTATGCCGAAGCCGCTGACATGGACATTGGAGACTGCTTCTCCGTGGCCAAGCAGTTAAGCCGTGGCTTCTTAAATGGCGAGTTCGACGAGATCCATGTGGCCTATACCAACTTTGTATCCGTCCTTTCCCAAGTTCCCGCAACCGAAAAACTGCTTCCGCTGACCGCCGAGGACACCAAGTCCACCGGCGTTTCCAGCGAAACGATCTACGAGCCTGACAGCGAAACGGTCTTTGCTGCCATCGTACCCGAATATTTGGGCGGCATCGTCTATGGCGCCCTGTGCGAGAGCCGTGCCTCCGAAGCCGCGGCCCGCCGCACCGCCATGGATTCCGCCACCAAGAACGCAGACGAAATGATCGCAGACTTAAGTCTTAAGTTCAACCGGGCCCGTCAGGCAGCCATCACTCAGGAGATCACGGAGATCGTTGCCGGCTCCTAATCAGAGCCTATTCCCCCTAATTTTCAACAGCTAAAGGAGTTGAATTCCCAATGGCCAAATCCATCGGAACCGTGATCCAGGTCATGGGTCCCGTTCTTGACATTCGCTTCGCGGATGACCAGCTTCCCCAGCTGCTCAGCGCGATCGAGATTCCCAACGGCGATCAGACCATCGTGGCCGAGGTCGCCCAGCACATCGGCGACAATGTGGTCCGCTGCATCGCCATGTCCTCCACCGACGGTCTGCAGCGCGGCGTTCAGGCCACCGACACCGGCGCACCCATCCGGGTGCCTGTGGGCGATGCCTGTCTGGGCCGTGTGTTCAACCTGCTGGGTCAGCCCATTGACGAGGGCGCACCCATGCCCGAAACCGAGCAGTGGCCCATTCACCGTCCCGCCCCCGCTTACGAGGAGCAGCAGCCTGCCACCGAGATCCTCGAGACCGGCATCAAGGTCATCGACTTGATCTGCCCCTACGCAAAGGGCGGTAAGATCGGCCTCTTCGGCGGCGCAGGCGTCGGCAAGACCGTTCTGATCCAGGAGCTGATCTATAACATCGCCACCGCCCACAACGGTTACTCCGTCTTTACCGGCGTCGGCGAGCGTACCCGTGAGGGTAATGACCTCTATAACGAAATGACCGAAAGCGGTGTTATCTCCAAGACCGCCATGGTCTTCGGTCAGATGAACGAACCCCCCGGAGCCCGTATGCGTGTCGGCCTTTCCGGCCTGACCATGGCAGAATACTTCCGTGACGTGAAGCATCAGGACGTGCTGCTGTTCATCGATAACATCTTCCGTTTCACCCAGGCCGGTTCTGAGGTTTCCGCACTGCTGGGCCGTATGCCCTCCGCCGTCGGCTACCAGCCCACCCTGGCAACGGAAATGGGCGCC
>JAGKTU010000074.1 GCA_021153265.1 Clostridia bacterium
GTTGCACTTCAGCGTTGCGCTGGAGCCGACCGCCAGCTTGGCACCGATGTGCAGGTTGATGGTGGGCTTGGATGTGCCCTTATAGCGGAGCTTAAATGCAATACCGTTGCTGTTCTTCAGATAGGTCTCGTTGTTGGGACCCTGATTTGCATACTCGGCGATGGTAACACCCTCAGCCTTGCCATCCACGAAGACCACGCCGTTGGCATTGCTGCCGGCGGTGAAGTCAGCGGGTACCACCAGCAGATCCTTCACATTGGTAAAGTGAGGATTGTTCTCGCCGTCCTGCTCGTAAGCACCATTGGAGGTGTTATCATTCTTGGCAGGATTGTAGATGCGGATGGCATCCAGCCATACGGTGTAACTGCTGTCCTTCTGCATATCCATGCTGGTCAAGTAGGCTGCCCGGATGGTCACATCGTAGGTGCCATAGTTCAGATTTTCCACCTTGATGACGGGAACCTGATACAGGCAATCTTCCGCATTGGGGTCGATCTCCCACATATACTCAACGCCTTTGGAGGTGTCGCCATTCTTGGCATTGGCAGGCTTTGCAGCCTTCTTCTCCACTGCGCCCGCGGGAGCCAGCGTGCTTTCCGTCAGACGCCAGTTGCCGTTCTTGAGGGTGTAGGTCACGTTGTACAGCTTGCAGGTGTAGCCGTAGTAGGTATTGACGATGTAGCTCTTGACGGTGGTAGTTCCCTGCTTGACCTCAACCCAGATTGCGCCGGAATCGCCGCTGGTCAAACCGACCACGTCGAAGCCGGTACCGGTGAAGGTGAAGGTGGCAGTGGGAGCCACGGTTGCACCGCCGGTTGCCTTGTCCACGGTGACAAAGCGTGTGCCGCCCAGGCTGTGCTCGGTGTAGTCGCTGTAGGCGGGATCGTAACCGTAGACATTGTCTGCGTCCAGACTGCCCAGAGCATCATTGGCATCCGCGCCGGGACGGTCCTCGGACTGAGCCTTGTCGCCGGCAGTTGTCGCATCGCTCCACTTACCAAATGAGCCATCCTCCACCTTGGAGTCAGTAAATGTCAGGAAGTAGTCCTCGTAGTAGATATTCGCCGCGGGGATGACTGTTACTGTAGAGCAATAGTAATAGCCACCTGCGTACTGGATCACGTATCCAACCTTCTCCGATACATCCATCTTCATATCAGCAGGAGTATAACGAATCTTATCACCATTTACGGTAAACGTACCGTGGCCGTTTTCGACTGTGTACTCATCGTCCAAGCCAGTGGTATCAAACGTTGCACTGGTGCCAACAGTCATATTGGTGGGATCGCCCATGAGGAGGGTAAGCTTCTCGAGATCAATAACAAGTTCCTCATTAAGCACCTCTTTATAAAGAGGATTCACCGTGATGTCCACAGGGATACCATAATCAATCACTACAGAATGCTCAACCGGTGCAAGGATTTGGCTATTGATAACCGTCTGCCTGAAGCCTGCCTCAGCACTGCCATCTAATTTACTGTAGGTTACAACCAATCCATTGGCTGTAGCTCCACTTTCCAGAACACTGCCGTTATCCAACTCGACAACACGATATTCATAGTTTGTCGATGTGTTGGTTGCAGGATATCTGTCAATGTTCGTATACGTATAAGTAAAGCTGTTCGATCCACCCAGGGTCACCGGATTGCCTACATTCTCCCAAGCACCGGAGCCAGTTCTGCGCTGAAGCTGAACCTGAACATCTGTGATCTTAGTGCCATCAAAGACGTTCCACTCCTTGGATGCAGCAAACGTGGTAACACCAGGAGCCAGCTGGGTGTTGGTAATCAACTGACCATAGCCGGTGGCACCGCTACCATAGACATCGCCATACTTGACGACCAGGCCGTTGGCGGTGGTGTCGCCGTTGTTCAGAACCTGCGAGCCATTCAGCTCGACTGCGCGGAAATCATAGGCAATGGTATTCTCGCTGCCTTCAACATACTTCAGCAGATCGGTGTATGTATACTTCCAGTCGTTCTGGGAAGTCAGTGCCACAGGATTGCCCACATTTTCCCAGGTGGTAGCGTTTTCAGCCTTTCTCTGGAGCTGAACATTCACGTTGGTCTTCTTAGAAGTATCCTGAATATCCCATTCCTTTTCCACCGTCATGGTAGTGTACTCAGGCAGGATTTCCTCAGGTGGGAAGAAGTTGAAGGTGATGCGCATATTGGACTCCCACATACCACGCTCCATGTAGAACATGGTCAGGGTATGCTTGTCCTCATTTTTACCATTCAAGCTGAAGTCGACAGCCAGATCCTGGCCTGCAGTTCTGGAGCCGCCGGAGGACTTGACCTCACTGACGGTTGCCTCTTTATTGGCAAAGTCGATTTTGCCATCAACCTTACCGTGGGCGCCGCCGATATCCAGAACCAGCTTGCCATCGATGAACACCCAGACGTCGTCGTCGCCGGAGAACTCGAAAACAATGGGTTCCTCATTGCCATACTTATCGGTGACCATACCGTTCTTAGTCAGATTGAAGGTCAGGTCGATACGGGTACCGAAACCGTAGTTGTAGGTATTGGCATTGCCCTCCTCTGCGTTGTGGTTAAAGGGGAAGAAACCCTTAGTTGTCTGCTGATTGCTGCCGGCACCCAGATTGTAGTACTGATTACCGCTGGCCTCGGTCAGATAGTAATCGTAGGACACCCGAGAGCCGGTATTCTCCTTAATCTGGAGGGTGGTCTTGCTGCTGTCAAAGGACCAGTAGGCAACACCGTTATCCTTAGTCTCCAAAGTAAAGGGGAAGCCGACATTCTTATAGACCTCGCCCAGCTTGGTATTCTTGCTGTTGTTGCCGCTGAGGAAGTCCTCGTCAAAGAAGGGCATGTCTGTGCTGCTGCCTGCGGGCTGCAGGATACCATAATTCACAGAATTCTCTGTCAGGCTGTAGCCGCTCAGGGAATTGCCCACGATGCCCTGGGCAGCAGCGTCGGTATGTCCGCCGGTGGCAGGATCCGAGGCATCCATATGGGAGTTATTCACGGACATGAAGTACTTCTGATCTGTGTCGGTAGTACCATAGGCATTGCCATCTTTGAAGCCATACAGATTCAGAGTACCGGCAATATCGGAGTAGGCGATGCCCCACTTTTCACCGTTTTCTTCCCAGTCGGGCTGGAAGTGGCCAACGTAAATGGGCACGACTGCGGACTTACTCTTGTAGTAGTCGCTCAGAGCCTGATTGAAGTGACGGAAATTGTACCAGCTCTGGTAAGAGGCAGAGAAAGTTGTACCATAATCATCCCGGTTGTTGCCGTTGAGCTCGTAATCGGTGTAGTAATCGTAGAAAGTGGTGGGAATGTAAATTGTATTGGCAGACTCAGCAAAGGTGCCGGTGGGGATGTCCACAACGTCGGTATCCTTCATAAACTCGGCGCTGCGGATCTGATAAGGCTGGCCCCAATAACCATTACGTTTGGATCCATCAAACAGACACTTATCGCTGGAATCAGCATAGAAGCAGTTATTCGCCATATCCTCAGGCAAGTCCAGATCTACTGTGATGGAAGAGCCGGAGGTGGGAATTGTATCACCGGACCAGAAGCAGAGATGTGTCGCATTTCCAGGGATTTCTGCTTTCCACACATCCTTGAAATTTCCCTGGACAGCCTTGGTCATGGTCACATCACCGGAATCACCGCTGTCGTTCCAATAGTGAATCTTCAGGACGGAACCTTCCGCATTTCCATCGGCAGCGGGGATAGTAGCAATTCCAGGCTCCTGAACTTTGGACCAACTACCGTTTGCATCATCCCACTCGTTTTCATTGATGGTAAAGCAGTTATTGCCATTGGTAGGAATCTGTAAATCAGCAGTTTTATTATAATACTGGCCATCGACCAGACTATTGTTGGGATTGCTAGGATCCTTTCGGAAGAAAACCACACCGGTATATGTCCGGGACAAAGCTGCCTGATACATGTCATCGCTGACTTTTGTCATTACGACATACTCCGAATTACCGCTATTATCCCAGCAATGCGCAACCAGTGTAACGCCATCGCTGGCATAATGGTTCGGCTTCAAGTAGAGCATCTGCTGTCCGCCGTTAACACTATAGCTCAGCTTGGAGAGGGTTGCGTCGTAATAGATCGTCCGGGTTTCCGTCGTACCACCGCCACCGCCGGAGGAGGAATAAGTAACAGTCAGCTTTTTATCGATGGTGTTGAAGGTAAAGGTATATGTACCGCCGGAAGCCTTCAGTTTGCAGACGTCAGTCACATAAAAATCCCAGCCACCAGAACCGGTTGCGTCATTGATAGTTCCGGTATTACCCAACCAAGTATTGCCACTATTGAGTTTGAAAGAATATGTACCGGCAGCAAGCGTTACTGTTGTGGAAACCACATTGGAAGAGGTATAATACATCCGGTTCGTATTGCCCCAGTTATTAAAAGTACCCTTCAGATACCAATCAGAAGCTTCACCGGAGGGAGTGGTGGGTGCAGTAGTTGGTTCGGTAGGGGTACTGGGGGTGTAAGTACTCCAGCCGGTGGTAGAGCCATTCCATGCTCCAGAAGGCACGGTGAAGCAGTTCTTTCCGTCGGTAGGAACCGTCAAATTACCCGTCTGATTCCACCTGTTATTCCAATTGTTTGCCGTAGCACTCGGATTCATTCGGCAGAAAATAACACTTGGAAATCCGCTGGGAACGGCAACTTCGTAAACACCGTCACCATCAGAATCAGTCATGCTCAACCATTTTTCACCATTTCCGAAGAAATATGCAGCAAAGCGAGCGCCATCCGTCTTCCATTCATTGTTGGGCTTTAGATAAAGAGTCGAAGGCGTTGCCGCGCTGACTTTCAGCGCAGAAGCCGGGACGAGGGCTGCCAGCAGAACGAGGACTAAGCAGAAGCTCATAATCCTGCGCCATGCCGGCGTACGGACGGGTGTCAGATTCATAATGATTACCTCCCTGTTTTTCCAAGGCTTGGTACAGGCCTTGGAATGACATGACCCCTAGGGGTCATTTTTTCACGCAACCACAAGATATGGTATGATATGCCATATTAGTGGACTATATATATCATCACAATCATATACTACCCCCTTGAGAAAGTCAACAAGTAAACGTCCCAAATTCTATAATTTTACACAATAACCAATATTAGAAGCATTTGGTTATCATTTCAAGATTACAATTTGTTACAAATGTTTAAAATTCGGTACTATCCCTATTTTCCCCGTATCTGACTTGTAAATTTTTGTAGTCAGATGTAGTTTTAAGGCATCACCGTTGCCTCGGCCATATATGCAGAAACCCCCATCCCGAATGGGATGGGGGGAGAATCTATGTGGATCGATTTATTTCTGTGCGTTCAGTGTGCGGGCGCTGGTACGGCCTTCGGGCTTGATCTCACCAACAGCCAGCAGGGAGCGCTTGGTCAGTGCAGGACCAACCAGCTCGTAAATCAGCACCGCAAACAGCACCACATTTCGAGCCAGTGATCCATCAGGCAGGGTTGCGGCAGTGATAGCCATGCCCAGAGCCACACCGGCCTGGGGCAGCAGGGTGATGCCCAGATTGTCCGTGATGGGTTTCGGCTGCTTGGTCAGACGGCAGCTCAAGTTAGAACCATAGTACTTGCCGGCAGACCGGGCAATGATATAGATCACGCCAACCAGTAACGTCACCGGATGAACCAGCACCTCCAGATCAAGCTCCGCACCGGAAATAACGAAGAAGAGGATGTTCAGCGGTGTGGTCCAGCGTTCAATGCGATCCATCAGTTCTTCAGAGGTATCGCAGATGTTGCAGAAGATGGTACCGGTCATCATGCACACCAGCAGCAGGGAGAATTTGATATGCACCTGGCCGATGTGGAACTCCAGCATGGAAAGACCCACAGTAAGCATGACAAATGCCACAGAAATGGACATACGCTTGCCGCGGGAGTGGAAGAACTCCTCCACCCGTTCCAGCAGCCATCCCATGACAGCGCCCAGAGCCAGGGACAGAACGATCTCCAGAATAGGCTCGATGACCACCGCAAGAATGCTCACCTGCCCGTGGGCCAAAGCTGTTGCGATGCCAAAGGAAGCAGAGAACAGCAGAAGACCCACCGCATCATCAATGGCGACCACCAGCATCAAAAGCTTAGTCAGAGGGCCGTCGGCCTTATACTGGCGCACGACCATCAAGGTGGCAGCCGGTGCGGTTGCAGAGGCAATAGCACCCAGCGTGATGGCGCAGGGAATGGAAATGATATTGGGGAAGCACAGATGCAGACCGATCAGAACGATGTCCACCACAACAGTAGTGATCACAGCCTGTAAAATACCGATGGTGATGGCTTTGGCGCCGATGGTCTTGAGCTGACTGATGCGGAATTCATTGCCGATGGTGAACGCAATAAAGCCAAGGGCGGTCTGGGTGAGAATGCTCATACCCTCCACCTGCTCCATGGTGTTGAAACCCAGTCCGGGGAGTCCGATTGCGCCCAGCACGTAGGGACCAAGCAGCAAACCTGCCACCAGATAGGCAGTTACCGCCGGCAAATGCAGCAGTTTGGTCACACGGGAGAGCATCAGACTGCCGATCAGGGCAATGGCCAGACAGATCAGATAAATTTGCATTGAAATACGCCTTCTTTTAATGAATTATAGAAACCGGGCGTATTCTAGCACTCTGAGATAACACTTTCAAGCGCAATATCCAACAAAGATTTTGTCCGTTTGGCATCTTTTTTTTACATATGAAAAAGAAAAAGCGAGGCTAAGCCTCGCTTTTTGTGAGTTATTTCTCGTCAGCAGCCTTGGGGGTCACCTTCATGACCTCTTTCTGGTACTGGGCGATGCCCTTTGCCAGCACATCCATAGCCCGCTCCAGATCCTCCTGCTTCAGCACATAGGCGATTCGGACCTCGTTGACGCCCTTGCCGGGAGTTTCGTAGAAGGGGGCGCCGGGGGCGAACATGACGGTATCACCGTCAGTCTCGAATTCCTGCAGCAGCCAATACTGGAACTTGTCAGAATCGTCCACAGGCAGACTTGCCATGACATAGAATGCGCCCATGGGCTCTTCCACCACCACGCCGGGAATAGCGCGAAGACGAGCGACCACGGTATCTCTGCGCTTCTGATATTCTGCCTTGCAGACCCGGAAGAAATCATGGTCAACGCTGTAAAGAGCCGCCGCGCCGATCTGATCGATGGTGGCAACGGACAGACGGGACTGACAGAACTTCAGCAGTGCCTGCTGCAGCTCCTTATTCTTGGTGACCACGCAGCCAACACGGGCACCGCAGGCGGAGAACCGCTTGGAAACGGAGTCGATGATGACCAGATTATCGTCAATATCGTGGAAGCGGGCCATGGTAGGCACGCCGAACTTATCATCGTAGCAGAACTCCCGGTAGACCTCGTCACAGATCAGGAAAAGGTTGTGCTTCTTGGCGATGTCCGCGATCATCCGCATCTCCTTCCGGGTCAGCACCACACCGGTGGGGTTGCCGGGGTTGGTGATAAGGATGGCACGGGTGTTCTTGGTGATCAGGCTCTCGATGCGCTCCCGGTAGGCATAGCGGTAGCCCTCCCAGGGATTGGTAGGCAGTGCACGGATAACACCACCGGCAGCATGGACGAAGGTGGTATAGTTGGGGTAGTAAGGTTCGGGGATGATGACCTCGGTATAGGGGTCGAGGATGCTCAGGCAGGTCAGCAGCAATGCTTCGCTGCCGCCGGTGGTGATCAGCACATCGCTGGGATTCAGCTCCACGCCCAGTTCCCGATAGTAATTGCGGACGGCGTTGATCATCAGGGGCATACCGGGGGATTCGGCATAGGCCAGTGTCTTCTCTGCGTAACCCTTGATGGCATCGTAATATGCCTGAGGGGTGGGCAGGTCGGGCTGACCGATGTTCAGATGATAGATCTTCTTGCCCTGTTTTTCAGCCTCCACCGCATAGGGGTGGAACTTTCGCATGGGAGAGGGCTCACAGCGGTTTGCATTGATGGAAATCTGCATAATAACCTCCATTGGCAGACGATCTGCCTGGTTTTCGTTTGTATTGTTTGGTAAGGCGCACAAGCTCCGGGCTTAGATACGCCAATGCGATCAAATTGGGAATGGCCATCAGGCCGTTGACGGTCTCTGCCAGAAGCCAGACCACGCCGGTCTGCAGCAGCGCGCTCAGAATCACCGTGACCGTCTGCAGCAGGGCAAAAATCCGGAAGCTGCCGTCGCCGAATAGAAACTGGGCGCAGCGGATGCCGTAAAGCCCCCAGCCCAGCACCGTAGCAAAGGCAAAGCAGGCCAGCGCGCCTGCCAGAAACAGGCTCACCCAGTCACCAAAGACTTGGGTAAAGGCCGACATGGTCAGCTCACCGCCCATGTCTTCGCCGTAGGAAATGGGAACGCCGCTGGTGAGGATCACCAGAGCGGTCATGGTGCAGATCACGATGGTATCCAGAAAAACCTCCACGATACCCATCAGCCCCTGCTGAACAGGATGGGGCGTTTCCGCGCTGGCGTGGGCCATGGAAGCGGTACCCATCCCGGCTTCGTTGGTGAAGACACCCCGGGAACAACCCACACGAAGGGTCTGAAACGCAGAACCGATCATGCCGCCGGTGGCTGCCTTGGGAGAAAACGCACCCTGCAGGACGGATTGGAAAGCCCCGGGTAATGCTTCGGCTCTTAAAACAAGTGCCGTCAGGCACAGCAGGATATATGCTGCAGAAATGACAGGTACCAATCCTTCCGCCACCCGGCCGATGCGTTTCGCGCCGCCGAATAACAGCATCCCCACCAGCGCCGCGAGGATCGACCCCATGAGCAAATTTCCCCCCATGGTTTCCCTGCCGCCGAAACGGGTCAAGACACCATTGATCCCGGTAATCACCGCATTGATCTGTGTGGCATTTCCCACGCCGAAGGCAGCCACGATGCCAAAGAAGCTATAGCACACACCGAGGAACTTCCACTTAGATCCCATTCCATCACGAATCATGTACATGGGTCCGCCGGCATAGTTCCCCGGACTTCCTGTTCGGTATCGAACAGCCAAGGTAACCTCAGCAAATTTTGTGATCATGCCAAAGATTCCGCAGATCCACATCCAAAAAATTGCGCCGGGACCGCCGATGCAGATCGCCCCTGCCACGCCCACCAGATTGCCTGTTCCCACAGTCGCCGCCAATGCGGTACAGAGAGCCTGAAAGGAGCTTACGCCCCCGTCCGTGGATTTTTTCCCAAAAAGCTTTCGGAAAAAGTCCCGGATGGCTGTGGGAAACAAGCGGATCTGGGCAAAGGAAGTGGAAATGCTCAAATACAGCCCCACCCCCAGAATCAGCACCAGTGCCGGTGCTCCCCAGAGCAGGCCGTAGACGGATTGCAGAATTTTGGTCATGGTGTCCCCCTAGCATAGCACTTTTTTGTACAGACTGCAAGATAAATGTTGGCAAAAAGCGAAATAATCAGAAAAAAGCAGTTCCCCCTTCGGAAGAACTGCTTTTGTAAAGAGATATTATTCCCATTTTTCCCAGATTTCCGGGCAAAATCCCACCGTTGCCTGCTTGCCGTTGCGAACAATGGGGGTTCGCATGAGGGTGGGGTCATCGAAAACCTTGTCCTCTTTGGCCACCTTGTCGTCCATATAGCGCATATTGGTGATTTCCTGACTCTTACCGTCCCAGTCGATGAGATTGTCGATGCCGCCCACCGCCCGGAGAACACTGTCAAACTCCTTGCCGGACATGCCGTACTTGATCAGATCGATGGACTGGAACTTGATGCGCCGCTCCTTGAACCACCGCTCTGCCTTTTTCGTGTCAAAGCACTTGCTTTTTCCAAAAATCTGAATATTCAATACATTACCTCCATCAGACACAGACCCTGAGCCGGTGCCAGAAAACCTGCATCCGACCGCTTGCCGCCGAATAATTCGGGGATGGAGCGGGCATCTCGCTCTCCCCTGCCCACTTCGATCAAAGTTCCCACCAGAATACGAACCATGTTGTGCAGGAAGCCGTTGCCGGTGAAGGACAATTGGATCTCATCCCCCTGCCGCCGGATATCGATGGCGCGGATGTAGCGGACGGTGGTCTTTTTGAACTTGGGATTGCCGCAGAATGCGGAAAAATCATGCTCACCGGTGAGCATTTCCGCCGCCTGCTTCATAGCATCGACATCCAGCTTCTCGGGCATCACCGCCACATACCGCCGGTCGAAGACACAGGGATTTTCACTGTTCCAGATGCGGTAGCAATAGGTCTTTTCTTTGGCGTTCAGCCGGGCGTGAAACCGGGGTGAGCAGTCTTTACAGGAATATATGCCGATGTCCTCCGGCAGATACCTGCGAAGCTCCTCCAGAATCCTTCCAGCAGGCATGTCGCTTTCGCAGTGGAAGTTCGCCACCTGTCCACGGGCGTGGACACCGGCGTCGGTGCGGCCGCTGCCGCTGATCTCGATGGGTTCTCCCAAAATTCGGCTCAGCGCCGTTTCCAGCTTGCCCTGAATGGTGTTATCCACCCCACTCAGCCGCTGCCAGCCCCGATATCGGGTGCCGTCATAGCAAATATCAAGCCGCAGATTCCTCATACGCCATCAGTTCCTCTCTGGCCTCCCGTTCGCTGTCGGCAGAGAACAGGAACTCGCCTCTAAAATCATACACCTGAATGTGTCCCCGGACATTACGAATCTGATACATAGCCATCGCTCCTTACGTTTTGCTTTATGGCTATATACTACCGGTTCATAAGTCCAATAAAGCGGACTTATTCCAGTTCAGTAACGGCGTTGATTGAAAAACTAAACGCAAGTTTTTCTTATACTCTTGCTCAAAATACTTGCATTTAGATTTACAGAGCAATGTTTTGTATAATGGTTTTGGACTGCTTGCCGGTAGAAAGGACGGCAATTATGGCAAAACATTTATCTCTGTCTGAGCGCGCCTTTATCGAGCGTGCTCTGGTTCATGAAAAGTCATTCGCTGAGATCGCCAAGCAACTCAACCGTTCCGCTACCACAATCTCACGGGAGGTCAAAAGTCACCGGGTTTTCGTACAGCGCTTTCGGGATGACCGGAATGACTGTATCCTGTACCACTCTTGTC
>JAGKTU010000130.1 GCA_021153265.1 Clostridia bacterium
CTGGAGTGGCGCCGCTGACGCTGCGCCACTCCGCATAAACTTAATATTTCCTACATAGGGGTTCTTTTTTGTGCTGTCCGCACAAACTGGGGCAGTTCAGTTACAATGGGGATTTTCTTTTTAGGTGCTGTGCCATTTTGGAAGCTTGCTGCCTTATCGAGCGGCACACCGCTAAACATCTTTCCTTTTTTTGCGGTTGCTCGCTGTGGTCCTGTATAATAACGGTATCCAAGTCCATCATCGCCCCGCCCCAGCACTTTGTAAAGACAACCTAGGCCGTCTGTTTCTACGCGAGGCTCAACAACTGTCTGGAATACTTTTCCGTAGCTCATAGTGGTATAGATACTACCCGTAATCCAGGTTTCCTTCAATCCGGTCAAGCAACCGTCAATTTTCTCAATCTCCCATTCACCCGGTTTGAAAACAACAACATCCTGATTGCCCACGGAGAATGGTGTGCCAGTGGCCTTTTCTTTAATTCTAAAACAGAATTTTTCCAAGCCATAGTCTGCTTCTTCCTGATGAATTACGATTTCATTTGCATCCTTTGCATAGAATAGGATGTACTCCATTAGAGGTTTGAACACCTTGTCCTCTGTGCTGATGCTTTTATCGGGATAGCGAACCTGCACATGAAATGTGGTAAGGTAATTATGTGCGCCAAACACCTCGTCGCAAAGAAGTTTCAGAACCGCATATTCGTTGTCATCAATTGAAATTGCGATGAATCCTTTGTCATTCAGCAAACGCTTCGCATATTGCAGTCGTTCACTCATAAAGGAAGCCCATTTGCTGTGCCGGAACCCATCTTCTGTATCAACATAGGCATCATTATAAATGAAGTCTTTGTTGCCAGTATTATACGGGGGATCAATGTAGATCACATCAATTCTTCCCTTATGAGTTTTCTCCAACAGCCGCAGGGAGTGGAGATTATCACCCTCCAGAATGAAGTTATAACCCTGACCGGGAGCCGCAGTAATTTCCCGCTCCGACACCTCGGTGAATACGGGAATATTGTCCCGCATCATCACATCCACGGCTTCCTCATGCTGTTCCCATACGAGACCGTACTTCTTAGAGGTCAGCTCGCTTTCAATCTCACCCAGGGCGATGAGCATATCGTCATCATCCCGGTGTTCGTCCTTTATCTTCTGCAAGAACGCCAACATGCGTTCCCGCTTTAATTGTGAAAGGTTAGGCATTTTTCTTTTCCTCCTGCTTCGGGGTTTGCCCAATCAATTGCGAAAACTGGCCAGCAGCATTCGCCCAAGCAACTTGACCATTCAGAATTTGCGAGTTGATCTCCATTTGCTTTGCCAGTCCTTCAGGATAGTAAGGATTCTGAATAATATCCCAAGTAATCTTATCTTTGTATCCCAAATCATTTGCCATAAGCTCCAGCAACTTGCACTGCTCTCGATACTGCTCCTGTGGAGTTACATCGGGTCTATATTTCGAAAGCAACACCGCCCACTGCTTTCTAACAGTCTCACAATCCGAAAATACGATATCAATTGAATTCAGTGCATTAACTGTATCCAAACCAGCCCAGCCTGTAATTCTTCTTGTCATCAGGCACTGGAAAATCTGCATTTTGTCTTTGCGTCTTTCGGACTTATCCTGCATACTCCGTCCAAGGTAAACCGCAAGGATTGGAATGATAACAATTGCTAAAATATTGATTACTGCAATGATAATTTCAAACCGTGACATAAGATATCCTCCACTTTCTCTATAATTTCTGAATAGAGTCGCATTACCGAACAATCATGTTTCCAGCTTTTAACGCATGTTATTGCTTCGCGTAGAATGTATTCTTGCCAGCGCCATGTTTAGCAATATAACCTTCTGACGTCAGCTTCTTAAGGTGACGCTCCACGGTGGAGGCACTTAGACCTGGGCAAAGTTCCAGAATATCCTTCTTCGTGAATTTGCCGAGCTTATTATCAATGGCATTCTTTACCGTATCGAGAGATGTAGGACTGACGATTTGGATTCGATCATCAAAGTCCCGATATGCGGCAATGATAGTGCTCAGCAGATATTTCACAAACGAAGTGGGATCATCCTGCTGTTCGTGCCAGCCGACCTGCGAATCCTCCAGTGCGGCATAGTAGGCATCCTTGTTCTTTGCTATCTTGGCTTCCAGGGAGATATACTTACCCACCTCATAACCTGCACGGTACAGCAGCAATGTTGTGAGCAACCGGGACATTCTGCCGTTGCCATCAAGGAAGGGGTGGACACACAGGAAGTCGTGAATAAACACGGGAATAATCAGAAGCGGGTCTACTTTCCCTTCACCAATGGCGCGATTGTATTCATCACAGACTTCCCGCATAGCATCGGGAGTTTCATAGGGAGCTAGCGGTGTGAACAGTGTAAATCGATTTCCCGCTTCATCTGTTGCACTGATATAATTCTGCACATTCTTGAAGCAGCCACCGAAAGCAGAATCGGTATGGCTCAGCAGGATCTTATGGAGCTGCAGAATATAATTCGGCGTTAGCGGAATGTAGTCGAAGTTCTCATGTACGATATTCAAAGCATCGCGGTAACCGGCAATTTCTTTCTCATCACGGTTGCGAGGGGTTGTCCGTTCGCTCATAAGTTGGCGCAGACGCGTTTCCGTCGTGCGGATACCCTCAATCGAGTTGGATGCTTCGGTACTCTGCACCTTGGCAATCTCGACTAGGCGCTCCAACTCCTGGGGCCTCTGCTGGATATATATTGATTGCTTCCCTTTATACTCGTGGATAAGAGTCAGATAGTTGACGATCTCGTTATCCCATGTTTTGTTTATCAGACTTGCATAATCAAAGTGGCGCATCTCGTCACCTCCACAACTATTCTCGTCAATTATAACCAATTTGACGAGAAAAATCAAGTCTGACGCAAATCTTATTTCTTCTTTGATGCAACCCATTTATGAAGCTTCATTCAGTTGTTTGATCCCTTTTCTTTGTTTATAGCAACGCAGTTTTTGCGAGCAGAAATGACTTGATTAAAGCTGCGCTGTAAGCTACAATGGCACAATGAAAACCGCTTCCTGGATCTGGCAAAAAGTTGCCTAGATTTCAGGGAAGCGGTTTTTGACCACATATTTGACCATAACCGGGTTTGGAGCACATGGAGACAGTGGAGACGAGAGTTTCAAAGAGCAGCTTTTCTGGAATAAAAGGTGCCAAAAAGGAGCAAATAAAGTTAGAAAAAAGTTCCACTAGTTATTTGGGATCAAGACGCCGGGAGTTCGAATCTCCCCACTCGGACCAACTAATGATAATCCGAACGCAATCTTCCAAGTTGAAGATGTGTTCGGATTCTCTATTTCTATAGAAAATATTCTTTGATAAAACCAGGGCAGGAGTCATTTGAACTGCCCCAGTTTGTGCGGACAGCACAAAAAAGGGATTCCCTTGCAGGATAATTAAATTTAAGCGGAGTGGCGTAACGTCAGCGGCGCCACTCCCG
>JAGKTU010000015.1 GCA_021153265.1 Clostridia bacterium
CAGGCCTACGCAGACTTCCACGACATGATGGACATCGCCGAGGGTATCCTCTCCGGCGCCGCCATGGAGATTCTGGGTACCTACGAAGTGGAGTGGATGGGCGAGAAGATCGACCTGACCCCCGGCTGGCGCCGCCTGACCATGGTGGATGCCGTCAAGGAGTACGTTGGCATTGACTTCGGCGCCGTCACCGACGATGCCGAGGCTGTGGCTCTGGCCAATTCTGTCGGCGTTGAACTGGCAGATGCCGCTGAGAAGACCTGGGGCAATGCCCTGTACGCAACCTTCGACCAGAAGGTTGAGGAGCACCTGATCCAGCCCACCTTCATCACCATGTACCCTGTGGAGGTCAGCCCTCTGACCAAGCGCAGCCCTGCTGACCCCCGTCTGACCGAGCGTTTCGAGCTGTTCGTCTGCCACTCCGAGCTGGCCAATGCCTACTCCGAGCTGAACGACCCCATCGACCAGCGCGGCCGTTTCATGAAGCAGGTTGAGCAGCGCGAGCGCGGTGACGACGAGACCGAGATGCTGGACGAGGATTTCCTCAATGCCATGGAGTACGGCATGCCCCCCACGGGCGGCATGGGCATGGGCATCGACCGCTGCGTCATGATGCTCACCGGCACCGACACCATCCGCGAGGTCATCCTGTTCCCGACCATGAAGCCTCTGGACTGATTGCATAACCGAGATATAATAAGGAAGGACTATGACGAAATCGTCATAGTCCTTTTTTCGTGGGCAATATCATGCTGTCGCTGGCCTTTATTTCTATTTATTTGTGCAAAGCACAGGTTGAAATGTGTGACGGCTTATGATATAATCACATAAATATAAGAGAAGTATTGCTATTTGGTAGCAAAATACAGATCGAAGGTATTCGCCATGAATCAGAGAGAACAATACAAAAAGTTGATCATGTTTTTGGCGTCGGCAGTATTGATGACGGGTCTGACGCTGATCTTCAGCTATGTCTGGTATCGGGACTATGTTTTCATCGACATGCTGCTTTCCCCCTTTCATCGGGGCAGAAATTATACGGTTATCGCCCTGTATGTGGTGATGCTGTTCACTTTCTTCACGGTCTACGGCGGTTTTCAGGCCGGCAGTCAGCGGATTTTTGAGGCCATGACCTCCCAGTGTCTGGCGGTTGTGTGTACCAATGTGGTCACCTATCTGCAGCTTTGCATTTTGGGCAACTGGCTCTTCCTGACCCACTTTGGCCCCATGGTGGTGGTTACGGTGGTGGATTTTGTCGTGCTGCTGATCTGGAGCCTCGGAACCCGCTGGGCATATACCAAGCTGTTCCCGCCCCGGCGTCTGCTGGTGGTCTACGGCAAGTACAGCCCCGAGGATCTGATCATGAAGATCGCCTCCCGGGAGGATAAGTACGCCATTCAGGAGGCCGTCCACTACGAAGTGGGCTTTGAGGGCATCGTGGAAAAGATCGATGAGTATGGCAATGTGATCCTTATGGATATCCCTGCCATTATCCGCAATAAACTGCTCAAATACTGCTTTGAGAACAATATCCGCTGCTACAGCGTCCCCAAAATCTCCGACATCATGATCAAGAGCGCCAGCGAGATCCACCTGTTCGACACCTCGCTGCTCCTGTCCCGGAATATGGGCCTGACCGTGGATCAGCGCCTGCTGAAACGGGCTCTGGACATTGTGCTGTCGCTGATTCTGATCGTTCTAACGGCCCCCATTATGCTCATCGTGGCGCTGCTGGTCAAGCTCTATGACGGCGGCCCGGTGTTCTTCAAGCAGGACCGTCTGACCCGGAACAAGAAGGTATTCAAAGTCATCAAGTTCCGCAGCATGCGCGTGCAGAATGAAAATGCCGAGTATGTCATGACGCGCAAGAACGACGACCGCATTACCCCTGTGGGCAAGATCCTGCGAAACATCCACTTCGACGAACTGCCCCAGCTTTTTAACATCCTCAAGGGCGATATGTCCTTTGTGGGTCCCCGGCCTGAGTGTCCCCACCTGGCGGAGGAATATAGGCAGATCGTGCCGGAGTTTGACTACCGGCTGAAGGTCAAGGCCGGTCTGACCGGTTTTGCACAGGTCTATGGCAAATATAATACCGCTCCCTATGACAAGCTGAAGCTGGACCTGACATACATCCAAAATTACTCTTTCTGGCTGGATCTGAAGCTGATTCTGCTTACCGTCAAGGTGCTGTTCCACAAGGAGAACACCGAGGGTATTGAGGCTTGGCAGAAGACTGCCGCAACAAAAGAAAATCTGGAAAAGATCGGAAAGTGAGTATCCTTATGAGTGAACCGCTGATTTCTGTTGTAATTCCTGCATATAATTGCGCCGGTGTGATCGGCCGTGCCATCGATTCTGCTCTTGCGCAGAAGGTGGCGCTGGAGATTCTGGTGCTGGACGACGGGTCTTCCGATGGTTTGGAAGCTGTCATGGCAGGTTACGAGGGAAATGAAGCGGTTCGCTTTGCGAAAAATGAAAAAAACTTAGGCGCTGCAGCCACCCGAAACCGGGGCGTAACCTTAGCCCGGGGCAAATATGTGGCGTTTTTGGATGCCGATGACTACTGGACGGAAGATAAACTTGTCCGGCAGCTTGCGCTGATAGAGCAGACCGGCTGTGTACTGTGCTGTACTGCCCGGGAACTGATGACCCCAGAGGGAGAACTCACCGGTAAGGTCATCCCTGTGAAGGAGAAGATCTCCTATCGGGAACTGCTGAAGCATAATAGCATCAACTGCTCCTCCGTGCTCATCCTGACGGATGTAGCCCGGGAATTCCCCATGCACCACGATGACAGCCATGAGGACTATATCATGTGGCTGGAGGTTCTGCGCAAGTACGAAACTGCCTGCGGCATCAATGAGCCTATGCTCAAATACCGTCTCAGCAACTCCGGAAAGTCCGGCAACAAGCTCCATTCTGCAAAAATGACCTTCATGGTCTATCGCTACATGGGCTTCGGCGTGGTCAAATCCATGGTCTGCTTCTGCAGCTATGCCTTCCACGGCGTGAAAAAGTATTTCTTTCATTAATGGGAGTAACTGATCAGATGAAGCTTGAGCTCCTCATGTCCTGCATGCACCAGAACGACGATTCTCTGGTTCGCGCATCGAAGATCACCTCCGACGTGGTGGTGATCAACCAGTGCGACCGGGAAGATTACGCCGAATACCCAACCGAACATGGCATTGCCCGGATGTTCTCCACAAAGCAGCGGGGGCTCACCAAGAGCCGTAACATGGCCATCGCGAAATCTAACGCCGATGTGTGCCTCCTGTGTGATGACGACGAGGTGTTCCAGCCGGACTACCACCGTCAGATCTTAAATGCCTACGAGGCGCTTCCGCAGGCGGATGTGATCATCTTCAAGATGGTAAACCGCCAGCCCTCCTTCCCGGATCAGATCATGCGCCTGCGCTTCCCAAAGACCATGAAGGTCAGCTCCTGGCAGATCTCCTTCCGCAAGGCATCTCTTGTGGCCAAGGGTGTGGCCTTTGACGAACTGCTGGGTGCCGGCACGGGGAACGGCGCCGAAGAGGAACTGAAATTCCTGTGGGACTGCCAGAAGGCAGGACTGCAGATTTATTATGTACCCACCCCCATTGCCAGCGTTGCCCAGACTGAATCCACATGGTTTGGCGGCTTCACGGAGCAGTTTTTCATCAACCGGGGCGCCACCACCCGCTATATCATGGGTCTGCCGCTGGCGGCGGTCTATGCCGTATACTACTGCCTGCGCAAAAAATCCATGTATAGCCACCAGATCACACCGGCCAATGCGTTAAAGGCCACCTTCCGGGGCATCCGGGAGAATAAGATCACCAAGCAAAGAGCTGAAGGAAAGGCAATCCAATGAAGATACTGTCTTTTATCATTCCCTCCTATAATTCCGCCAAATTTCTGGATAAGTGCATCCCTTCTTTTCTGAATGAAGCAGTGCTGGACAAGCTGGATATCATCATCGTCAACGATGGCTCCACCGACGAGACCCCGGTTGTTGCCCAGAAGTATTGCGATGCCCATCCCGATTCCATCCGCCTGATCAATCAGGAGAATAAGGGTCACGGCGGCGCACTGAACACCGGCTGCGCGGCGGCTGTGGGCAAGTACTTAAAAGTCATCGATGCCGACGACTGGGTGGAAACCCAGAATTTGCCCGAATTCGTGGCAAAGCTGGAAAAAAGCGATGCCGACGTGGTGCTGACCCACCACTATACCATCGATATCACCACCGGTGAGGTGAAAAAGTGGAAGAATTACCCGGAAAAGTTCGATATTTCTTACAATTTCGAACTGATCATGGCCTCCTGGAAAAACTTCGAACGGAGCCTGACCTTCCACGGTATCACCTATAACACCGCGTTCTACCATAAAAACTGTATTGCCCTTTCTGAGCATGTGTTCTTTGAGGATCATGAGTTTGCCACCATGCCTTGCTGCCACGCGGCATCCATCATGCCCATGGATCTGTTTATCTACGATTACCGCATCGGCGATGTTGAGCAGAGCGTGTCCAACCAAAACCAGCTCAAGCGCATCAGCCATACGCAGACCGTTCTGGAGCGCTTCCTGAGCGAATATGCCTGCCTGGAACTGCCGGAAAACAGCGGCGGCCGGGAATACTTCTGCATGAAGGCCCAGGGACTGCTGCTGAGCTACCTCACCACCGCCATGCTGGTGGAACCGGACAAGAAAAAGGGCAGACTCCTGGCCGCACAGATGATGGCGCGTTTCCGCACCGCCATGCCCCGGGCTTATGAACTGGCAAAGAAGCAATACCTGGCCTACCGGGCCATGAACCGGCTGCATATCTCCAAACAGACCTTCGATCAGGTGCTGCACTCCCGGATTTATAGCAAGTTTAGACGCAAACACGACTTCTATTGAGGTGTTTATGAGTTATTCGAGCAATCAACGCAGCAATTTCTGGAAAGAATTCTGGAAATATAAGGATCTGCTGAAACTGCTGGTCAGCAGAAATCTGAAGCTGAAATACCGCCGCAGTGTTCTGGGCTACGTCTGGAGCGTGCTGAACCCTCTGCTCACCATGGTGATCATGACGGTGGTTTTTTCCACCATGTTCAGCCGGAACATCGAGAATTTCCCGGTGTATCTGTTCTGCGGTCAGCTATTGTTCAACTTTATGAACCAGTCTACCCATCAGGCGATTTTTTCCATCACCAGCAACGCAGCGCTGCTGAAAAAAACCTATGTACCCAAGTACATTTTCGCCGTATCCAAGATCACCAGCGGCATGGTGGACCTGCTGTTCTCTCTGGGCGCGCTGGTCATCGTCATGCTGGTCACCGGAGCCCCTTTCAGCTGGCACTGCCTGCTGTTCCCCGTTGTCATCGTGCAGCTCTACCTGTTCAGCTTGGGTATGGGACTGTTTATGGCGCAGGCCAATGTGTTTTTCCGGGACATTCAGTATATCTACAATGCCGTTACGACGGCGTGGATGTACCTGACCCCCATTTTCTATCCCGTGGAGATGCTGCCTGACTGGCTGCGCGGGATCGTCACCCATTTTAATCCCATGTACTTCTATGTGACCCAGTTCCGCGACATCGTCTACCACGGCCGCCTGCCCTCTTTCGACCTGCTGCTGGCAGGTACGGCGACGGCACTGGGAATGCTGGCTGTTGGCTTCTGGTGCTTCCGCAAATCGGAAGATAAGTTCATTTTGTACATTTGATTTAGGAGAATCATTATGGATCAGAAACCCGTCATGATCGACGTAGATCATGTGACAATCCGATTCAATCTGTCCAATCAGAAAGTTGATAATATTAAGGAGTATTTCGTCAAGCTGGTGAAGCGGGAACTGATGTTCCAGGAGTTTCTGGCGGTGAACGATGTGAGCTTTCAGGTTCGCCAAGGTGAAGCCTGGGGCCTCATCGGTACCAACGGCTCCGGAAAATCCACCATGCTCAAGACCATCAGCGGCATCCTGAAGCCCTATAAGGGCAGCGTCACCGTCAACGGCTCCGTGGCACCCCTCATCGAACTGGGTGCGGGTTTCGACCCGGAGCTTTCCGCCCGGGAGAACATCTTCCTCAATGGCTGTGTGCTGGGCCATTCGGAAAAGTTCATGCAGGAGCATTTTGACGAGATCGTGGACTTTGCCGAGATCCATAAATTTCTGGATTCACCCCTGAAGAACTATTCCTCCGGCATGCGAGCCCGTCTGGGCTTCTCCGTGGCTACTATGGTCAAGCCGGACATCCTCATTGTGGATGAAATTCTTTCTGTTGGTGACTATAAGTTCCGCAAGAAGTGCGAAGCGCGGATGAAGGAACTGCTCAGCGGCGGTACGACGCTGCTCTACGTCTCCCACTCCATCGACGAGGTCAAGCGCCTGTGCGACCATGCGTTGTGGATCGATAAGGGCGTTGCCCGGATGCAGGGTGAAGCCAAGGCTGTCTGCGATGCCTATATGGAAGTCATGAAAAAGTGACCCGGGCATCCCTTTTAACCGAAAACAACCGGCAATCTTGCCGATCAAATGACTGAACAGAAAACAGATATAAGGAGATATATATGAAAAGAGTCATTACCTATGGCACTTTTGACCTGCTGCACTACGGACACATCAATATCCTCCGCAGAGCCAAAGCGCTGGGCGATTATCTGGTAGTGGTCCTTTCCACCGACGAATTCAACTGGAACGAAAAGCAGAAGAAATGCTATTTTACCTATGAAGAGAGAAAGAATATTCTGGAAGCCATCCGCTATGTGGACCTTGTGATCCCGGAAGAGAGCTGGGATCAGAAAGTGCGGGATGTGCAGGAATACAACATCGATACCTTCGTCATGGGCGATGACTGGACGGGTAAGTTCGATTTCCTGAAGGAATATTGCGAGGTCGTCTATCTGCCCAGAACCCCTGAGATTTCCACTACCCAGATCAAGCAGGAACTGGGCAAGGCTTAAGCTGAAAAAAGAGATATAGGAGAAACAGAACGTGATACTGCAGAAGCTTTTATTCCCCAGTGTGGATGTTTGCTCCCGTGAGCAGATGTATTATACCGGGGAGAATACCACCATATTTATGACCGGGGAAAGCTGCTACCTTCCTGCTGGAGCGACCCTCCGTGCAAATACCTATTTCAACAGCTTTTCTGTGGCAAAGTGGACCAAATATACCGCTGTCAGCAACCTGAATCTGCGGCTGAATGTCACGGGTGACCTCAGGATCCGGGTGTGGCATGCCTGCAAGATGAATGGAAAACTCCGGGAGAAGGTCATCACGGAGAACAGAATCACTGCCGAAACCCGGCAGGATGTTGTCATTTCTCTGCCTCTCGGTGAGAATACCGGTGTTTACTACTTCGATATGAAGGCAGTGGGTGATGGTGCTTACCTGTGGGGCGGTGCGTATGAAACGGAGATCGACGAAGACAAGCTCGCTCCTGTGAAGATCGCAATTGGCATCTGCACCTTCCGCCGTGAGCCCTATGTTGCCCACAATATGGATGTGCTGCGTCAGCACATTCTGGAAAACGAGAATAGTCCCATGCACGGCCATCTGGAGGTCTTTATCAGCGATAACAGCAAGACCTTGCCGGCCTCCATTGCTACGGAGCAGATCCACGTATTCCCCAACCGCAATCTGGGCGGCGCCGGCGGCTTCACCCGGGCCATGATCGAGATCAAAAAGGTCAGCCAGGAACGGGGGATTACCCATGTGCTGCTGATGGACGACGATATCCGCCTGAACCCGGATTCTTTGCTGCGGACCTATACCATGCTGCGTCTGATGAAGCCGGAGCATCGGGATGCCTTCATTGGCGGTCATATGCTGAAGATCGATGCCCAGAACATCCAGAGTGAGGCGGCCGATCATTGGGATATGGTCACCCATCATCCGGTCAAGTATAACTACGATCTGGAAGATTTCGAGTTTGTCATCAAGAATGAGGTGGAGGACAGCGTCAACTACCTGAGCTGGTGGTACTGCTGCATGCCCATCAATGTGGTCAGCGACAGCAATCTGCCCCTGCCGATCTTCATCAAGCGTGACGATATTGAATACGGCCTGCGCAGCGGCACAAAGTTTGTGATCCTCAATGGCATTTGTGTCTGGCACGAGCCTTTTGAATATAAGAGTGCATCTTATCTGGAGTATTATTATTTCCGGAACATGTGCATCATGAATTCCCGTCACCGGGTCAGCTTCAGCGCAAAGAGTCTGATCCGCGAGGTGCGCAAGCGCCTGCTGACGTTCCTTCTGCGCTACCGCTACAAGGATGCGGAGCTGAGCCTGCTGGGTGTCCAGCATTACCTCAAGGGCATCGACTGGCTGAAAAAGCAGGACGGCGAACGGCTCAACGGCGAGATCATGAAGCTGGGCTACAAGAAGCAGCCCATTGACAAGATCGATCATGTCTTCACCCATGGTGTCTATGAGAAGAATCTGGTGGTGGAAAAGGGCCGCAAGCGCAAGCTCCTGCGGCTGCTGACCCTCAACGGCTGGCTGCTGAAGGCAAACCGGAATGTGGTTGTGCCTGCCTATCAGCCCTCTACGGCACTGTTCTACCGGGCGAATAAGGTCATCAACTACGAAGAAATCTCCAATACCGCTTTCATCACCCAGCGCAGCAAGCAGGATCTGCGTTACATCCTGAAGATGTATCGCCAGACCGAGGCGATGATCAAGCGTGACTTCAAGCGTGTCACTCAGGAGTACCGGGATCGCTACGATGAGATCATCAATCTGAATTTCTGGAATGAGTACCTGTTCAATCCCGGTGAAGTGCCGCAGATCAAGTCCGGACTGGATCAGCCCCGCCGCCCCAAGAACAATAAGTATCAGTGGCGTGAGATTCTGGTGTCCTATGTGATGCGGGCCGCACAGATCGCCCTGTTCTGGCTTCCGGTGAAGAAGAACCGGGTCATGGTTTATATCCACGACCGCAAGGGCTTCACCTGCAACGTCAAGTACGTGGTTCAGAAGCTGAAGGAACTCTACGGTGACAAGCTGGAGATCCTCTGGGTCACCATGCACCCGGAGACCTGTCAGGAAGTGGAGGCTCTGGGCGTGAAGGTGCTTAAGAGCAACACCGCAGTGCAGATGCGTAAATATTTCCGTACCCGTTTCTTTATCACCAACGATGCCTTCCCCTCCTGGGCGCTGCACCGCTGGAACCAGAAGTGGATGAATACTTGGCACGGCGCCATGAACTATAAGCACATTGGCTACGATTATCTGGCACCCATGAGTCCTCTGGCAGCCAAGATCTTCAAAATCAAGAACCGCCAGCCCGACTACTTCCTCTCCGGCAGCGAATTCTTCACCAAGGATACCGCCGCCTCTTTCCGTCTGTCTGAAAAGGTGTTCGTACCCTGCGGTCTGCCCAGAAATGATGCATTCTTTGCCAATCAGGAGGCCACCGTCCGCAAGGTTCGGGAGTACTACGGTCTCGATGAGGATAAGCGCCTTGCGATCTTTGCTCCCACCTTCCGCCGGGGCATGAAATCCGATACCTTCGGCATGGACTTTGAGCAGGTCCGCGCTGCGCTGAGCCGCCGCTTCGGCGGTGAATGGGTGATCCTGTTCCGAAACCACAATTTCGTCAAGGGCAAGCAGAAGTTTGGCGGAGCCATTGATGTCTCCGCTTACCACGATATGCAGGAGCTGATGTGCGCCTCCGATGCATTGATCAGTGACTATTCCTCCTGCCTGTACGATTTCTGCATGACCGGCAGACCGTCTTTCGTCTATGCCACCGATCTGGACAACTATATGCACAACGACCGGTCCTTTGCCTATCCCTTTGAGAAGTGGCCTTACCCCGTTGCCCGGTCCAATGCCGAGCTGGTGAAGCAGATCGAGGGCTTCGATGAGGCTGTGTTCGCGCAGAAAGTGGCGGCTCATCTGAAGGATGCCGGCGCTTATGATAACGGCACCGCATCTGAGCAGGTTGCAGCGATCATTGCGAAGCACTGCCTGTAAAATGGAGGAAAAACCATGAAAAAGTATGACTATTTGCTGGTAGGCGCAGGCCTTTACAGCGCAGTTTTCGCCTATCTGGCCGCGCAACAGGGCAAAAAGTGCCTGTGCATTGAGAAACGCGACCACATCGGCGGCAACATTTACTGCGAAAAGGTGGAAGATATCAACGTCCACACCTACGGCGCCCATATTTTCCACACCAGCAACCGCAAAGTCTGGGATTTCGTCAATTCTCTGGTGGAATTCAACCGCTATACCAATTCCCCTGTGGCCAATTTCAAGGGCGAGATGTACAATATGCCCTTCAATATGAACACCTTCTCCAAGATGTGGGGTATTTCCACCCCTGATGAGGCCAAGGCCATCATCGCCGAGCAGAGAAAGACGATCACCGGAGAACCCAAGAATCTGGAGGAGCAGGCCATTTCTCTCGTCGGTACGGATATCTACCGGAAGCTGGTCAAAGGCTACACCGAGAAGCAGTGGGGCCGCGATTGCACCGAACTGCCTGCTTTCATCATCAAGCGCCTGCCCGTTCGTTATACCTACGACAACAATTACTTCAATGATCTCTATCAGGGCATTCCCATCGGCGGCTACAATCTGCTGATCGAGAAGCTCTTCGCCGGCTGCGATATGGTCACAGGTGTTGACTACCTGGACGACCGCGCCCACTGGGATGCTCAGGCGGAAAAGGTGGTCTTCACCGGCCCCATCGATGCCTTCTTTGGCTATCAGCTGGGCAAACTTCAGTACCGCACCGTCCGTTTTGAGACGGAAGTGCTGGATACGGACAATTATCAGGGTGTCGCCGTGGTGAATTACACCGACCGGGAAACTCCCTACACCCGGATCATCGAGCACAAGCATTTCGAGTTTGGTACGCAGCCCAAGACCGTCATCTCCCGGGAGTACCCCTCCGAGTGGACGGAGGGCATGGAGCCTTACTATCCCGTCAATGACGAGCGTAATCAGACCCTCTATCAGCGCTACGCAGACCTGGCAAAGCAGGAGAATGTAATCTTCGGCGGCCGCCTTGGCGAGTACAAGTACTACGACATGGACAAGGTCATTGAAGCAGCTATGCTCCGCTTTGAGAAAGAAATGTAACCGAAAACACCGCGCAGAGCGACTCTGCGCGGTGTTTTTTTGCTTTTCCCGGGCGAAATCGGAAAAAGGGTTGCAAATCCCGGATTTTTTGTTATAATAACGTATTATGTATCATGGAAATAGTATATCCACATGAGAGGAGGTACAGGCTGTGTCCGCACGACGGAAATTATTGTCCTGGTGGCTCAAACAGCGCAGGAAACCATTGAGTCCCACCAAGATCATTTCGGTAGCCTTCGCCTGCATCATTTTGCTGGGCAGCCTGCTTCTGATGCTGCCCGCTGCATCGAGAGACGGTATCAGCTGCGGCTTTCGCCCGGCACTGTTCACGGCTACCTCCGCCACCTGTGTCACGGGTCTGGTACTGTATGACACATGGACCCAGTGGAGCGGTTTCGGTCAGATCGTCATCATTTCGCTCATCCAGATCGGCGGCTTGGGCTTCATGTCCGCGGCATCCCTTGGCTTTTTGGTACTTCGCAAAAAGATCGGTCTGAAGCACCGCCTTGTCATGGCACAGGCGTTGAGCTTAAACGAAATGGACGGTGTTGTCCGCCTGCAAAAGACGGTGCTCGCCGGCAGTTTTGCGGTGGAGGGCGTGGGCGCGCTGATCCTGACCCTGCGGTTCTGGCCGGAATACGGCTTCCGGAAAGCTCTCCGCTGGGGTATTTTCCACTCCATCTCCGCATTCTGCAATGCCGGATTTGATATCCTCGGCTGCATTACCCCCGGCGCCAGCCTTATGGAGTTCCAGTCCGACCCCATCGTGCTGCTGACCCTCAGCGCACTGGTGATCATCGGCGGCCTTGGCTTTCTGGTCTGGCAGGAGATCGCCGAGAAACGTGCCTTCCGTAAATTCAGCGTCTATACCAAGCTGGTTCTGCTGACCACGCTGGTGCTGCTTTTGGGCGGTGCCGCGGCCATCTGCCTGCTGGAATGGAACAATCCAGCCACCCTTGGCCCTATGCACTGGACGGACAAACTGCTCAACGGCTTCTTCCAGTCGGTGACATTGCGTACGGCCGGGTTTGCCTCGGTGGATCAGGCGTACCTGACGGAAGGCGGCAAGGGTCTGTCCCTTTTGCTGATGCTCATCGGCGGCTCCTCCGGCTCCACCGCCGGCGGCTTAAAGACCGTCACCTTTGTGACATTACTGCTGTTCCTCTGGGCGCGAGCCCGGGGCCGGGACACTGTGTGCGCCTTCAAGCGCGTCATTCCCAATACCCAAGTCATGGACGCCATGACCATTTTCGGTATTCTTGTGAGTCTTGCCCTGTTTGGCGGCATTTTCATCTGTGCCACCTCCCCGGTGGGCTTTACCGATGCCCTGTTCGAGGCGATCTCCGCATTGGCCACCGTGGGCATCACCGCCGGTGTCACCCCGAATCTGAGCATTCTCTCCCAATTTTTGATCATTCTTTATATGTATTTCGGACGAGTCGGCGTGCTGACCATCAGCCTTGGCTTCCTTATGGGCAACAAGGCTGAGGAGCGGTTCCGTTACGCCCAGACAAATCTCTTGATTGGTTAGGAGATCCCTATGAAATCTTATCTTGTAATCGGTTTAGGTTTATTCGGCGCGGAAGTAGCGCGCAAACTCTGTGAGCAGGGCTGTGAAGTCCTTGCTATGGATGTCCGCAGTGATCTGGTCCAGCAGGTGGCCAACGATGTGACCCACGCGGTGGTAGGCGACGGACAGGACAAGGACGTGCTCCGCGCGCTGGATGCCGGCAGCTTTGACTGCGCCATCATCGCCATTGGCGACGATCTGGCGGCCTCCGTGCTGACCATTATGAATCTGAAAGAGCTGAATGTACCCTATGTGGTCTGCAAAGCCCATGACGAGACCCACCGCCGGGTTCTGGAGAAGCTGGGCGCGGATCGGGTGGTGATCCCGGAGTGCGAGTATGCAGCCAGATTGGCCCGTTCTCTGGTTTCCCACAATGTGCTGGAGTACATCGAGCTTTCCAGGGATTACGGCATTCTGGAAGTTCCTGCCCCCAAGAGCTGGGTGGGCAAGACCATTCTGGAACTGAACGTCCGCGCCAAGCTGGGCATCAATATCATCGCTGTGGAGAGTGGTAAGACCACCAATGTGTCCCCCTCTGCCAATTATTGCATCCTCGAGGGCGACCGGATGGTTGTCTTGGGTGACAATCTGGCGCTTAAGGCGGTGCAGAACCTATGATGGAAGAGCGGATCACATCCCGAAAAAATCCCCTGCTGCAACAGGTGAAAAAGCTCCTCTCCTCCCGGAAGGAACGGGAGAATGCCGGCCTTTTCGTGTCCGATGGCACGAAACTGCTGGAAGAGGCGGTCAAATATGACTTAGGTCTTCATACGGTGATCCTCTCCGACGGTGTAGAAGCGGAAATCCCGGATCATGTTCGTCTCGTCCGGGTCCCGGGCGATGTGATGGCATCCATTTCCCCCATGCAGAGCCCTCAGGGCGCTTTGTTCCTGTGCCGTCTGCCTGATCCGCAACCTCTGGAAGTCAAACCGGGCATGGTTCTGCTGGATGGTATCCAGGACCCCGGTAACTTAGGCACCATGCTCCGCACAGCGGATGCATTGGATATCCCTTTGTGCCTGCTGGAAGGCTGCGCCGACCCCTACAGCCACAAAGTGGTGCGTTCCAGTATGGGTGCGGTGTTCCGCAGACCGGTCATCCGTGCCACTTGGGAACAGGTAAGCAGTGCCTGCCGCGAAGCGGGGATCCCCGTGGCCGTCACAGCGTTGAGTGACCGAGCCAAGGATCTTCGGCAGGCGGATTTAAAGAATATGGCTGTGGTCATCGGCAGCGAGGGACAGGGTGTCCGGCAGGAGATCCTCCAAAATGCCGATGCAGAGCTGATCATCCCCATGAACCCCCGGTGTGAATCCCTGAACGCCGCGGTGGCTGCCACCATCGTTATGTGGCAGATGAAATTATAAAGATAGAGAGAAGGGTAGAGAAATGCAGGTACATTGGATCTGGCTGGCACACCGTCCCGGTGTTACCGATCGGATGAAGTCTATCCTTTTGGAGCATTTTTCTGACCCTGAAGATATCTTCTTTGCGGAAGAATCCGCCTTCCGGGGCATTTCCGGTCTGACCGACCACGCACTCGAAGGCCTGCTGGACAAAAATCTCACCCAAGCGGAGGAGATTTTGGATACTTGCGACCGCAAGGGCCTGCAGATCCTCACCTTTTCTGACGAACATTACCCCCAAAGGCTGAAAAATATCGCCGATCCTCCCATCGTCCTCTATTACCAGGGAGAACTGCCCGATTTCGACAACAATGCCCTCATCGCAGTCGTCGGCACCCGAAAGGCATCCCCCTACGGCCTTGCGGCCGCCAAACGGATGGGCTGGCAACTGGCCAAATGCGGCGGCATCGTGGTCTCCGGTATGGCCTTTGGCATCGATGGCGTGGCCATGCAGAGCGCTTTGGCCGCCGGCGGAACCGTTGTCGGTGTCCTCGGCTGCGGTGCGGATGTGGTATATCCTGTCTCCAACCGGCAGCTTTTTGCGGATACCGCCCAATTCGGCTGTATTCTGTCCGAATTTCCTCCCGGAACCCCTCCGGTGAGTTGGAATTTCCCCAAGCGAAACCGGATCATGAGCGGCCTGAGCTGCGGTGTTCTGGTGGTGGAAGCGCCGGAGAAAAGCGGCGCGCTGATCACAGCGCATCAGGCCTTGGAGCAGGGCCGGGATGTCTTCGTAGTCCCCGGCAATATCGACGTGGATACGTTTGTAGGCAGCAACCGGCTGCTCCGGGATGGGGGTATCTTGGCCAGCCACGGCTGGGACGTTTTGAGCGAATACGAAGCCCAATACCCGGATAAGCTTCACAAGGATGACGAACCAGTCCGTTTGCCCCGGGAACAGTCCGCAGACCTCCCCAAAGTGGCCCAAAAGCCCCGGATTCCGGCTAAAAAAGAGAAGTCCGACAAAAAAGTCATTGACAAGCCTAAGCAATCGTCTTATAGTGACGTAAATAAAGAACAGACCCGGCTGTCCGACAGCGAGAAGCGCATCGTTTCCGCCATCGGCGCAACACCGCGGCTGGTCGACGATGTCATCGCCGAAACGGGCATGAGCGCGGCGCAATTGCTGCCCCTGTTGACTGTTTTGGAGGTCAGAGGCGTCATTAAGCGCCTCCCCGGCAGATACATCGCCCTGAAATAACAGGGAAATTCAAGGAAACGGAGAACTTACATGGGAAAACCGAACAATCTTGTGATCGTGGAGTCTCCCTCGAAAGCAAAAACCATTGGTAAATATCTAGGCTCTGACTATGTGGTCAAGGCCAGTATGGGTCACCTGCGGGATCTGCCCAAAAGCAAGATGGGCGTGGATCTGGAGCAGGATTTCACCCCTCAGTATATCCCCGTCCGGGGCAAGGAAGCGCTGATCAAGGAGCTGAAGACCGCTGCCGCCGGTGCCACCACCGTCTACCTCGCAACGGACCCTGACCGAGAGGGCGAAGCCATCTCCTGGCACTTAAAGGAACTGCTGCAGCTTCCCGACGAGAAAGCCCGTCGTGTCACCTTCAACGAGATCACCCAGCGCGTGGTCCGTTCCTCCATCGAGAATCCCCGTCAGATCGACTATGATCTGGTGGATGCCCAGCAGGCTCGTCGAATCCTTGACCGCATCGTGGGCTATCAGCTCTCTCCGCTGCTGTGGAAGAAGGTCCGCCGTGGCTTGTCCGCAGGCCGTGTCCAGAGTGTGGCAACCCGTCTGGTTGTGGACCGTGAGAATGAGATCCGCGCCTTTGTCCCCAGAGAATACTGGTCTCTGGATGTGAAGCTGGACCGCATCGGCAAGCCCGGCTCTTTCACCGCCCACTACTGGGGCGAGGATAAGAAACGGGAACTGGAGAATGAAGCCGAGACGCTGGAAGTTGTCCGTGACATCGAGGGCAAGGAATTCACCGTCACCAACGTAAAGAAAGCGGAGAAAAAGCGCTCCGCAGCGCCTCCTTTTACCACTTCCACCCTGCAGCAGGAGGCCTCGCGGAAACTGGGAATGACCCCCAAGCGCACCATGGCCATTGCCCAGCAGCTTTACGAGGGCGTGGATATTGCAGGTGAGGGTACTCTGGGTCTGATCACCTATATGCGTACCGACTCCCTGCGTCTTTCTGACGAAGCTATGGATGCCGCAGCCCGGTTCATTCAGAACCGTTACGGTGATTCCTATTATTATGGTAAGCACCACGTCTTCAAGACCAAATCCGGCGCCCAGGATGCCCACGAAGCCATCCGCCCCACGGATGTGTTCTTAGACCCGGAGCGGATCCGCGACAGTCTGACCAAGGAACAGTATAAGCTCTATAAGCTGATTTGGAGCCGCTTCCTTGCCACTCAGATGGCAAATGCTCTGTTCGACACCGTATCCATCGACACCCAGTGCGCCGGTCATACCTTCCGCTCCAGCCACCAGAGCCTGCGTTTCGCCGGTTTCATCGCGGTCTACGAAGAAGGCCGGGATGACGAAGCCGAAACAGTCGGCTCTCCCTTGCCCGACCTGCAGGTGGGCGACCGTGCTAATGCTTCCAATATTCAAAAAGAGCAGCACTTTACCCAGCCTCCGGCCCGTTATACCGAAGCAACTCTGGTCAAGGCCATGGAAGAGAAGGGCGTTGGCCGTCCCTCCACTTACGCTGCCACCATTTCCACCATTCAGGATCGGGAATATGTGGCGAAGCAGGACAAGCGCCTTGCCCCCACGGCTCTCGGCGAGATCGTCACCGAACTGATGGTTGAGCGCTTCAACGATATCATCGACGTGGAGTTCACCGCCAACATGGAAAATCGTCTGGACGCGGTGGAAGAGGGCAAGCAGCATTGGAAATCCCTGCTGGCTGAGTTCTACGAAGGCTTCCACAAGGAGCTGACCGATGCGGAAACCGCTCTGGAGGGCGTCCGCATCAAAGTCCCCGAGGAGGAGACTGACGAAATCTGCGAGGTCTGCGGCCGGAAAATGGTCATCAAGATGGGCCGATTCGGCAAATTCCTTGCCTGTCCCGGCTGGCCGGAGTGCAAGAACGCCAAGCCTCTTGTGGAGCGGATGCCCGGCAGATGCCCCCAGTGCGGAAGCGGCATGCTCAAGCGGAAATCCCAGAAGGGTTACGCCTACTATGCCTGCGAAAAGGGTAAGGACTGCGGCTTCATGACTTGGGATGTCCCCACTGCCGAGGATTGCCCCAAGTGCGGCCAGACCATGTTCAAAAAGTCCGGAAAGGGCCGGATGAAGCCCTTCTGCATCAACGAAAAGTGTGAAGCTTTCCTGCCCGAAGACAAGCGGGGCTATTATAAGAAGAAAACCGCCGAGGAAACTTCCGGCGAGACCGAAGCGCCCAAGAAGGCTGCCAAGTCTACTGCCAAGAAGTCCACGGCGAAGAAATCCACAACCAAGAAGTCTACGACCAAGAAGACCACCACCAGAAAGAAAAAGACGGAGGAAGCAGGCGCATGAAAGTAAAAGTCATTGGCGCGGGCCTTGCCGGCAGCGAAGCTGCATGGCAGCTGGCTGAGCGCGGCATCGAAGTGGAGCTTTACGAGATGAAGCCCCATAAAATGACCCCTGCCCACCATTCTACCGATTTTGCGGAGCTGGTCTGTTCCAACTCCCTCCGGGGCGACCGGCTGGAAAACGCTGTCGGCCTGCTGAAAGAGGAGCTGCGCCGTGTGGGCAGCCTGATCTTAAGCTGCGCCGAGGCTACCCGGGTGGAAGCCGGCGGCGCGCTGGCGGTGGATCGTGAAGGCTTTGCGGCTCTCGTCACCGAGAAGATCCGCAATCATCCCAATATCACCGTCATCTCTCAGGAGGTCACCGAGATCCCCGAAGGCCCGGTCATCATCGCCACCGGCCCTCTGACCTCTGATGCGTTGAGTGACGCCATCGGCAAGTATTTCGGCGAAACCGGCTACCTGCACTTCTTCGATGCAGCTGCCCCTCTGGTCACCGCCGACTCCATCGATATGAATTTGGCTTGGTGGCAGTCCCGGTATGACCGCGGCACCCCCGACTACATCAACTGCGCCATGGATAAGCAGCAGTACGAGGCATTTATGAACGAACTGGTCACCGCCGAAGAGGCGGAGGTTCACGGCTTCGAGGACAAGAATGTCTTTGAAGGCTGTATGCCCGTGGAGGTCATGGCCCGCCGCGGCTTTGAGACGTTGCGCTATGGCCCTCTGAAGCCCGTTGGTCTGACTGACCCCAACACCGGCAAAGAGCCCTACGCCGTTGTTCAGCTCCGGCAGGACAACGCCGCCAAGACTGTGTTCAATCTGGTCGGCTTCCAGACCCATCTGAAATTTGGTGAGCAGAAGCGCGTTTTCTCCATGATTCCCGCCCTGCGTAATGCCGAGTTCGTCCGCTACGGTGTCATGCACCAGAATACTTTCCTCCAGAGCCCGAAGCTGCTGGATAAGTATTATGCCGACCGCCGCAATCCCCTGGTGGCCTTCGCCGGCCAGATGACCGGCGTGGAGGGCTATGTGGAATCCACCGCCTCCGGTTACCTTGCTGCCGTTGCCATGGCTGCCAAGGTTCAGGGCAGAGAACTTCCCGATTTCCCCAAAACCACCGCCATTGGCGCGCTGGGACTGTATATCAGCGATCCCAGCATCGAGAATTTCCAGCCCATGAATATCAATTTCAGCATCATCGCTTCTCTTGAGAAGCGCATCCGTAAGAAAGCAGAGAAGAATCTGGCAATCGCCAATCGATCCCTGGAAGTGATCGATTCCATGGTTGCCGCAGGAATTTAAAGAAAGAGGTGTATGGCAGATGAAGATCATTCTGGACGCAATGGGCGGCGACAACGCGCCTGAGGCACCCGTTTTAGGTGCAATCGAGGCCGCTAAGACCTGGGGAACCCAGATCACGCTGGTAGGCCGCGGCGAAGCCATTCTGGAGGTCATGAAGAAGCACGGCATCGATACCCTCCCCGAGGGTATGGAGATCGCCAATGCGGACGACGTGGTGGATATGCACGATGATCCTGCCAATGTGGTTCGCAAGCGGAAGAATTCCTCCATGATCGTGGGTCTTCGGATGCTGTCCGAGGGCTTGGGCGACGCCTTCATTTCTGCCGGCTCCACCGGCGCACTGCTCAGCGGTGCCACGCTGGTGGTCAAGCGTGTCCGTGGCATCCGCCGTGCCGCTATGTCTCCCGCTGTTCCTAATAAGGCCGGCGGCAGAACCGTCATCGTCGACTGCGGCGCCAACGCGGAGTGTACTCCCGAGTTCCTGCTCCAGTTCGGCATGGTTGGCTCCATCTATGCCAAGAAGGTTCTGGGCATTGAGAATCCCAAGGTTGGCCTGCTGAACATCGGCACCGAGGATACCAAGGGCACCCAGCTGCAGAAGGACGCATACGCCCTGCTGACCGACGCCCACGAGCAGGGAATCCTGAACTTCGTCGGCAATGTGGAAGGCCGTGACGTGCCTATGGGCACCGTAGACGTGGTGGTCTGCGACGGCTTCTCCGGCAACGTCCTGCTCAAATCCATCGAAGGCACTGCCATGTTCATGGGCAGCCTGATGTCCAAGATGTTCAAGAAGAACTTACTTAGCAAGCTGGCAGCGGCTCTCGTCATGAAGGATATCAAGGCCTTCAAGAAGCTGATGGACTACCGCGAAATCGGCGGCACCCAGTTCCTCGGCATCAAGAAGCCCGTTATCAAGGCTCATGGCTCTTCCGATGCGCTGGCCTTCCGCAATGCAGTCCGTCAGGCCGTCAATGCCGCGGAAAACGATATCAATATCGAGCTGGAGCGGGCACTGGCCGCTATGAAATCCAAGGAGACCGAAGCATGATCAAGGATCTGGAAACCGCCATTGGCTACCGCTTCCACAATATCAGCCTCCTGCAAAACGCCTTGACCCACTCCTCCTACGCCAATGAGCGCTGGCACAACAGCCTCCTCAGCAACGAGCGGCTGGAGTTTCTGGGGGATAGCGTGCTGGGCATGCTGGTAGCGGAGTACCTCTACCGTAATTTTCCTGACCGCCCCGAGGGCGAGCTGACCCGGATGCGTGCCGACATGGTCTGCGAGCAGACCCTTGCCGCCGTTGCCAACCGCATCGGCATTGGCGAGCACCTGCTGCTGGGTCACGGTGAGGAGCAGGGAGGCGGCCGCAGCCGCAATTCCATTCTGGCCGATGCCATGGAATCCGTCATTGCTGCCTGCTTTTTAGACGGCGGCATGGAAGCAGCTTTAGGCATCGTGCAGAAGTTCATTCTGGTGGAAGTTCCTGTGAAAAAGCTCCACAACACCGACTACAAGACCACTTTGCAGGAGTTGGTTCAGCGGAAAAAGAACCAGACCCTCATCTATGCTCTGGTGGGCCAGTCCGGTCCCGACCACAATAAGCAATTTGTTGTTGAGGTGTCTCTGAATGGCTCTGTTGTGGGCAAAGGCACCGGAACCAGCAAAAAGCGTGCCGAGCAGGATGCTGCCCGGGATGCCACGGAACGCCTGTTCCCCAATGACTAAAGTGCCGAAGATCCGGTGGTTATCCGCCGGATCTTTTTGCATAAAGTTTGGAATTTTTGATATTTTTTGAAGAAAATTCACAAAAAGTTCCCATTCCGGCACCGCGGCCACCACGCTATGTGCGTTGACATAAGGCCGGGAATGTTGTAAAATACACTTGGTCTCATGGGTTCTTTCTGAACCGCTGACTTCAATTTTAGTGTTTGCGAGTGAGTGCATATGACGCATAAGAAAAAAGATCTGCACGGTCTCAAAGGCCTGATCCGCGGTGCGGAGGGCATTCTTGAGATTGCCGTTCTGACATTGCTATATTACTACATTTGGCGCAGCAGCTATCCCGAAGGTACGTTCCCTACCTACTATGGCTTGGGTAAGTATGTTCTTTCCGGTGTTTACGGTCTGCTGACGGTGGTGCTGCTTTGGAACTTTGAGGGCTTTAAGTTTGGCTATCTCAAGACCACCGATGTGTTGGTGTCCCAGTGGATTGCTGTTCTGATGGCCAATTTCATCACCTACTGGCAGCTGTGCCTGATTGCCAATGTGATGATCACCCCCGTTCCGATGCTGATTCTTACGGCACTGGATTTTACGGTATGTGCGGTTTGTTCCTACGTTTATTCCCATATTTATCATTATATTTATGTCCCCAAGAATATGCTGATGGTTTACGGCAGGGAAGACGCCATCCTTTTGAAACTCAAAATGGATGCCAGATTTGATAAATATAACATCACCAAGCTGATCCATGAAAGCGCCGGTGTGGAAGCGGTTTGCCGGGAGATCGGAAATTTTGATGCCGTGATCCTGACGGACATTACCGCTGAGAACCGCAACGACATTCTGAAATATTGCTATCAGCATGAGGTTCGCACCTATGTGGCACCCAAGCTGTCGGACATCATCTTTGACGGCGGCCGGGATATCACCCTGTTCGATACTCCTTTGCGGCTGGTCAAAGGCAAGGGTCTGACCCCTATGCAGCGGCTGTGCAAGCGCTTGATGGACATTGCGCTGAGTCTCATCGCGGTGGTGGTCGCACTGCCCATCCTGCTGATCGTGTCGGTTGCGATCAAGCTGGAGGACGGTGGTCCCGTGTTCTATAAGCAGAAACGGGCCACCATCGGCGGCAAAGAATTCAACATTCTCAAATTCCGCAGCATGATCGTGGATGCGGAGAAGGACGGCAAGTCCATCCCTGCCATCGACGGCGACCCCCGGATCACCAAGGTAGGCAAGATCATCCGCGCCACCCGGATCGACGAGCTGCCCCAGTTGCTCAATATTCTCAAGGGTGATATGAGCATCGTGGGTCCCCGCCCCGAGCGGGTGGAGCATGTGGAAGAATACACCCGGGAGCTTCCGGAGTTTGCTTACCGGCTGAAAGTCAAGGGCGGACTGACCGGCTATGCACAGATCTACGGCAAGTACAACACCTCTGCCTACGACAAGCTCCGTCTGGATCTGATGTATATTGAAAACTACACCTTCATGCTGGATATCAAGCTGATTCTCATGACCGTTCGTGTCATGTTCAGCAAGGACAGCACCGAAGGTTTCGACAAGGCCGAAGAACTGGAAGCCATGAAGCGTCAGGTCCTGACGCAGATGGAAGAGGATTCAATGGTCGGTTCGGGAAAATGATCTCCCAATGGAAGGAATGTGACATGAAGGGTAAGAAAATCTTGATGTTCGGCCCGGATTTTTTCGGTTATCGGGAAAAAATCGCGGAAGAACTCATGGCAATGGGTGCGCAGGTGGATCTGTATGACGAGCGTCCCAGCAACAGCGCATTTTGCAAGATCATGCTTCGCAGCAATCTGAAGCTGTATCGACCTGTGGTCACAAAGTACTACCGCCAAGTCATCGCTGAAAATCGCGGCAAGGACTATGACTATGTTTTTGTCATCAAAAGCGAGGGTATCAACGAGAAGATATTCACCATGCTGCGGCAAGCCTTTCCTAAGGCCAAATTCATTTTGTATTTGTGGGACTCCGTGGAGAATGTGCCCGATGGCGAACGCAAGCTGGCCCTTTATGACCGGGTCCTGACCTTCGACCATGTGGATGCAGAAGCATACAATCTGCCCCTGCGCCCCCTTTTCTGCTGCAAGGAGTATTCCGCGCAGCCGGAAAGCCAGGAAAGCTATCGTTACGATGCAGCCTTTATCGGCACAGCCCATTCCATCCGTCCCCGGGTGGTCCGGCAGGTCAGCAAGATCTGCGAGGATCAGGGCGGCCAAATTTTTGCGTTTTTGTTTTTGCCCCACAAGCTGGTTTATTACTATCATAAGCTTACGAATCCTGCCTACCGGGGCATCCGCCGGCAGGATATCCATTTTGATGCCTTGACGGCAGAAGAAATTCGAGCCGTCTATGACCAAAGCCGGTGTATTCTGGACGTGGAACACTGCGCCCAGCGCGGTCTTACTATGCGTACCATCGAAATGATGGGCATGGGCAAAAAACTCATCACCACCAACACCGGCATCCAAAACTATGATTTTTATCACCCCAATAATATCTGCGTCATCGACCGTAAGAATCCCCGAATCCCCAAGGATTTCTGGACCAGCCCCTATGTGCCGGTTCCCGGGTCGATTTTGCAGCGGTATTCCCTGCGAGCCTTTGTGGAGGATATCTTCGACGTAAAGGAGTAACTGTATGGATAAAAAACGGGTTCTCGTCACCGGTGCCAACGGCTACATTGGCACCCATGTGGTGTCTGCACTGATTGCCCGGGGCTGCCATGTGGTGGCCTGCGATATGTGCTTCGATAATCTGGATGCGGATGTGGAGCGTTTGGAAGCGGATATTTTCGATGCCGATGCCGACATCTATGCACTGGCGGGACAGCCGGACTGCGTGATCCATCTGGTCTGGCGCAACGGCTTTCGTCACAATGCCCCCACCCACATGGAGGATCTGCCCCGGCATATCCATTTTCTCAGCAAACTCATCGACAGCGGCTTGAAGAGTCTGTCCGTCATGGGCAGCATGCATGAGGTGGGCTATTGGGAGGGTGCCATCACCGCCCAGACCCCCACGAACCCCCTGTCCATGTACGGCATCGCCAAGAACGCCCTGCGTCAGACCATGGAACTGCTGACCAAGGACAAGCCCATCGCTTTCCGTTGGCTTCGCGGCTATTATATCCACGGCGACGATACCAAGAGCAATTCTGTTCTGGGAAAGATCCTGCTGGCTGACCGGGAGGGCAAGCAGACCTTCCCCTTCACCTCCGGCAAGAATCTGTATGACTACATCTGCGTGGAGGAACTGGCGGCTCAGATCGCCGCAGCATCTCTGCAGGAAAAGCATACCGGTATTATCAACTGCTGCTCCGGTCAGCCCATCAGCTTGGGCGAGATGGCAGAATCCTTTATCCGCTCCCATAACTTGAGCATCCGTCTGGACTACGGTGCCTTCCCGGACAGACCCTACGATTCCCCGGGCGTCTGGGGCGACGCCTCCGTCATCCGCCAGATCATGGCAGAATGTGAGGATTAAGCGATGACCAATGCCTACAGCCCATCGGAATTTGTCAAAAACTGCTGGAGCTTACTGTGTACCAAGCTGTTTTACCGGCCTGCCCGGCTGATCCGCCGCCCTGTTTATATCCGCGGCGGCAAGGGCATGACCTTCGGCCCGGGTTTCACCACCGGCTACCGCTGCCGTCTGGAGATTTTCAGGTTTCAGGAGGGCATCAAACTCACCATCGGCAGCAATTGCAAGTTTGGTGATCAAGTCCATATCACCGCCTCGGAACAGGTGACGATGGGCAACGATTGCCTGTTGGCAAGCCACATTTTCATCAGCGATACCAACCACGGCACCGGTATGGAAGACCCCAGAACCCCACCGGACAGTCGTCCTTTAACCACGTCCCCCGTTACTATCGGCAATTGTGTCTGGATCGGGGAGGGGGCCGCCATCTTGCCGGGCAGCCGCATCGGCGACGGCTGCATCATCGGCGCTCATGCGGTAGTCAAGGGCGAGATCCCTGCTTATAGCATTGCTGCCGGTGTTCCTGCCCGCGTTATCAAGCGCTATAATTTTGAAACATCGGCTTGGGAGAAGTGCTGAAGGAGACAATTATGCACCATCAGATCGATATTATCGTCCCCATTTATAACCGCGCCGCGTACATCCCGAATCTGATCGGGCAATTGGAAAAGCAGACCTTCCGGGATTTCCGGGTGATCTTTGTGGACGACGGTTCCCGGGACGATTCCTATGAGATCCTCTGCCGCTGCCTGAAAGATGCCACTTTTGACTTTTCCCTCATCCGTCAGGAAAATGGCGGCGCCGCCGCTGCCCGGAATACCGGCCTTCGGGCGGTGGAAGCGGATTGGATCGGCTTCATGGACAGCGATGACTGTGTGGTGCCGGAGTATTTATCTTACTTACACCGTGCCGCCACGGAAACGGATTCCGATCTTGCCATTTGCGGCTATCGCATGATCCCGGAGGGTATGCCCTTGCCGGAATCTGCCGTTGCACCCTTGCATTACTGTGCAATCACCCCCGCCGAGGCTATGCATCACTACTGCACCGGCTGGCTGGGTGTCTATTGCCTGCTTTTCAAGCGTGAAACCCAGCAGGAAAAGGCAGTCTTCTTCGATGAGAATTGCCGCTACTGCGAGGACGCCCCTTTCATTACCGAAGTGATCGAAGCCGCCACCGGCGTTTCTCTGATCGGGGAAACTCTCTATTACTACTGTACCAACCAAGGTTCTCTCAGCCGCAGTCCCAAGCTGGATAAGTTTCTCTCCGGCATCCATAGCTTTGAGATCATGGAGAAAAAGATGCTCCGGAGCGAAAGCGAAGCTGCAGCGGTCTTCAACCGGATGGGCAGCGCCCGTTATTACATCGCTACCTTGCGAAAAGCGGCGGTTCAGATGTCCTACCGGGACTTTTCGAGCCTTGCCAAGCGGATCAATTACCGCCGCTATCGCAGCCAGATTCCCTATTTGCCTAAAACGGCGAAACTGGCAAGCCATCTGCTGCTGATCAGCAAAAGATGCTTCTACTATGGAATCCGAACCTTATTTAAAGATTGAAATTTGAGGTGATGACCTGTGACTACCGCCGTAGCGGTTGCCCTTTATAACGGCGCGCGCTTCCTGGAAACCCAGCTGGACTCCCTGCGCCTGCAGAGCCGTACCCCCGACCGGGTGGTGCTGTGCGATGACGGCTCCACCGACGGAACCGCTGATCTTGTGGCGGCATATATTGCCAAGCATGGCTTGGGTGAGACTTGGGAACTCAGCAGAAACCCCGAAAACTTAGGCTATATCCGCAATTTTTACCGTGCCATCTCTCTGTGCGGCACCGACCTCATTTTCTTAAGCGATCAGGACGATGTCTGGAAATCCGACAAGATCGAGAAAATGACGGCTGTTATGGAAGCCAACCCCCACATCAGCCTCCTGAGCTGCCGCTACGGCATCATCGATGCGGCAGGGGAGGAGCAGCACAGTCTGGTGGAGGGTTCTGCCAATGAAGACGGCGGCTTGGAGCCTGTGACTGTCCAGACCATCATGACTGCCTACCGCTGGCCGGGTATGCTCATGTGCCTGCGGAAGGAATTTTTCGATGGGGTGATCTCTGCGATTGCTGATTCCCCCGTACCCCACGACCTGATGTTCGCCGCCTGTGCCGCAGACCGGGACAGCTTTTACGAGTACCACTATCTGGGTGCTTACCACCGTCGCCATGATAATAACGTAGCCAAGGAAGAGCACCGGATCTTTAAATTGCTGGATCTGCAGCGAAAGCTGACGGATATTGCCCGTACCCGGAAACATTGGACCGACCTGCTGCATGAAAGCACTCCCATCGGTGAAAGCAGCCGCCGCATCATCGCCGAGCGGCTTGCTCTGCATGAAAAGCGGGAAAAAGCCCTGCGGGACAGAAGCCTCTCCCAGATTCTGCGGCTCTACCGGGAGGACAAGGGTGTCCTGCTGCGAAAGTTGTCGCTGGTATGTGACGTATGGCTGGTGTGCTTTGGTAAGTATAAAAATAACTGACACGCGTGGCGGCTTCGCCATGAGGAGGTTGTATGGATAAAACGAAGACCGTTCGGATCAGCGATAAGATCGCCATGGCGCTGCTGTGCGTTTTGATGGTGGATATCGGAATTTTTGGCGCGGGCAAAGTGGTCTATGTAGGGCCTCTGAGTTTCCGTCACACAGTGCTTCTGTTGCTGGCCGTAACATCCGTGCCGCTGATGCTGGCAAAATGGAGAGAATTGGCGAAGAATCCCTTCATGTGGATGATATTTGTATTCTTCGTCTGGCAGGCGGTCAGTGCTGTGGTCGGCTTTGTGAACGGTCACCGCATCTCCCTGATTATCACCGACATCAAAGGTTTCACCTTCTTTGTGTTTCTGCCCATTTTTTTGTGTGTTTTGAGGAATAGGGAACGGGTGCATCTGGTGATGAAGGCGCTTGTGGTGTCTTCCGCAGTGCTGGCGCTGATCACCGTCATCTGCCTGATCGTCTATCTGCTGGACCGTCCTGCGATGATCGCATTTTCTGCCTACGGCTATGAGATCCAGTTCTCCCGAATCGGCTGTATTACCGAGAGAATGCCCAGACTGTATTTTATGAGCGGTCTGTATATGCTCTGCGGCTGCGCCTTCGGCATCTATTTCCAGATTACGGAGAAAGGCCGCAAATACACCTGGCTTTACAGCGTGGTGACGGGTCTTTGCCTGTTTGCCCTGCTGCTGAGCTATACCCGTTCTGTCTATCTTGCCATCGTGGTGGCTGCTGCTGTTACGGTGGTGGGTATGCTGATCAGAAGTGACCGGCAGGAACGGAAAAAGCTGCTCATCCACATCGTGGCGGCTGCCTGTGTGTGTGTGTGTCTCGTTGGCGTGTTTTCTGTTGTGGGCAAGACCAACTATCTGGGCTATGCCTTCTCCCGTACAGCCGTCAGTCTGGAGCCGGTGGAAACCACCATTCCTGTGACCGACCCTGTGGAAAGCGCACCCACGGAGCAGACAGAACCCACCACCGAAATGTCCGAGGAGGAATACTGGCAGCAATCGTATAACCAGGAAACCGCTGCATCCGATGCGCTGCGGCTGACCACGACCCAGCAGCTATGGGAAAATATCCGCAAATCCCCCATCATCGGCTTGGGTCTGGGCGCAGAGATCTCTTCCCGTCCCGAGGGCCTGAATGAGTATATCTATCTGGATGTCTGGTCTAAGGCCGGCATCGTGGGACTTGTGCTGTACTTTGTGCCGCTACTTTGGATTTTCCTGGGGATTTGGAAAAACAGGGAAGAGGATATTTGCACCCGCCGTGAAAAGTGCGTATGGGTGGCGGTTCTGCTGGGCTTTATGGCATATTCCTATTTCAATCCCTATATGAACGGCTCCATGGGCGTGATATTCTATTGTTGTACCATGGCCATTGCCCAGCCGAAGCAGAGTCCTCTGCCCGGAAAAGAATAACACAGTGCCGTTATACTGAGAAACAGAGGTGCAACGTATGAAAGGAATCATTCTGGCCGGTGGCTCCGGCACGCGGCTCTATCCGCTGACGAAAGTCACCTCCAAGCAGCTTTTGCCCATTTACGATAAGCCCATGATTTACTATCCCATGTCCGTGCTGATGAGCGCGGGCATCCGGGACATCCTCATCATATCCACCCCCCAGGACCTGCCCCGATTCCGGGAGCTTTTGGGGGACGGACATCAGTTCGGTGTGCGCTTAAGCTATGCCGAGCAGCCTTCTCCCGACGGACTGGCCCAGGCTTTCATCATCGGTGAAGAATTCATTGGCGATGACTGTGTAGCCATGGTACTGGGCGATAACATTTTCGCCGGCCACGGTCTGAAAAAGCGGTTGACCGCCGCGGTGGAGAATGCCGAATCCGGCAAGGGCGCCACCATTTTCGGTTACTATGTGGACGATCCGGAGCGCTTCGGTATCGTGGAGTTCGACGAGAACGGCCATGCCGTCTCCATCGAGGAAAAACCCCTCCATCCCAAGAGCAATTACTGCGTCACAGGTCTGTATTTCTACGATAACCGGGCAGTCTGCTATGCCAAGACCTTGAAACCTTCCGCCCGGGGCGAACTGGAGATCACCGATCTGAACCGGATGTATCTGGACAACGGCGAACTGAATGTTGTCCTGCTGGGACAGGGCTTTACCTGGCTGGACACCGGCACCCATGAGAGCTTGGTGGAAGCCACCAATTTTGTCATGACCATGGAAAAGCACCAGCACCGCAAGATCGCCTGTCTGGAGGACATTGCCTATCAAAACGGCTGGATCACCCGGGAGGATGTGCTGGCAACTTACGAAGTGCTGAAAAAGAATCAATACGGCCAGTATCTCAAGGATGTTCTGGACGGAAAATATATCGACAAATAAGAGGTTACCTATGACCATTATCGTTACCGGCGGCGCCGGCTTCATCGGCTCCAATTTTGTGTTCCATATGTTGGGCAAATACTCCGATTACCGCATCGTCTGCCTGGACAAGCTGACCTACGCAGGCAATTTGAGCACCCTTTCTTCCGTGATGGATAACCCCAACTTCCGCTTTGTGAAGCTGGATATCTGCGACCGGGAGGGCGTGTATCGCCTGTTTGAGGAAGAAAAGCCCGATATGGTGGTGAATTTTGCCGCCGAGAGCCATGTGGACCGTTCCATCGAGAATCCCGAGGTATTTCTCCGGACCAACATTCTGGGTACCCAGGTGCTGATGGACGCCTGCCGCAAGTACGGCATCACCCGCTATCATCAGGTCTCTACCGACGAGGTCTACGGCGATCTGCCTTTGGACCGCCCCGACATGTTCTTCACCGAACAGACCCCCATCCATACCAGCTCCCCCTATTCTTCCTCCAAGGCAGGGGCGGACCTGCTGGTACAGGCCTACCACCGCACCTATGGCCTGCCCGTCACCATCTCCCGCTGCTCAAACAACTATGGCCCCTACCATTTCCCTGAGAAGCTGATCCCTCTGATGATCGCCAACGCCCTGAACGACAAGCCCCTGCCTGTCTACGGTGAAGGCCTGAACGTCCGTGACTGGCTGTACGTGGAGGACCACTGCAAAGCCATTGACCTGATCATCCACAAGGGCCGGGTAGGCGAGGTCTATAATATCGGCGGCCATAACGAGATGCGCAACATCGACATCGTCAAGCTCATCTGTAAAGAGCTGGGCAAACCTGAGAGCCTCATCACCTATGTGACGGACCGGAAGGGTCACGATATGCGCTATGCCATCGATCCGACCAAGATCCATACCGAGCTTGGCTGGTTGCCGGAGACGAAATTCGCCGACGGCATCCAGAAGACCATCCGCTGGTATCTGGAGAACCGGCAGTGGTGGGAGACCATCATTTCCGGCGAATATCGCAATTACTACGAGAAAATGTACGCAGGCAGATAAGGAGCATACCCATGAAAGTATTCGTAACCGGCGTGGGCGGCCAATTGGGCCACGATGTAATGAACGAACTTCATAAACGGGGTCACACTTGCGTCGGCAGCGACCTTGCCCCGACTTGCGATGCCTTTGCGTCCTATGTCCCCATGGATATCACCGACAAAACCGCAGTTACCCACGTCCTTCGGGAAGTCAAACCCGATGCGGTGATCCACTGTGCCGCCTGGACGGCAGTAGACCTTGCAGAGGATGAAGCACAAAAGCCCAAGGTTCGCGCCATCAATGTGGACGGAACTGCCCACATTGCCGCCTCCTGTCGGGAACTGGACTGTAAAATGGTCTACATTTCTACAGATTACGTCTTCGACGGCCGCGGCGAGACTCCCTGGCACCCTGACTGCAAGGACTACAAACCCCTGAGTTTTTACGGTCAAACCAAGCTGGATGGCGAACTGGCAGTGGCATCCACCGTGGCCAAACATTTCATCGTCCGTACAGCATGGGTCTTCGGCCGCAACGGCAAGAACTTCATTCGCACCATGCTTTCTCTCGGCAAAAAATATGACACCCTCCGGGTGGTCAATGACCAGATCGGCACCCCCACCTACACCATGGACCTTGCCCGTCTGCTGGTGGACATGGTACAAACGGAGCATTACGGCTACTACCACGCCACCAACTCCGGCGGCTATATCTCCTGGTACGACTTTGCCTGCGAGATCTTCCGCCGGGCAGGCTATACCACCAAGGTCACCCCTGTGACCACGGCAGAATACGGCCTGAGCAAAGCCGCCCGGCCCTTCAACAGCCGTTTGGACAGCAATAAGCTGATGCAGATGGGCTTCGCTCCCCTGCCCACATGGCAGGATGCCTTAGAAAGATATTTGAAAGAAATCGAGGTGTGACCATGGGTCAGATCAAAGTTACCAAATGCCCCATCGAGGGCCTCTACATCATCGAACCTACCGTCCATGGCGACAGCCGTGGCTATTTCGTCGAAACTTATAACCAGCGGGATATGCAGGAACAGGGCCTGAACATGGTCTTCGTTCAGGACAACCAGAGCATGTCCGTCAAGGGTGTCCTTCGTGGCCTCCACTTCCAGAAGCAGTACCCTCAGGGCAAGTTGGTCCGGGTCATCAAGGGCCGGGTCTTCGATGTGGCAGTTGACCTGCGCGCCGGCTCTGCCACCTATGGCAAGTGGTACGGCGTAGAACTGACCGAGGAGAATAAGAAGCAGTTCTACATCTCCGAGGGCTTTGCCCACGGCTTTCTGGTACTTTCCGATACGGCAGAATTCTGCTATAAGGTCACCGACTTCTACCATCCCGGTGACGAGGGCGGCCTTGCCTGGAACGACCCTGCCATCGGCATCGAATGGCCGGAGCTGACCGGCAGCTATGGCGGCAGCGCCTCTGCCGAGGGCTATACCCTCTCCGACGGTACCCCCTTGAACCTCAGTGCCAAGGATCAGGCATGGCTGGGGCTTCACGATACCTTTGCATTCTAAAAGGAACGGATTTCCATGAGTTCAGAAAAGAAAAACGCCGCCCTCACCGCCGGTATCGGCTACACTGTGGGCAATATCCTCATCAAGGGCATCAATATTCTTACCTTGCCGATTTTCAGCCGCCTGATGACGCAGGAGGAGTTTGGCGTTTTCAATGTGTTCATGTCTTACGATGCCATTCTGTTTGTCCTCGTGGGACTTGCGCTGCACACCAGCATCCGTAACGCCAATCTGGAATTCCCCGGAAAGATCGACAGCTATACTTCCTCCATCACCTTGATCTATCTGCTGATGGCGGCCTTTTTCGCAGGTTTGGTGCTGTTTTTTGGAGATTTCTTCGCAAAAATTCTGGGTTTTGAAGAGAAGATCCTCTACATGCTGATCCTCTTCAGCACCGGCTCGTCTCTGCTGCTGCTGTATAACACCCGGATCAGTTTGGATTATTCCTATAAAAAGTATCTGCTCGTGGCGCTGATCAACTCTGTGGGCAATGTGGCAATTTCTTTGGTACTGATCCTCACGGTATTCCGCGCCGACCGGGCATACGGCCGAATTTTCGGCACCACAGCGGTGATCACCCTGCTGGCGCTTTTCCTGCTTGCCGCCATGTACCGCAAGGCAAGACCTGGTATTCACAGAAAATACTGGTGTTTCGGTCTGAAATTCAGCCTTCCCATCGTACCCCATGGCGTATCTCAGGTGCTGCTTGCCCAGTTCGACCGGATCATGATCCGCTCTTTGGTCAGCGATGCCGCCGCCGGTATTTACTCTCTGGCGGGCAATATACGCCTGATCCTTACGGTTATCACCGCCTCTATTACCGAGGCATGGAGCACCTGGTTCTATGGCCAGATGGGGAAAAAGGAACATGGATGCATCCGCACCCGGGCCACCCAGCTTTGCGGCCTGTTCACCATCCTGACCGTGGGACTGATGGCCATTTCTCCGGAAATGGTGCTGATTCTTGGCGGAAAGGCCTATGATTCTGCCAAATATGTGGCCATTCCCATGATTTTGGATTCCTATATCCTGTTTATCTACGATGTGATCGTCACCGGAGAGTATTATTCCAAGAAGACGGTGTACATCATGCTGGGAACCATGGCGGCTGCGGTGCTGAATATCGTGCTTAACTATGTGTTCATTTTGCAATACGGCTTCCTTGCGGCAGCCTATACCACCCTCTTCGCCTATGTCTGCTATCTGCTGCTGCATCTGGTGATCAGCCGTCGGCTGACAGGTTTTTGCATCCTGCCCATCCGCTGGCTGCTGGTCTACTCTGTCATTGCCTGCGGTATGGCTGCAGCGAGCCTCCTGTTGGTGAACGATCTGCTGCTGCGCTGGGGCTTGTGCGCTGTGGTGGTGGTTCCCATGGGTTTGCTGCTTTTGAGAAATTACAGAAAAACCCAAGTATAACATTTGAAAAATAAATGGCAGACTTCCCGGGAAGTCTGCCATTTGCTTTATTGAATTTTCAGTTCCGATTCTTCTTTTTCCACGATTTCGTAAACACCCAGATGGGCTTCAGCCTGCGCGATGGCCAGATTCTTTTCACTGTATTCCATTTCCACTCTGGCCAGCCGTTCCTCCAAAACAGGGGATTCCTTGGAACCTACGTTGACTTTGGTACAAAGTAAATATTGCAGCTTGCGCATGGTCACCCTCCTTACTTGACGTACCAGACCTGCGCTGTGGTAAGCACAGTGTCATACCCGGTTTCATGGATATGGATCACATCTTGGGCAACAGAAATGCTGGCGCTGAAGTTCTCGCTAAAATAGACCGGCAAGGGAATGTTGGACAGCTTGCCGGCAGCGCGAATGAAGTGCGTGGCGGTGATTCCGTGTGCCACAGTCTTTCCGTTGCTGGCCTCGCCCAGATTTACCAGCATGGTGTAAACAGCCGCATCGTTCCAGCGCTCCGCCGTGCGGTATTCCACCCCCATTACCACCGGAGGATTCAGCCATTCCTGCTCTTCGCCCACCATGCGGTAGTAGCAGCCGGGATACGCGGTGCTTTCCTGAGCAATGTCGTAGCCCCGGGGCAGCGCAAGATTCAGCACGGGATTTTCGGCAGTTCCCGTGAGGGTGGCCTGTGCCATGCTGCCAAAGGGCAGGGTGGTCACCGTGCCGATGGTCAGATTGGGCGTTGCGCCTGTGGGGCCGGCGGCACCGTCCTTGCCATCCGTACCATCCTTGCCGTCCTTACCATCCTTGCCGTCAATTCCGTCTTTTCCGGCCTGACCGTCAAAAGCACCGCTTTCCTTGGCGTCCCGGAGGGCGGTTTCCAGCCGGTCTTCCACTCGCTTCGCCCAGTTAACATAATCTTTGGATTGGATCAGCCCCACAGCCGGGTCTTTCTCTACGAGGATCTCCATGGAAAAGGTGGCGAGAATGCTGTCCCTGCAGATCAGCTCCACCTGCGCCAGCACTTTGCCGGGTACGGCGAGCATTTGCGGTGCCAGCATTACGGAAATGCAGTTTTCCCGGATGCTGCAGGCGGCGCTGCCGTCGGGCAGGGTTGCGTAGTGTCCTCCGGTGCCGTCGGGCTTAGCATATCGTACGGCAGCGGTGGTGTCTTTAGGCGGATTCCAGGTTCTGCCGTCCATAGCCAGCTTCACAGCAACGCACCGGCTGCAGGTGTCGCCCTGTACGGCGTGGATCTGGGGTAGTTCGTTCATACGGGTCAGATCCATAAAAATAGTTTGTGTTACGATCACTTTGATCACTCCTTTCACCCCTGATGCCCAAATCTGCTCCGGTTGCACATTTTGGGGCAACCGGACAGGAAAAAACACCATAAAAAACAGTGGTTTTGAAGGAAAAACAAGCAAAAAATCCGGTGTTCTCATGTTCTTCCACCGACAGAAAAAACCAGAATGGGAAAATATCCGACAAAAGGGGACTTTGAAAGAATGTAGGTTTGTCAATGATGTGTTACACATTAGGATAAGAAAAAAGGACGTGTTTTGGGGACTTCCAGTTGAGTGGTCTCATAGGGAAGTTGTTGTACTG
>JAGKTU010000131.1 GCA_021153265.1 Clostridia bacterium
GACGGACTATATGCTCATTCAGGACTGTGACCTCGGCCGCATACGTGCCGACCGCCGCAAGACGGATTTCTACGGCGAAAGTGCCGACGACTACCGGGTGTCCAATGTATTTGCTGATACCCTTCGGTCCGACGGCAGCCTGTACCCTGTACAGAAGCTGGTCTTCGTACCTTCCAACCATGCTGACCGCTACGCCCGGTGCATGGAAGTGTTCAATATGCAGGTCACTGGCCTGATGCAGCGGCTGAAAACCATCAACGCCAATGCTGTCATCGGTATTTCCGGCGGTCTGGACTCTACGCTTGCCCTGCTGGTAGCTGTGGAAGCCATGCGCCGTTTGGGCAGACCGGTCACCGATGTCTACGGCGTCACCATGCCCTGCTTCGGCACCTCCGACCGCACCTACAATAACTCCTGGGAACTGATGCGCACCCTTGGCATCAACAGCAAGGAGATCAGCATCCGGGACGCCGTGACCCTCCACTTTAAGGATATCGGTCACGATATTTCTGTCCACAACACGGCACCGTCCCCAAGACCCTGATCCGCTGGATCATCGAAGCGGTTGCGGAATCTTCTGACTTTGCTGCCTCTCGTGCCGTTCTGAAGGACATTCTCGACACCCCCATCAGCCCGGAGCTATTGCCCCCGGATGCCGAGGGCAAGATCAGCCAGCAGACCGAAGACTTGGTTGGCCCCTATGCGCTGCATGATTTCTACCTGTACCATATGCTCCGCTATGGTTTCACCCCCACTAAGATCTATACCCTTGCCTGCCGGGCGTTCCGGGATGATTTTGATTCCGAAACCATTAAGAAGTGGCTGAAAAACTTCTACCGCCGGTTCTTCACCCAACAGTTTAAGCGCAATTGCATGCCCGACGGCGTAAAAGTCGGCTCCGTGGGCCTCGGCCCCCGTGGCGACTGGAATATGCCCAGCGATGCCAGCGGCCGCCTCTGGCAGGAGGAAGCGGAAAACTTATAATGTTAAAGAGGAGGGGACAACCCCTCCTCTTTTTACAATAAAATCGGTTGAATCTGCCGTCCCTCCAGCGCCGCCTCCAGAGTTTGCGGAATTTTCGTAAAATCCGCAACCATACTGGTAGGCTTATTCCTGGCATCATCCTGCCCGAAGGGTACAAAATAGTAGTGTTTCCGCACCAGAAGTCGTCCGATGTTCTCCGCTGCCCCGGCCAACGCATCGTTGGTGGATACAGCAACCACTACCGGACGCTCATTGCGCAGATGACTTTTCGCCGCCATGGTCACCGGGCCGTCTGCAATGCCGTGAGCCAGCTTTGCCAGAGTGTTTCCTGTGCAGGGGGCGATGATAAGCGCATCGAAGAGCTTTTTCGGCCCGATGGGCTCTACCTGATCAATTGTGGTCAGCGGCGGCGTTCCGCAGATTTCTTCTGCCAACGTCCGATGCTCCGGGGCGGAGCCGAACCGGCTGTCGATGCAGTTGGAAGCAATGGAAAAAATCGGTGTCACCCGATAATCCCTTGTAAGCAGCTCCATCACCGGAAAAACAGATGCATAGGTGCAAAAAGAGCCGCACATGGCAAATCCTACGTTCATGAAGACGCCTCCTTTCTCAGAATACGGGTCAGAGTATTGGCAATCAGCTTCCCTGAACTCTCCGGGAAGTGGATCCCCGGTAATCCCCGTGCAATCACCACATCATCTCCAATCATCCCTTGCTGGGATGCCAGATCAATCTTGATGCATTCTTTAACCGGAGCGCAATCCAGAACTCCATATGGAACGGTATTGTAGATTAGTTCGGATGCCTCCAAGATTTCCGCCTCAATGGGAAATCCAACCGCACCAAACCCCAAAGCCTTCAGCATAGCACGGTCGGATGCTTTTCTCGCAGCTACCGTTACCTCCGCACCCATAGCCTTCAGAAGATTCCCAAGACACTTCCCAATCCGTCCCCATCCGAGGATCAGCACTTTACAGCTTCTTACGGTTCTTTGCAGATAGGGTAGTGCCACATCCAGAGCCGCTTCCGCGGTTATGTACGCGTTTTCGGCCAAATAGTCTTCATCCTGCAGAAGATCGATCTTGGCATACCCCTCCAGCGCTGGATGCTCCAACTTTCCGCCGCACACGATAACATTCTGCCCAAGCAACTCCAAAATCCTTTGAATCTCACCACCGCCCCGAAGAAACCCATTTGCCCCAAAGCTAGGCACATCCAATAACAGCATTTCCACATCCCTTCCCGGCCGACTGGTTACGTCCCAACCCTTCGCCCACAACTCACTTGCGGCATACTCCGCAGCAGCCGTCGTACCTGCACAATAAATCTTCATCCGCATCACCCTTTCGTGCCAGAATATGCTCATGGAAGTCTGCTGGTGCTTGATTTTTTCTCAGGATTCTGTATAATAAAATTAAGAGGTGAGATAAGATGCAAAGACTTGGATTCATCCATGATATGCTGGATGTTAAGGTTTTGGTTTTGTTTGTGATGTCCCGGGTGAACTACCCGGTGAGCACCCAGGAAATTTACGAGCTGTGCTATCAGGACGAATGCCTGAGTTATTTTGATGTATGTACTGCTGTTCCTGAGATGGTCAAATCCGGCCATCTGAAGGAACTGGAGGGCGAGAAATATGAGATCACAGAAAAGGGCAGAGCTGACGGCGCCCTGACTGAGGACTCCATCGCATACACCGTCAAGTGCAAGGCGGAAAACGCCGTTTCTCGCTTCAACCGCCAGATCCGCCGCAGTAGCTTCGTCAAAAGCCGTGTTCTTCCCCGTGACAGCGGCGATTTCTCTGTGATCCTGACGCTGGATGATGAGATGGGAAGTCTGATGACCCTGGAACTGGCCGCCCCCAGTCAGCGGCAGGCAGTCCGTCTGGGCAGACTTTTTGAAAAGAAAGCGGAATTTGTCTATAATTTGGTGATGAACGAACTTCTGGACGACGAAGACGAACTGGATAATTAAAGCACCCCCTTGTCGCTTTACCACCTTTGGTGGTTTGGTATAATGACACCGGGCGACCGGTGAACAACGAAAGGAGCTGCCGCATATGAAATTTCAGTACAGTGAGAAGAAGGTCAAACTCCCCGAAAAAGTCCACGCCTACGCCGAGAAAAAAGTCATGAAGCTGGCTCGGTATTTTGAGGAGGATGCGGAAGCACTCATCACATTCTCTGTAGAGAAAAATCGGAACAAGGCTGAACTGACTGTCCACGGTGCCGGAACCTGGTTCCGTGCCAGCGAAAGCACTTCCGATATGTTCGCCTCCATTGATGCCGCGGTCACCACGCTGGAAGGTCAGATCCGTAAGAATAAGACCCGTCTGGCCCGCCGTCTGAAGCAGGATGCCTTCGTTCGCAGCGTACAGGAGGAAACCACCTTCGTACCCGAAGCAACAGAGGATGAATACCACATCGAAAAGATCAAGCGCTTCTATTTCAAACCCATGACCCGAGAGGAAGCCATCCTGCAGATGAACCTGCTGGAACATGATTTCTTCGCCTTCCGGGACGAGGATAACGGCGGCACTTTCGCTGTGGTCTATCGCAGAAACGAAGGCGGCTATGGTCTGATCGATGATATCGAATAAAAAATCAATACCTGCAACGGGGTCCTGAAAGGGACCCCGTTTTTTAGCGCTTTGACGCAGGACAAAAAAGTTGAAAAAAGATGAAAAAAGGTATTGACAAATAGGGGAGGAGGTGATAATAT
>JAGKTU010000132.1 GCA_021153265.1 Clostridia bacterium
ATCAAAAAAATTCCCGACGATGAAGACATTGGATAAATAAAAAGCCGAAAATAGGGATTTTTCAAGCGTTTTAATAGGCTGATATTTGTATTTTACGACAGAGTTACGACAAATGGTGAGCCTTGATATAGTAAAAAATTAAGACATCATTACTTATAGTGATATAGGTAGTGGTGTCTTTTTGTATGTCGGGGTATTTTACATTTAAGGTGGCAGCAGTATTTTACGGAAAGGGTATATCTATTGTGTTCATGTCTTAGATGGTAAATCAGAGCATCGAAGTATATTATAGTATCATTCACACGCCCCTTTCTGTAGAAATTACCTGTTGTTGATTACTTAAAATAGCATATTTATGATCTACTTGCCTGTCACCGAATTGCTCTGTATACTGTCATAAGACTACAGAAAGAAAAAAGTCCCAGAGCACCTTCCCTGCAAGTCGTGTACTCTGAGACCTGGTTAAAACCATGATCATTATATCAGATTACACGCTTACCCGCAATGAGGATTCCGGTGTTTTTGGTAGAGAGTAATGGTAAAACGCCAGGATGTCCTCTGTGTGGCAGTGAGTTAAAGTACCGTGATTCACGTATCCGTATCTGCAGACAGGAAGGTGGGCAGAGTGAATATCTGTTGATCCGTAGGCTGCGGTGCAGCGAATGCCATTCTTATCATAACGAACTTCCGGATGTTGTTGTACCTCATAAACACTATGCTTCTGAGGTTGTCTGCGGGGTGATTGATGGCATCGTCTCTGAGTACGATACCGATTCAGAGGATTTTCCCTGTGCGTCCACCATGCAGCGCTGGCTGCGTTGGTTCCTCATGAACCGTTCCAACATGGAAGGTTTTCTCCGGAACACCGGTTACAGCACCCTCGGTCTTGGAGAAGGGATCCTTTTCTCAGATTTATCATTACTCGAAGCAATCCGGAACAAATATCAGAACTGGCTGGAACGTATCCTTCGCATTATTTATAACAGCGGCGGTTTCCTTCCGGCTTTTTACCAATGATCCATGCACCTGTTTTGGTTCGCCTGTCACAGGTGGTTTCTGTATAGTGTTCTCAAAGGAGGTCATTATACATGAATACAAACACAAAGATCATTCAGAAATGGGAAGAACAGGAAGCACTCCAACGGTTCCAGCTGATCGCACCGCTCCTTCGTGAGGATATGGACGATGCCAAAAGACTCCAGCTTCGGAAAAAGATCGCTGAGGAAAACGATATTTCTGTCCGTTCCCTGTACCGTTACGAAAAAGCTTATAAGGAAGGGCAGTTCTCCGGTCTGAAACCGGCCAGCAGAAAGAAACATCGTTCCCAGAAACTCCCGGAAAACTTTGATTTCCTGCTGGAACAGGCAATCCAGCTCAGAAAGGAAGTCCCCGAACGTTCTGTTGCCCAGATCATTTTTATCCTTGAACTGGAAGGCCATGTGGCGCCGGGAGTATTAAAGCGCCCGACACTGGAAAGATATCTATACCGTGCAGGATTTGGCCGGGAACATATGGAAATGTACCGTGATGCACGGGAAAGTTCCTCCAAACGTTTTTGCAAACCGCACCGGATGATGCTGGTGCAGGGAGATATCAAGTATGGTCCGAAACTCCCGATTGGGAAGAATGGAGCAAAAGTGCAGACGTATCTGTCCTCTGTGATCGATGACCATTCCAGATTTATACTATCTTCACGTTTTTATGATAATCAGGAAGAAGCCATCGTAGAAGATACGCTCCATCAGGCCATCCTGCGTCATGGAAAATTTGATGCCTGTTACTTTGACAACGGTTCCCAGTATGTAGCGAAACAGGTAAAATTTTCCCTTTCAAAGCTTGGCATCCGGGTGCTGCATTGCCGTCCCAAAAGCGGCCAGAGTAAAGGGAAAATCGAAAAATTCCATCAGGTTGTGGATGCGTTCAACCGTGAAGCGAAGCTGAAAAATATCCGGACACTGGACGAATTGAACCGTTTGTGGCAGATATTTCTCGATACGTATTATCAGCAGAAATCCCATGATGGTATTCTTGAATACTATGAAAGTCTCGGTGTTTCTGTTGGGGAAGCCGGGATCTCACCGGTTCAGGAATGGAACCGTGACAGCCGCCCTCTTACATACCTCGATGTTTCTGTGGTTGCGGAAGCCTTCCTGCATCATGAAGAACGCAAGGTGGACAAAGGCGCATGTATCAGCTTCCGTGGCCAGCGGTATGAGACCCGGCCTGCACTGATCGGTTATAAAGTACAGATCTCTTATGATCCTGCAGCACCGGAAACCATCACAGTTTCCTATCCCGGCTTTGAACCATTTACTGCAAAGCCTGTCAGGATCGGTGAGTTTTGTGATAAAAAGCCTTCCCTTCCGGCATCCATGCTGGCACAGGCACCGGAAACATCACGGTTCCTGGATGCATTGGAAAAGCGTCATACACAGATTCAGGGACAAAAAGCAGATGCGATCTCTTTTGCTTCTTTCAGGAAGGAGGGAAATACAGATGTATGAATCCTATTTTGGCATGGAACATACACCATTTGTCCGGGATATACCTGCGGACAGGCTTTATGAATCGGAAGCATTCCGCGAAACCCTTGGCCGTCTGTCATATATCGCAGACCGTCAGATGTTCGCGGTAGTGACTGCTGACCCGGGATGTGGGAAATCCACCCTGATCCGCCGTTTTTCCTCAGAGCTTCCAAGGGACGAATATATCGTCCTCTACCTTTCAGATTCAAAACTGACACCACGATGGTTCTACAAAGGGCTGCTTGACCAGCTTGGTCTGGAAGCCAGATTTTACCGGGGCGACTCTAAAAGGCAGCTCCAGCAGGAGATCGAGATCATCCGTGGGGTACAGCATAAAAAAGTAGTATGCGTCCTTGATGAAGCACACCTTCTGGAAAAAGAAACCCTGGAAGAATTCCGTTTTCTTCTGAATTATAAATTTGATTCCGTAAGCCCTATGGCGGTCGTGCTTGTCGGACAGACAGAACTGTGGGAATGCAAGCTGAAACTTCAGCGCTATGCAGCGATCCGCCAACGGATCGACATGTACTGCACTCTGCCGCACCTGAATCGGGCTGAAACAGAGAAGTATATCCGCAGCCATATGGATTATTCCGGCAGCTCTCAGGAAATATTTACAGAAAAAGCGGTGGATGAGATCTACAAGGTATCTACCGGTATTCCACGCATGATCAACCGTATCTGTGAAAAAGCATTGATGTATGGATACCAGCAACAGAAACGGCTGGTGGATGATTACATGATTAAATTTGTTGTAGATCACGAAATGCTGCGACCAACTGGCACATAAATCACTACCGCCCGGTTTCCGGGCGGGAAACTCAAAGATTACCGTTGCCAGAAAACGGAGCAATCCAGTGACAACTGGAGTGAGCAGTCTGGTGACAACTCATGAAATCACCAACA
>JAGKTU010000075.1 GCA_021153265.1 Clostridia bacterium
CGAGATCACCGACATCCGTGTCAAGGGCGCCAACTACCTCGGCACCCGTCTGGAGCTGGGCAGCAGCATCGGCATGCAGATGAACTTTGTCGGTACCACCGCTGACATGTATGCTGTGATCCAGTTCACCAACCATGCAGGCAAGAAGATCTCTGAGCGTGTCGCTCCCACCGAGATCTCCGGCAACTACCTGATCAACATCACCCAGATCGCCGTAGCTGACGGCCGTATGCCCATCACCGTCACCGTTTACAATGCTGACGGCAGCATCCACGGCTATGCCACCGACAGCATGGCAAGCTACATCGCGCGTATGAGCAATGCGGATTCCCTGTACGAGAATATCATGAAGTTCTCCGACTCTGCTTATGCATATCTCCACTAAATAACCGCAAGCCCCTTCCCGGGACAGCCTCGGGAAGGGGTTATTTCATTGTTGGCGATAACGCACAAATCACAGGGCGCCTGCTTGTGCGTTATTGCCGTATTCTGAGGATACTTTTCAGAAAAGTATCCTCAGAGCCATTTATTTCATGAAAATACTGAAATACAATGATACCGTCACAAGAAGAAAGGTGGGCTGCGTATTGAGAAAATTGATAGAGTCCGTTCTGGAAAACCTCTCCACAAGGGACGTTTTCCTGTTCCGTGTGTTCTGTGCGAATTGCTCTGCTGAATATGCCAGCAAACCACTCCGGTTCACCAAAGCAGGTGTGACGCCAACCACGCAGAGCAAAAAAATCATCTACGATGCAGTCTATGAACAGGAGTTCATGGCCGCACGGCAGGCGGCAATTCGCAGCACCGCAGAGCATATGAATTACTGCCCAATCTGTAAGCGGCTGGTCTGCAACCAGTGTTTCCTGATATGTGATGATCTGGATATGTGCGCCCGGTGCGCCGGAGAATTGCAGGAGCAGGGCAGCCCTGTGATGACGGCAGTTATCGATGCGGTTGTTTGACAATGACAAAACAAAGAAAAAGGAGTCATGATTATGGGTCTGTTCGGTAAATTATTTGAGAAAAAAGAATGTTCCATCTGCGGCGGCGAGATTGGGCTGCTGGGCAACCGCAAGCTGGAGGACGGCAATTGCTGCAAAAACTGCGCAAAGAAGCTGTCTCCCTGGTTTGAAGAGCGTCGCCATTCCACCGTGGTACAGATTCGGGAGCAGTTGGCTTACCGCGAAAAGAATGCCCGGGATCTGGCGAATTTTCAGGTAACCAGAACCATCGGTGAAGCATATAAAATGTACATTGAAGAGGTGGACGGCGTACCGACCCGATTCTTCGTCACCGATGCCAAGGAATACATGGAGAAGAACCCCGATATCATCGCCTTTCAGGATGTGGTTTCCTGCGTGACGGACATCGAGAAGCGGCGGGAAGAGATCAAGCACAAGGACAGCGACGGCAACATGGTCAGCTACAGTCCTCCGAGATACAAGGTACATCACGACTTCTTTATCCACATGGATATTCGCAACAACCCCTACTTCTCCCACATCCGCTTCTATGTGAACCGGGGCGTGGTTACCCTGGAGATCACCGAAGGCGGCGGCTTTTTTGGAGGTCTGTTTGGCGGCAGCCGAACCGGCGGCATCGGAAGCGCCCGGGAGGAACAGCGGTTCAACGAATACGAGAATATGTGCAAAACCATCGAGCAGGCTGTTCAGGATGGCAAGATGGGTGCCTTTGCGCAGAAGGCTGCCCCCGCGGCAGCGCCTGCACCGGCAGAACCGGCTGCGCCGCCCCGTCCTAAGTTCTGCACCAACTGCGGCGCACCTGCCGAAGGCGGCAAGTTCTGCCAGAGCTGCGGTTCTCCCCTGTAACCCCGGCTGGCATACGACATGCATAAAAGGAGTGATCTCATTTGGCTGTCTTACAAGAATACAAGTGTCCCTGCTGCGATGGCGCCATTGCATTTGATGCCCAGCTTCAGAAAATGAAGTGTCCCTACTGCGATACGGAGTTTGATGTGGAAACCCTGCGCGCCTACGACACGGACCTGAACGCCCAACCTCAGGATCACATGACCTGGGATACCTCTGCCGGTGACGAATGGCAGGAAGGCGAAACCGAAGGCCTGCGGGTCTATTCCTGCAATACCTGCGGCGGCGAGATCGTGGCGGATGCCACCACCGGCGCTACGGAATGCCCCTTCTGCGGCAACCCCGTGGTGATGACCGGCCAGTTTGCCGGCGCGCTGAAGCCGGATCTGGTGATCCCCTTCAAGGTGGACAAAAAGGCGGCCATCGCAGCCCTGCAGAACCACTATAAAGGAAAAATCCTGCTGCCCAAGGTCTTCAAGGATGAAAACCACATCCAGGAGGTCAAGGGATTGTATGTTCCGGTTTGGCTGTTTGATACCGATGCGGATGCCTACGTTCGCTATAAGGCGACCCTGACCCGGACCTGGAGCGACAGCGAGTACGAGTACGTGGAAACCAGCCACTACGCCGTGACCCGGGCGGGCAGCATCGGCTTTGAAAACGTCCCTGTGGACGGCTCCAGCAAAATGGATGATACTTTGATGGAATCCATCGAACCCTTCCACGTGCGGGATGCCGTGGATTTCCAGACGGCCTACCTTTCCGGTTTCCTGGCGGATAAATACGATGTGGATGCCGATGCCAGTGTGGACCGAGCCAATCAGCGGATCAAACACAGTACCGAAACCGCCTTTGCGGACACGGTTCAGGGCTATACCACGGTGGTTCCGGTCAGTTCTGCTATCAATCTGCAAAACGGCCGGGCAAGATATGCCCTGTACCCCGTGTGGATCCTGAACACCAAATGGAACGGTCAGAAATTTACCTTCGGCATCAACGGACAGACCGGAAAAATCGCCGGTGATCTTCCTATGGATAAGGGTAAGTTCTGGACATGGCTGCTGGGTTTGGCCGGTGGAGTAAGTGCGGCGGCATTTGCGATCAGCTACCTGCTGTGGCTGCTGTAAGGAGGGGTGAATTATGAAGAGAAAAATCCTTTCCCTGATCCTTTCTGTGCTGCTGTGCCTGAGTCTGGCGGTGTCTGCCTACGCGGCGCCTGACGTAAACTTCGTGGTGGATGAGTTCGGCAATCTGGCGGACGGCGAACTGGCAGAACTGAACGAACTGGCAGCTGAGATCTACGACACCCGGGGCATTGGTATCTTCTTCGTGTTTACCACGGAGGAAGACCTGCTGGCTTATGACATTGATCAGCTGGTTGGCGACATGGAAGACTACTATGTCATGGTGGAGAATGCGTCCAGCTGGTATTCTTTCATGGGCGGCAAGGGCGAAACCCTTGACTATGAAACCGAGATGGAGCTTCGCGGCATTTATGACGCGGCGGAAACCTATGTGGGCGGTGTGAGAGATTTCCTGAACGCCACGGCGGAGTACTTCCCTGTGATGGAGGAAGAGCCGGAAGTGGATGATTCTGAGGCAGAGGACTTCCTGTTCGACGAAGCAGACCTGCTCAGCGACCGGGAGGAGAAAGACCTGCGGGAGAAGCTGCAGACGATCAGCAAAGAATACGACGCGCAGATCGTGATTGCCACCATCGCCTCCATGGAAGACGGCGACATTGACGATTTCGTGGAATATCTCTACGATGCTCTGGACTTGGGCTACGGAAAGCACAACGACGGCATTCTCCTGCTGGTGAGCATGGATCCCCGGGAATATCGGATCCATTGCCGCGGAATGGGTTCGGATGCCATCGGAGAGGGTGATCTGGATGCCATATGCGAAGCAGTGGAGGCGGAGCTGTCCGACGATAACTACGCAGAGGCCTTCGATGTGTTCGCTGAGAAGTGTGCGTACTATCTGGATGGCCATGTAAACGGTTTCCCCTTTGACTTTGCCACAAATTTGGTGATCTGCCTGATCATCGGCCTTGTGGTCGGCGTAATCGGCGCTTTTATCTTGAAGGGGCAGCTGAAATCTGTACGGAAGCAGGCGGGAGCCAATTCCTATGTGAAGGCCGGCAGTATGCAGATCAACGTCCACAATGACATTTATCTGTATCGGGACATCACCCGAACCAAGAAAGAATCCAGCAGCAGTTCTTCGGATTCCGGATCTTCCAGAAAGACCGGCGGCGGTTCTTTTTGATAAGAAGCATAACAAATCATGATTTTAAGGAGGAAACAAAATGAAAAGATTACTGGCGCTGTTACTGGCACTTGTGATGCTGCTTTCTCTGGCAGCCTGCGGCGGCGGTCAGGAGAACGCAAAGGGCAAGGACAAGGAAGAAAAAGAGGAAAACGAAGAGACTGAACCCACCGTTCTGGATGTGACCATCGGTGATTACTATGTAGTCTACAAGGGCGCCTACGAATACAACTCCAATGAATACGGCTCCAAATTCATAGTCTTCGTGGAGTTCACCAACAACGCAGATCAGGCCTATATGCCCTACACCCGTGTCTACATCAAGGCCGAACAGGATGGCGAGCTGATTAGCGGCGTGGAATGGCCCGAGGATAACTCCCCTGCACCCGACCAATTCAAGAAAGACAGAGTGGAGCTGCCTGTCGGTGAGACCACCAACTACTATAACGGCTTCTACTATAACCCCGATGGCGGCATCATCACCGTCACCTTCATGGACAACCGCCACATACTGGAGGAAAAGCTGGTCGTCGAGATCGATCCCGCTGAACTGGTATCCTACGAAAAGCCCTGACACATAAGGAGGAATCACTATGAAAAGATTATTGGCACTGTTACTGGCTCTTGTGATGCTGCTTTCTCTGGCAGCCTGCGCCGGTGAGGCAAAGGAAGACGAAAAAAAGGACCGGGACAGAAACGATTCGAACACGGTTGCAGACACGGATGACGGAGCTGCTGCCGCAGATCCCGGTGTTGATCTGGAAGCAGAAGGCGAGCAGGCGCTGTCCGATGAGCGGGCTAGCATGGCCGTTCTGGTGGAGACCAGAGATGTGTGGCTGGAAGGTAGATTCAGCTTTGCTCTTGACGAGAATCCCAAGACCTACGAGGACTTCGTTGACCATATCGGCTGCGAGGCATCCTCCTATGAATATAAGGCCGATGACGGCGAGCGGTGTTACACCTGGGTCGCAGAGGAAGATACCACCGCAAAATTCCTTGCGGTGTTCTGGGAGACCCCTCAGGGCTGGACTCTTTACTCTGTCGGCAGCGTGAATGTGAGCGAATAATCTCCGGCAAGGATAGAATTTGATAGAAACCCATCGGGAAGCGGCGGGCATCTCTCGCCGCTTCCCCTGCCGGGGCATGGTTCTCGCGGGAAAGGCATCGAAATATTGGATGCCTTTCCCATGGGGAATCACCGGAAGGTGGACGGTGTTCCGCGCGCGATTCGCCAAAACAGAAAAGGAGAGAGAACTATGAAAAGAATACTGTGCATGGCTCTGTGCCTGATGCTGGTGATGGCTCTGGCTGCGCCGGCCATGGCGGCTGAGCCGGAAATTATCTTTACCTCCGGCAGCAAATTCGAGGTTGGCGGAACGGTAAAGGTGGACGAAGGGGAAACTCTGCTGAGCACCTATAACAACGGCACCTCCGATATCTACAATGCCTACCTGGAGGGGGATGTCCAGTATTACTGGATGCGCGACGGCGTCTACTACGCCGACGGCCCTAGTCTGAAGATTAAGGAGAGCGACAGGGGCTGTGAATTCTACTGCATGGCGGCGCTGTACAGCGATGCGGACCACACCCAGCAGTGCGGAACGATTTACAGCAAGAAATTTACTGTGCCAGCCGCCACGATTCCCGATATCACCACCAAGACCATCCCCAACGGCAAAGTTGGCGAGTATTACTATCAGAAGCTGAAATGCACCGACCCGGATGTGACCTACAGTCTCTTCCGCAGCAGTCTTCCCGATGGATTGACGCTGACCCAGCATGGCGAGATCGAAGGCACGCCCACAAAGGCCGGTTTCTGGTATGTGGTGGTCATGGCAACCCCGGAGGCAGGTGCGGACTACGCCAACACCGCGGAATATGAAATCACCATTGAAGAGGGACAGCAATACTCCATGGAAATCATGGAGGTTCCCAACAAGGTGATCTACACTGCCGGCGAAAAGCTGGATATGACCGGTCTTTGGGTGCGGATCTACACGCCGGACGGCTTTATTGATTCCAGAAACGGAAAATATCTGACCTACTCAACGAAGGTACTGACCACTGTAGGCGAGCAGAAGATCAAGCTTACCTATGAAGATGCGGTGGAATTTTTCATCGTTACCGTGAATGAAGCGCCTCCTGAGGAAACGGAACCCACCGAAACGGAACCTGCCGAATCGGAACCCACCGAAACCGATCCGACGGAAAATGTCACGGAGGAAGATGCTGATCCCACGGAAGAGGAGACCTCCAAACGCAGCAAGCGGGACCGTGACCGGAATGCGGAGGATTCCGACGATTCCGACTCCCTGATGCTGGTGATTGTTTGCATCCTCGCATTCGTGTCCATTGCAGCAGTGACGGCTTTGATCGTCGTGCTGATCAAACAAAAAAAGAAATAAGGAGAACAGGTATATGAAAAAGATGATCGCATTGTTGCTGGCGCTAATGGTACTGCTTCTGGCTGGCTGCGGCAGCAACGGACAGGAAGAAATCGACAAGCTGAATGCGGAACTGGAAAAGGTCTCCGCCATCAGAACCGTCCATGCCATCCATGCAACCGTTGACGGCAAGAGCGACGTGGAGTTCAGCGGCGAAGGCAGCTTTACTGCCACTGCCGTCGTCCCCGAGGGGCAGCTGGTGGACCACTGGGAGGTCAACGGCGAAATTCAGCCCGATTCCGCTGCCGATACCTTCGCTTTTACCGCCAAGGAAGATACTGTGGTATCCGCCCAGTTCCGCGCAGAGAAAAAGCTCACCGCCATCAATGCCGAAATTCGGTTCCTGAATGCTGAGGGAAATCCTGCCGGCGAAGCGCTGACCGAGTTCGTATTTGAGGAAGATTATGCAAACCCCGTCACCGGTGAGACCTGCGAAGGCGGCAAGATCAGCGCAGAGATCTCGGCTGTGATCCCCAATGGCATGGTTGTGGACTACTGGCTGATCAACGGCGTGCCCTATTACTACAACACCGGCGTCTCCGGTTTCGTGGTAAAGGATCTGGACGAGGCTACCACCTATGAAGTGGTGCTGAAAGAGAAACCCATCACTTATTACAAAGTGACCTGCAATAGCTGTAATTTCGGCGGAAAGACCAGCGGTTATGTAGCCGCCGGCACCAAAATTACCGTCAAGGGCAATACTAACACCTACGGCGATTTCTATATTGGCGGCACCAAGATTGCGGATGATAAGTATAGCATCACTGTCACCATTACCAGCAATACCACGATTACATTCTACGCGGTTATCAACTGATCCACTGCAGGCAGTTGGCTGACAGACAGGAGGCGTAGCCATGAAACGCTTACTTAGTTTCCTACTGATCCTTGTGATGCTGCTTTCCGTGGCAGCCTGCGATGCGGAAACATCGGACAGACGGGGGCGGAGCGACAGAACGGATCGGCACCACCGAAATGACCCCGACGAACAAACCGACCCGGAGCTCCCTGCTCACCAAGAGGTTGTTCCGCTGTCGGTTTTGGTTGGCGACCACTACCTGCGGGAAGTGTCCGATGACTATGTTCAGCTGGCGGTGGTTCGCTGGCAGAGCGTGGTGCTGAGCGATGCCTGTGCAGCAGAATACCCCAAACTGGCGAAAGCTCTGCTGGACTGGAACCGGGGCGAATGGGATATGTCCCATTCGACGATGGAGGATATGCTCCCCGATGCCCGGACAGAAGCCGAGGAGAACGGCCACTATTTTGGAGGCTATACCTATAGCGCTGCCTCCAGTGTCCACCGGGCGGACAATCTGATACTAAGTGTCCGCTATGATTACGATAGCTATACCGGATTCCGGCCCTATCACGGCACCTACTGCCTGAATCTGGACCCCATCACAGGAAAAACCATTACCATTGACCAGTTGATCGGCGATCTGGAAAAGCTGCCGGCGATTCTGGAGCAGGAGCTGCGGGAAAAGTACAGCGATTACGCTGCGGAGGATTTCGACGGCATTGCGGGCTGGCTGGAAGAATACAGCCCCGAGGCGTTTACCTGGACAATCAGTTATCAGGGAATCCACTTCTACTTTGGTGCCGCTGAGCTGGCTGCCGGCGCATTGGGTCCTCTGGAGGTCACCTTGTGGTTTGAAGAGTACGCTGATCTCATCGACAGCAAGTATTTCAGCATTCCTGAGGGCGGCTATGTTCTTTCTCTGCCTCAGATGACTTCCACAGATGTGGATCTGACCCCCGGAGACGGGCAATGGGATCGGATCTATGTGGAAATGCCCGATGGAGGTGGCCCGATCGTCGGCAAAAACGATATGTTCATCCGAAATGAGGAATACTACGGTTATTCCATGGATGCCTACCTTGTCACCCCCGATAACAAGCATTTCTACATCTATCTGGACTGTTCCAGCGACAATGACTACCGCACTGTCTTCGTTTATGATCTGTCCGGTGCGTATCCGAAATGTGTCGGGGAGTTCTTCGGCGTCGGTTTCGTCGGCCAGTGGTGGGAGGATTACGAACTGGGTGCGACCTGGTTCGATCAGGTGTTCAACGATCCTTCCGGATTCGAACTGGGTACCCATATGGATATGCTGGGAACCATGACCGGCACCAAAATCTACCGCACAGACCCCGAAACCGGCCTTCCCTTCACCGAAATGCAGGCATACACCCTGCCCGAAGACCGGGAACTGGTTTCTCTGATCGATTTGGAATTACAAATCCTGCCGGAACTGGAAACGCAGACGATCCCTGCCGGCACAAAGTTCTATTTCCTGCGCACCGATGGGGAAACCTATGTGGATATGTATCTGGAGGATGGTCGGGAGTGCCGTGTCGAGGTGGAGCACCGGGATTGGCAGCATTACGTCAATGGCATCGATGAATACGAGTGCTTCGACGGCATCCTGTACGCCGGATAACCGGATTTTTTGCAAGCACGCCCTGCCGTTTACGCGGCAGGGTGTTTTTGCGCCAGAGAAGGCAAAGAAACAGTAGATTTATCCGTCAATATATGCTAAGATAGGTTCACTTGAAGAGCTTTCGGAAGAAAGCAGAACATAAGAAGGCGGTATCAAAACAGAATGAATCACGGGGATTTATCCATTGCGTATGGCGTGCTTGCGCTTTTGGCAGTACTGCTGCTGACAGCGTACCTTCTCTTTAATACAAAGAAAAACCGCCTCTTTTTGGCGCTGTTTGGCTGTGTAGCCGCATCCAACTGCGGTTATTTTCTGCTGTCGATCACCAATCACTTGACAATAGCCAAATTTGCCAATGCCCTGTCTTATTTCGGCGGCGCGTTTTCCATGCTGGTCATGCTGTTCATCATTTACGATGTTTGCCGGATGCGCAGCAGAAAGTGGCTTTTCTGCCTCCTGACCGGCATCAGCATTGCAGTCTTTGCCGTGGCGGCCAGCGGTGACTGGCTGGGGCTGTACTACAAGTCCATTTCTCTGGAACACGTCAACGGCATGACCTGTCTGGTTAAGGAATACGGCCCGCTGCACAGCCTGTACGCGCTGTATCTGGCTGCTTATGTGGCGCTCATGCTGATGATCATCGCCTACGCATCCAAGACCAAGCGCCTGTCCTCGCCTAAGTACACTCTGTTTCTTCTGGTTGCGGTTTTGCTGAATGTGGGCGTATGGCTGGTGGAGCAATGTCTTACGGAAGAGTTTGAATTTCTGTCGGTGTCCTATATCGTGACGGCGGTTCTGTTGCTGCTGATCTACGATATGCTGCATGACTACGGCATTATCCGACCGGATACCGGCATTGTAAGCGTCCAAATGCTCAATCAGCTGAATATGCCCCAAAGCACGCCCGGCGCGCTGCCTTCCGGGATGGAGGATATGTTCCACGGTTTTGCGGAAAAAATCAAGACCCTGTCTTCCGCGGAACGGCGGATTCTGAATTACTATATCGATGGTCACGATATCGCGGATATCCCCGAACTGGCCTTTATCAGCATCCACACGGTGAAAAAGCACAACCGCAGCATCTATCAGAAGCTGGAAATCGCCTCCCGGGATGAACTGATGCTCTATATTGAACTGTTCCGCCGCTGCGGCCGCCTTCAGGAGCTGGCCGGCGAGGAAATGGAAGCAGAATAAACCTGCTGCGTATACTGAGGATGCTGAAAGCATCCTCAGTATTTTTCTTCGCCTCAGGTGATGTGCCACAAACAGAAGAATCCCGACTTACCATTTCTGGCAAGTCGGGATTAAACTTATTCAGATAAAAATCTCGCAAGAAAGAGGCTTTCGCCGGGTGGGTAGCTGGTTTTACTCAGTGCAGGTATGCGTAAGCGGAGTCGGAGAACTTCATGATGCTGCCGTACAGGGAATCCGCATTGCTCATACGGGCGATGTAGCTTGCCATGCTGTCGGTAGCGGAGCCATAGACGGTACCGTCGGCATTGTAAACGGTGACGGTGATGGGCATACGGCCGTCAGCCACGGCGACCTGGGTGATGTTGATCAGGTATGCACCGGAGATCTCGGTGGGAGCGACACGCTCAGAGACCTTCTTGCCGGAGTGGTTGGTGAACTCGATCACA
>JAGKTU010000001.1 GCA_021153265.1 Clostridia bacterium
TGCCGAAACCTTGCCATCCACGAACTTATACTCACCCATGTTCGCATAGTCGCCCTCGCAGCCGTAGTCTGCGCCGTTGATGTAACCAATGAGGTAGTAGTCAAAGACATAATTGGGGTCTGATGTGCCGCAGGTGGCGCAGACACCGTCCACGAAGTTGTGGTCGGTAGCCGGGATGGACTCTGTATAGCTGCTGTTGCAAGCGGAGCAGGTATAGGTACGGACACCGGCAGCTTTACAGCTGGGCTGGGTGGTGACAGCCGAGCTGTAATCATGACTGGCGGGAGCAACTTCGTTACCTGTGTAGCTATGGCCACAGATGGTGCAGTTGTAGGTGGTGTAGCCGCCGGCGGTGCAGGTAGGCTTGGTTTCCACAGCGTTGTAGCTGTGGCTGCAGCCTGTGCCGCAGACTGTACAAGTGCCATTCTCATAGCTGTGGCTGCCCAACTGGGCGTCCCGGTAGCGGTACAGCGTCTGGGATTCTACCTTCCGGGTGGAAGAGGCGGTTACAGGGGTTTCAGACCAGGAAGACCAATCCGTCCAGCGTTCATAGGTGAACAACTTCTTGTAATTGGTGTACTTCTGCGCGTAGACCGTTACATACCAGTACCACTCGGAGTTGGAGCAGCAGCTGCTATTCGGATTCAAGTAGCTGCCGTCGCCCGCATCATAATCAGCACAGTCGGAGGGCTTGGTGGTACTGTAGAAGGAGTGGAAGGTGGTGCAGTTTGCATTTCCGCCCTTGGTTGCGTAGGAATAGTAGGAATTATCCCAGCACCAATGGTAGTACAGGTAACCAATCACGGCATCGGAATTGACCACGGTCTTTGCGGTGGTGGTTTCGGATGCTGCAACCTTGGAACTCTTCTTGTTATAGGTGGTGTAGTTAGAGCTGGTGGTGGAGAAGCCGGAAGGCCAGCTGTTGACGTACTTGACCGTGCCGGTGCCGGTCTGCTCCCAAGCACTGCTCTTGAGGGTATAGCCAGACATAGCGGTTTCGTAGGAGGTCTTGGTCTCGTAGTCGGAGTAGCGATACTGCTTTTTGGACTCGATCAGGCTCTCGTCCACGTCGGAGGGTTTGGTGGTGCTCCAGTCGGTCAGTCCATCATGATATTCGACGTAGGAATGTCCGCAATTACCGCAGGTATAGGTAGTCTTGGCATACTCTTGGCATGTGGCAGGGGTGGTGACGGAAGTATAGCTATGGTTGATCGCTGCGATGGCCTGGGTTTCGGTATCACCGCACTTGGAGCAGGTTCTCGTCTTACTTCCGGCAGTGGTACAGCCGGGTTTTGCAACTGTAGTCCAGTCGCCATAGCTGTGGCTGCCGGCAGCCAAGGCTGTCTTGACAATTTTGCCGCACTTGGAGCAGGATTGAATCTTGGTACCGCCCTCGGTGCAATCGGTAGCACCCACGGTAGTGGTGGTGTAAGAATGGGAGCAGGTGGATTGGTCCACAGAAGAAGGAATCACCATAAAGTATTCATTGACCAGTTCCACTGTGCCGTTGTTGGATTTCAGGGTGGTGGCACCTTGGGTATAGTAGTTGGTGTAGCCAGCCGTGATCACATAGGTGTTGGCGCCCAGTTGGGGGAGGTTCATCCAAGTGCCGTCATCAACGGCGCTGCCCTTCAGGGTATAGGGGTTGGAGGGAGCTGTGTCGGTAGCGCCGGTGACAGGCTCGCCATTGATGCCAAAGCCATCGTAAATATAGCAGGACACGGAGGTTAGCTTGTTGTATGTACTCTTGACTGTGCCGTTGACATAGAAGGTCGCGCCGCTCACATGTCCATTGGGGATGGTATAGTCGGAAATGGAAATATCCGGTGTCAGCATTTTCACATATTCCGCTTCGCCGCCATAGATATAGCCGGTTTTACCGGAGGTCGTTTTGATGCGGTACCAATAGTTACCGTAGTGGTTTTGGAAAATACCGGTAGCGGTGTAGCTCTTGCCCACAGTAGCGGTTTCCAGGGTTTCAGAACCGTAGGTAGTGGATACGCTGCAGGGCTGGGAGTTGATGGTTGCGCCTTCCAGGGTACACTTGATTTGGCAGTAAGAGGGATAATAGGTGCAGTTGGATTCCGCATATTCAAAGTTAGCGTTGTTCTTGGCATTGGTGGAATACGATGTAATATTGGACAATGCCGTCGTGTTGTACAGATTGATCAGACTGCCGGAGCCGTACTTGGTGCCGTCTCTGCCCATCATGCCCAGCTGGCGGTCAACAACGTAATAGCCCTTCGTGGTGCCTGTGGAAATGGTATTGAATGTCTTGCTATAGTAGTCAATGAAGACGTTGAAATTGATGCCCGCAACAACCTTCATGAACTGGTTGAACTCGTTGCCGGTGCCGGAGCCGCTGCCGATAACCTGACAGCCCGCAGACCAGGAGCCGCTGCCGCTATAGGCGGTATTGGTGGTACGGGTATGAATGTTAATACCGCTGGCGCCAAGAATTTGACCATTGGGATAGTTGGTTGGCGTGTAATAACCCTGGCCGACATTCACCTGAAACGCGCCATAGGGGCCGGTGTGGTTCCAGGTGTAGAAGGAGTAGATGCCGTCCATCAGCGTAGTGGAGCCGTTATGGGCAACATTATAGGTACACCAAGTAGGGTCGTCAGGGATGGAGGAACAGTTCTCGCAGTAGTAAGGAATGTAGGCATTTCCGCTAGAGTCCAACTGAACCACGATTACGACCGCCTGGTTGCGGGTAGTGCCATAGCCGCCGTAGGTATAGCCGTTCCAATAGTTATCAGAGCCACCCTCAAACATGAACACAACAGACAAGCCGTTGTTCAGGGTGTTTTGCAGGTTGGAGTTATTGTTGATGTAATAGCGCATCATGGTGTCGATGTAGTTGCGCGCAGTGCTGTTTGAAATAAAGCCGGAGCAGGTCAGCGAATTCAGATTGACCGCAGCCTCTGCTTCAACCGCATAGTGGAAGGGCAGCATGGTGAGCAGCAGGCAAAGAGCCAGAATGACAGCAAAGCTGCGCCGGGTTCTTATGTGACGCATAATATTCCTCCTGTTTTCCGTCATGTTATTTACAGTTTTCTGACCGGTAACGCTCATACGCACGCATGAAGTAATACCGAAAATTTCCAGAATAATTATACACCATCATTTATTGATAATCAAGTAAAGTTTCCCATTTTTCACAAAAGGAAATGTGCAGATGTCACAATCGGACATCTGCACAAATAGCAGCTTTGAATTTTAGGAATTATGCATACCCTGATAGGAGACTTCCGCAGCCTCCGGGTCCATGTTACACTTGAGCAGATACACCGGCACATGCTGCAGCATCTTGTCGATCAGTTCCAAGGTCTTGGATACATCCTCAGTATTCTGAGGTCTGTGGCTCTGCTGCAGAATTGTGGGAAGAGCCATGGCAGCAGGCATGGGGCGGATGGAATTGTGCTCTCTGCGGGTCAAGATCGCTATGCCCTTCAGGCGCACCATCGTATTGGTGCTGATGCGGTGCTTGCCGTCCCAGGGAGTGCCGCAGACCCAGACACCATCATCCCGAATGCGAAGCAGAGGCTTATCGTCATTAACCATCACAGCCCGGTCGCCAAAACGATCACGCCACAATCGGGTATGAGTGGATTTTCCCGTACCGCTCACAGCCGTAAACAAAAAACCTTCCTCATCCACCGCAATTGCGGAACCGTGGAGCAAAATCGTGTCATAACGCAGCATTTCCTTGGCAATCTTGCGATATACTGCCAGTGTTTCCAAGTATGCGTCATGGAAGTCTGGGCGAGGCAGACCCTCTGCTTCATATTCCCGGTTGGCCTTTTCCCGTTCAAAATCAATATCTGCCTGCTTGATGCTTACAGAAAAATCCGGTGCGTCCTCGGTCAGATAATCTTGACAATACACACGGACAAACGGAAACAAAGAAGAAACATGGATGCAAACATCCGCAAGAGAAATGTTAAAATTGGCCATTCGTTTTGCTCCTGGAGTTGTAGTCCCGGTTATTTTACACTGCCGGGCGGTTCATACCATCTAAATATAGCAGATTTCCGGGAAAAAGCAACACATATTTCACCACTTCCCTGCCGCTGCGTTATTGACAGATTGGCAGATTCCATTATAATGAGTCTATCGAGACTAATTGTAAAGGAAGAGCATTATGAATCGGGAAAACAAGCGCAAGCAATACGAAAAAGGCTATTACAAAACCCACGCCTGCGAAGAAAGTTTCACCTGCAAGAATTGCGGACGGCTGGTGGTGCCTGCCGGTGCCGGAAGTGACCACCGCAACCACTGCCCCAACTGTCTGCACAGTCTGCATGTGGATATCGAACCCGGTGACCGGGAATCCGACTGCGGAAGTCTGATGGAACCTATTGCGGTTTGGGTTCGCAATAAGGGCGAATGGGCTATTATCCACCGCTGCCGCCGCTGCGGCGAAATCAGCTCCAACCGGGTTCTGGCAGACGACAATCCCATGAAGCTGATGTCCATCGCCATGAAACCGCTGACAAATCCCCCCTTCCCCATCGAGCGCATCGAGGAAATGACCGCTATGATGGGTGGTCAGGGCGAACTGCCGGAGATGTACAAAAAGAAGAACGAAGAATGATTCAAAACAAAGGAGAGGTAAGTGATTACCTCTCCTTTTATGTTATTGTGTTGCTTCGGGAGCACCGAAAATGTACAGATCCACGCCGTTGGCAATGCCCTGCACCATTTTATACTGGTAGGATTCCGTGGCCAGCAGCTTATCTTCTTCCGGGTTGCTCATGTAGCCCATCTCCACGATGGTCACAGGTACCTGACACCAGTTGATACCGCTCATCGTGTCCGTTTGCCAGACCTTCCGGCGCTGGCAGCCGGTAGCTTTCACCATTTCGTCCAAAACTGCCTCAGATAGCGCGTAGCTTTGGGGATGGAGTTCCCCATTGTAGGGGTTGTCGGGCGTCTGACAGATGGTCATGGCGCCTTTTAGGGTTTCATCCTCCGAGCCGTTGGCATGGATGCGGATAAAGGCATCTGCTTTGGCATCGTTGGCGACCTTGGCGCGTTCCGAGTTGGGAATGTTCACATCGTGGGTGGTGCGAACCATGATGACCTCATAACCGCGGTATTCCAGTTCCTTCTGTAGCATCAGCGAAACCGTCAGATTCAGTTCATACTCCGCCAGACGTGTGGCCACGCCCTGCGTTCCGCTGGAAACCTTGGTCTTCATGGAGGAGGAACCGGGGCCCAGAGGCTCTTTTTCGTAGTTTCCCTTGCACTGATGACCGGCATCGATGACGATCACATATCCATTGGGTTCTGTAGCCTTCGCTCGCACATATTTGGAAGAAACATAGTAATCTCCGTCGCCCATACGGATGCGATACCAGCCATTTTCCTCACACAGAATCTCCACATCGGAATGGGGGGGCAGTGTTGCGTGGACATCATAGTCCGTGGATGGGCCGGTGCGAACGTTCACTTCTCCGATGGTATAACCCGGGTAGGTTTGGGGTTCGGCGGGGGGAGTCGGTTCTTCTGTTTCGGTGGGCTCAGTAGGTTCTGCAGGTACAGAAGATGCTTCCAGTGCCTCGATCCGCTCTTCCAATCGCTCGATTTTCTCCAAGCAAGAACCGTCTTCGCAGCAATCACACTTACTGCAGCCGCACAGAAGAAGACATGTCATCAGCACCGGCATGCATATTGCCATGTATTTACGCATGATTACTTGTACCCCATCTCTTTTTCATAAGCACTGATAAGCTTGCGGTTGGCCTTTTCATACTTATTCATCAGGTCGTCCTCATGTTCATCGAAGTAAGACGGCTCATAAGACGGAGAATACCAGTAGTATTGCTCGAAATACGCCTGCAGCTCTTTGTTTTTGAACTTCCGTCCGGCTTGTGCATAGCAGGCATTGCGGGCGTAATGGCATTGGTCCTCAGAAAAACCAACAATGTCCGAACGTTCAAAATACATACTGCCGCAATTTTCCATGAAGTACTCCAGCTTGGTCTGGGCAGGCTGGGTGGGCTGGGTCACAGGTTCGGTGGCTGCAGTGGCGGGAGGAGTGGTAGCCGCGGTTGTGGGTGCGGTGGTCTGGGAAGTACCTTCGTCGTCACCGGTGTCGGCAGGTCCGGTGCCATGATCGCCATTAGCAGCGGTGTTGTCCCCATCGATGACGTCATCGGCATCATCGTCATCGGAGTCCCGGTCTTTGTCACGGTCTCTTCCGGAGTCCTCTGCTCCGAAAATATCAGGAAGTTCGATCAGATCCAGCTCAGAAGCCACCATAACCGCTGCCGCTCCGATCAGAAGCAGCAGGAGAATCACAAGGATCGCGGTCAGAACGGAGCCTTTCTTCTTCTTTGCCGGCCGTTCGTGCCTTTCATAGGGGATGTAATCCATATTCTCCACGGGAACAGGAGTACCCGGACGGCAGTAGGAACAGTAATCCTCGCCGGGCTCGCAGGGCATGCCGCAGCTTGCACAAACAGGGGGCTTCTCCTGTGTGTTCCGGCAACTCACACAGTAAGTTTCACCCTGCCACACCGGGCTGCCACAGCGCAAACACGAAGCAACGGAAGACGAATTGATGGGCATTTCGATTTCATCATGCAAAGCCCGCTGCACCATATTGCCGGCTGTATTCTGCACAACGACCTGTTCAAAGTCATCGTCATCATCCCGGAGTTCAGGCACCTGCATCAGCAGTTCATCCGGCAGGCGGGTACCATCGACCGTGCAGAAGCGATCCCGGGTGGTCAAAACTTTGCCGCAAGTGGGACAGCATGGAAACGAATTGCCGCAGGCGACACAGAATTTGGAGTCGTCGCTGTTTTCAAAGTTACAAATGGGACATTTCATGGGCGCAACCTCCTTTTTTCATTATTTTAGCGAAGTTCCGATAGTTTGTCAATGTAATCCCTATCCGCAAAGAAAGGATATGACCGTGGGAACGGAAATTCCCACGGTCATAATTATCAATGGAAGGTTATCTCTGGATACGGCCGCTGCCGTCGCCGCCTGCCAACTTCTCAACCTCGGCAACCGTGACCATGTTGTAGTCGCCGCCGATGGAGTGCTTCAGAGCAGAAGCTGCGACTGCAAACTCAACAGCTGCCTGCGTGTCCTTGCCGCTCAGCAGGGCATAGATCAGGCCGCCGCCGAAGGAGTCGCCGCCGCCCACGCGGTCGATGATATGCAGGTCATACTTCTTGGAGAAGCAGTAGTTCTCGCCGTCGTACAGCATAGCAGACCAGCCGTTATCGAAGGCAGAATGGCTCTCGCGCAGGGTGATGGCCACCTTCTCGAAGCCAAACTTATCCGCCAGCTGCTTAGCCACGGACTTATAACCCTCGTGGTTGATGGTACCGCCATAGATATCGGTGGCCTCAGCCTCGATGCCGAAGACGTCCTTAGCATCTTCTTCGTTGGAGATGCAGACGTCGATGTACTGAGCCAGATCGGTCATAGCGGCATTGGCCTGTGCACGAGTCCACAGCTTGCCACGGTAGTTCAGATCACAGGAGATCTTGATGCCACGGGCCTTGGCTGCTTTACAGGCATCACGGCAAATCTCGACCACATTGGGGCCCAGTGCGGGAGTGATGCCGGTGAAGTGGAACCAGTCAGCGCCGTCAAAGATCTTGTCCCAGTCGAAGTCTTCAGGCTTGGCCAGCTGGATAGCGGAATTGGCGCGGTCATAGATGCAGACGGAGCCGCGCTGAGAAGCACCCTTCTCGTTGTAGTAGATACCGACGCGCTCGCCACCGCGAACGATCAGGGAGGTATCAACACCGTAACGGCGCAGAGAATTCACAGCGGCCTGGCCGATGGAATGAGCAGGCAGTTTGGAGACGAACGCGGCATCCATGCCGTAGTTAGCCAGAGAAACGGCAACGTTTGCCTCGCCGCCACCGAAGGTGAATTCTACGCTCTGAGCCTGAACGAAACGCTCATAATTGAAGGGCTGCAGGCGGAGCATCAGCTCGCCAAAGGTAATGATTCTTGCCATATTTCTATACTTCCTTTCTCAATTAGCCCTTGGCCGCGGCACGAGCTTCTGCGCACAGAGCGGTGATCTTCTCCCAGTTACCCGCGGCAATGTCAGCCTTGGGGCAAACCCAGCTGCCACCAACAGCGTGGATAAAGGGTGCATCGACATATTCCTTGATGTTGGCGGAATTGACGCCGCCGGTAGGCAGGAACTTCAGACCCACAAAGGGAGCGGACAGATTCTTCATGGCGTTTAAGCCGCCGTAGACATTGGCCGGGAAGAACTTGACCATCTTCAGGCCGTGCTTCAGAGCGGCCATGATCTCGGTGGGGGTAACGCAGCCGGGGGCAACGGGAATTCCGTTTTCCACACACCAGCCAACCACTTCATCAGAGAAGCCGGGAGAGACGATGAACTTAGCGCCCATCCGGACAGCCAGCTTGGCCTGCTCCACATTGATGATGGTACCAGCACCTACCAGCACCTCAGGGCAGTTTTCAGCAACAGCCTTGATGCACTCGGGGGCGCAGGCAGTGCGGAAGGTGATCTCCATAGTGTCCACACCGCCATCTCGCATGGCCTTTGCAGTAGGGATGGCATCCTCAACCTTGTCCAGCACGACGACGGGTACCACGATAGAGTTCGCGAGTCTGGTTAATACATCCATTTCAGAAATTCCTCCTAAATTAATCAACACAAGCGGGGAATGGTCTCATAACGGACTATTCATAAAGACAATTATAGCAAAAGTGTCGTAAAAATCAATTATCCTTGCTCAAAAGCTCACTTTTGTGGATTTTGTACAATTAATTCCCCTTCCATTGCATCCGTTGGCTCACTTCTTTTTGATCTTATTGAGCTGGACATTCAGTTCCAGCAGATCCTCCTTGCTCAGATTGATATTCATCGTTCCGATCATACCGGCAAGCCGCAAAACGGTAAATCCACCAAGCATCTGCATCATGCCATTGTTCAAGTCAAAGCCCATGGCGCTGGGTTTGCCGTCCTTGCTCTTGGGAAGCTGGTTGAGAAGCCGGGTTGCCCAAGTCATCATAACGATCTTACCCTTGACAGTGGAGACAATGTCGCCGATCTTATCATTGATGGAGAAATAACCCTCAGGCATGGTGATTTCGAACCAGTTGAGAATGGCACTCTTCTCCTTCAGGCGGTAGGCTTCGTTGAAAACCTCCACTTTACGAATGACGCTCTCATCCCAATGAGTGCCGGCAGTGGCAACAAGGCGGGTTTCACCCACATTGGGAACATCAAAGTAGAAGAAATGGTCTGCCGCTTCCTTAACGCCCAGAGAGGTGCCGTTGGCGAACAGCTCTACCTTGGGCAGGTTGGAGTAGACTGTGACTTTCGTGATATTCTCCACGCGGTCAACATAGCGCTTGCCGCAGATATGGACGAAGGGTTCGTCGCTGAGCCATGCTTTATAAGCGTAGAAAGAGTCCTTCTTATACTTGCGGTCCATTGTGACAAGGCCCTTGTGATTCTGTCCGTTCTCGCCGCCCTCACTTCTGGCGTCGGCACCGAAATCGAACATATTCCAGACATGGGTGGCCCAGATGTATTTCCGCGTGAAGAGCTGGCGGATCAGCTCCTCATGGTAATAAGCCTGATACTCCTCAGTGTAGTCGCCCTGCTGGGGATTGGAAGTGTGCCAGTTCAGGGCTTCGCAGCCATACTCGGAACAGCCGATGGGAATGTTGGGATACTTCTCATGGAAGGTGTCGAACCAAGGGCCGTTCATGCTGGTGTCGCCGCCGTACCAGCCGAAGTAGTGGTTATAGCTGACAGTATCGGGAATCTGGATGATTTTGGCGTCCATGGGACACATGGAGACGGCCGCCATGGTGGTCAGGCGGGTCTTGTCCATGCTGTGAACAAGATCATTGAGGATATGGTGGTTCTCCAGAAGGTCCGGATCCCCCGCGCCCTTCATGGTGATCTCGTTGCTTAAGCCCCAGACTACAATACTGGGGTGGTTGTAATTCTGGACGATAAGCTCCTTCATCTGCTGAATGGTGTTTTCACGGCCGGTGGGCATATGCTGGGAGATATAAGGGATCTCTGCCCAGATGACCATACCCCGTTCGTCGCACAGGTCATAGAAATACTGGTCGTGCTGATAGTGGGCAAGGCGGATGGTCGTGGCACCAACCTCACAGATCAAGTCCATGTCCTCATCATGATGCTCAGGAAGCAGTGCATTGCCAAGACCTAAGCGGTCCTGATGCCGGCTGACACCCCGCAGGGGATATTCGTGACCATTGAGAATGAAACCCTTTTCAGGATCGATGCTGTAAGAACGGCAGCCGAAACGGGAAGAAACATCGTCCAGAACCTTGCCATGCTCCAGAAGCTCGACGCGGCAGGTATAGAGATAGGGATCTCTTCTGCCCTGCCAGAGATGGATGTTCTTCATGCGGAAGTTGACCTTACGGCCGGTGGTTTCATGTTCTACGACCACATTTCCCTCCTGATCCAGAAGGGTGTAGCGCAGGATCTGGTTGGTCATCATCTGCTTGACGAAGGTCTCAACGAGAATCTGAGCATCGGTACCCTCCACCTTGGGGGTGATCTTCAGACCGTTGCCGCCGTAATACTCCAGATCGAAGTGGGATTCACTAACGCAGATCAGATTTACATTGCGGTAGATACCACCGTAAAAAGTAAAGTCGGCAACCTGAGGATAGACCGTTTCGTTAATGCCGTTGTCCACAGCTACCACAATCATGGTTTTCTGACCGGCTTCGATCTCATTCGTCACATCGCAGCGCCAAGTGGAGTAGCCGCCGTCATGGTGCATGAGCAGATTGCCGTCGACATACAGATCCGCACTGGAATTGACACCGTTGAACTCAAGATAGTAACGGTCAGCAGAGGGGATGTCTTCCCGATCCAGCTCCTTGGCATAGTAGGCAGTGCCGCGGTAATAGTCATTGCCGCCATCCTGACCGTCCAGAGCATTCCAGCTGTGGGGCAGATTTACAAAGTTCCATTTTCGATTGATTTCGGAAGGAACTTCCGTGGCTTCCTTGGAAAATGCCCATTTGTTATTGAGATTATGTATGATTCGCATAGAAAACGCCTCCTGTTTTTCTTATCCTTTATACTATAGCACAATTTCAGCATTTTGCATAGAGAAACATAAAAAAGTGCGCCCAAATTTTGCATTTGGGCGCACTCCAGTATTTACTTATTCAACAGTTTCTCCAGCGCTGCCAGCTTCAGACTGGTGGTGAAGACCTCCATGGCCTGCTCCAGTTCTGCCACGGGGGGCAGACTGGGGGCGATGCGGATATTGCTGTCGTTGGGGTCCTTTCCGTAGGGGAAGGTTGCGCCGGCATTGGTCATGGTGACACCGGCTTCTTTACACAGATTCCAGACCCGCTTAGCGGTACCGGGCATGGCATTCAGGCTGATGAAGTAGCCGCCAGTGGGGCGCTTCCACTCGGCAATGCCCAGAGGCTTGATCTCACGGTCCAGAATATCGGCAACACAGCGGAACTTGGGGCCCATGACGGTGGCATGACGCTTCATGATCTCCAGAGTATGTGCCTTATCCTTCAGGTACTTCACGTGGCGCAGCTGATTGACCTTGTCATAAGAGATCATCTGGACGCCGAAAACGCCGGTGAAGTAGTCGATATTGCCCTCGCTGGCTGCCATACAGCTGGTGCCGCCGCCGGCGAAGGTGATCTTGGAAGTGGATGCAAACTCGAAGACCATGTCAGGACGGCCAGCCTTCTCGCACATGGAGATGATATCGGGGAAAGGTACATACTCACCCTCAAACTCATGCATGCAGTAGGCATTGTCCCAGATGATCGCAAAATCGGGAGCGGCAGGCTTCAGATTCGCGAAGCGCTGGATGGTCTCGTCGCTGAAGATGATACCATCGGGGTTGGAATACTTGGGAACAACCCAGATCATCTTGACTGCGGGATCCTTGACATACTCCTCAACCATGTCCATGTCGGGTCCGGTGGGAGTCATGGGGATGTAGATCAGCTCGGCACCGTAGAACTCACCGATCTGGAAATGGCGGTCATATCCGGGGCTGGGGCAAAGGAACTTGACCTTCTCCTCCTTGCACCAGGGACGGGGGCTGTGAAGCAGGCCGTGGGTGAAGGCGCGGGAGACAATGTCACACATCATATTCAGAGACGCAGCACCACCCACGAAAATCTGGCTGGGCTTGCAGTCCAGAACATCTGCCCAGTAGGCACGGGCAGAGGGCAGACCGGCCAGCTCGCCGTAGTTACGGGAGTCGATGGTGCCGTCAAAGCAATCCTCAGGGGTCTGCAGAACATTCAGAATGTCACTGACCAGATCCAGCTGAGCCTTTGCAGGCTTGCCGCGGGCCATATTCAGATTCAGCTTCTTGGCTTTGCAGGTTTCGTAGTTTGCCAGCTCAGCCTGGTAGGCTGCCTCAAGCTGTTCGGGTGTCATGCAAGAATAGGGGGTCACAAAAATCATCCTTTCGCCCTTTTGGCGTTATTTTCTGGGCCTATTATATGACATTGGATACAGAAATGCAATATTATAATCCCCAAAATTTCATTTTGGAGATATTTCGGAGAATTACACAAAACATTCTGTTGCACGAATGATTTTTTTAACAATTTCGTTTCTTGTTTTTTGGGAAATTCTCTCATAAAATGGTCATGTATTTATGAATGTATTATGGGTTGTTATTGCAAAAATCCATTTTGCAATTATCTGTGATCGAAAGGATTTTGGGTATGAATGAAATTCTGAACGTTCCTGAAATTTTCGGCAGCGACGTTTTCAACGAAGCCACCATGAAGCAGCGGCTTGCACCGGATGTATATGCCGCATGGAAGCACTGCATCCAGAGCGGCTCCGCGCTGGAGTTGACCGTTGCAAATCATATCGCGGAAGCTATGAAGGAATGGGCTACCGAAAAAGGTGCTACCCACTACACCCACTGGTTCCAGCCTATGACCGGAATTACCGCAGAGAAGCATGACTCCTTCATCTCCCCCACCGGCGACGGTCGGGTGATCATGGAGTTCTCCGGCAAGGAGCTGGTCCGAGGCGAGCCTGATGCCTCCTCCTTCCCTTCCGGCGGCCTGAGAGCCACCTTTGAGGCCCGCGGCTACACCGCATGGGATCCCACCTCCGCCGCTTTCGTCAAAGACGGCAGTTTGTACATCCCCACCTGCTTCTTCTCTTATACCGGAGAAGCTCTGGACAAGAAGACTCCTCTGCTGCGCTCTATCGACGAAGTTTCCCGGGAAGCAGTCAGAATTCTGCGGCTCTTCGGCGACACGGAAACTAAGCGGATCATCCCCTCCGTTGGCGCGGAGCAGGAATATTTCCTGCTGCCCAAAGACCTGTATGCTCAGAGAGAAGACCTGCGGCTCACCGGCCGCACCCTCTTCGGCGCAGCACCTCCCAAGGGACAGGAACTGGATGATCACTACTTCGGCACCATCCGTACCCGTGTCTCCGCTTTCATGAAGGATCTTGATGAACAGCTGTGGCGGCTGGGCATCCTGTCAAAGACCAAGCACAACGAAGGCGCACCCTGTCAGCATGAGCTGGCTCCTATTTACACCGACGCCAACACCGCCTGCGACGACAACCAGATGATCATGCTGACCATGAAAAAGTGCGCCGCCAAGCATAATCTGGTATGTCTGCTCCACGAAAAGCCTTTCGCAGGCATCAGCGGCTCCGGCAAGCACAACAACTGGTCTTTGGCCACCGACACCGGCAAGAATCTGTTCAGCCCCGGCAAGACCCCCTATCAGAACGCCCGTTTCCTGCTGTTTCTGGCGGCATTTATCAAGGGCGTGGACGAATATCAGGATCTTCTTCGCTGCACTGTAGCTTCCGCCGGTAACGATCACCGTCTGGGCGCCAACGAAGCGCCTCCTGCCATTATTTCCATCTTCCTGGGCGATGAACTGAATGCCATCGTCAAGTCTATCGTGGAAGGCACGGACTATGAAAACCCGGAAAAGAGTAACCTTCGCATTGGCGTGGACGTTCTGCCCACCATCCGCAAAGACACCACCGACCGCAACCGCACCTCTCCCCTGGCTTTTACCGGCAACAAGTTTGAATTCCGTATGCTGGGTTCTTCTCAGTCCGTTTCCAGCCCCAATGTGGTGCTCAATACCATCATGGCAGAAGAGCTGGGTCAATTTGCCGACATTCTGGAGCAGGCGGAAGATTTTGATTCTGCACTGCATGATCTGGTATGCAAGGCATTCACACAGCACCAGCGGATCATCTTTGACGGCAACGGTTACAGTGAAGAATGGAAAGAAGAGGCAGCCCGACGGGGATTAAGCAATCTGCCCTCCACCGCCGAATGCCTGCCCACCTATGTTTCCGAGAAGAATATCGATCTGGTGACTCGGCACGGCATCTTCACCGAGAACGAATTCAAGGCAAGACACGCCATCTATCTGGAGGCATATAACAAAGTTGTCAGCATCGAAGCCCGAACCATGGTGGATATGGCCATCCATCAGATTCTCCCGGCTGCCATGCACTACACAAGAGATCTTTGTCAAAGTGTGAGCAGCAAGCAGGCTGTGGGTGCTTCCTGTAGGGCAGAATCCAGTCTGGTTAGGCAGATCTCTCAGGCCAGCGATGCACTGTACGATGCTATTGAGGCATTGAAGGCCGCATTGAGTTCTGTGCCTGCAAGTGCAGCGCAGGCAAGCAGCTACTATCACGATGCAGTGATCCCCTGCATGACCAATTTGAGAACCCATGCAGATGCACTGGAGATGCTCACCGACAAATCCTACTGGCCTTATCCGACATATTCCGATCTGCTGTTCTACTAAGCACAAAAAGACCGAACCCAGTTGGGTTCGGTCTTTTTTTACTTTCAGCTTACTGCACAGCCTTCAGTTCAGTGATATACTGCTCGCGGCGGCGGTTGCGCTCATTGCGGTAGTACTCATCGTTACCGGAGTGGATCTCACGAAGGTAATCATAGTGATTGTGCAGGATTGCCTCGTTGTTACGTGCCAGCATCATAACAGCCACAGCGGAGCAATGGTCGGATGCGCGCTCCAGATGGGTCAGGGCTTCCATGAACACCAGACCGGAGCTGATGGAGCAGGCACCGGACTTCAGGCGCTTGGTATGGCGGTCCCGGAGGATCATAACCATATCGTCGATGGTCTCCTCCAGAGGCTCGATCTGCTTTGCCTTGTCGTTATCGTTGGCAGAGAATGCGTCCACAGTGATGGAGATAATCTCGTTCACGGCATCACAGAGGATGGACATTTCCTTCTTTGCGGAATCGGAGAAAGCACAGCTATCGTTGTGCATCCGCTCGGACAGTTCCACCAGATTGGTGGCATAGTCGCCGATACGCTCGAAGCTGGGGACAGTCTGCAGAAGCATATCCACCTGACGGTCATCCAGCTCAGTCTCAACAGCCTTGCTCAGGCCAATGAGGAAGCGGTCGGAACGGTCGGCAAACTCATCCAGAGATGTCTCGTCTGCATCGATTTCGGAAAAATCGGTATCGTCATAGTTCAGCAGGATGCCGCAGCACTTGGCGAAGTTCTCCTTGGCGATCCGGCCCATAGCGGCAACAGCCTTGGTGGCCTCAGCCACAGCAACGGCAGGAGAAATATACAGCTTCTCGTCCAGAGTGTGCAGTTCGGGATGACGGGGTGCCTTCTCCTTCTCCTCCTTGACGAAGAGCATGGACAGCTTGACCATGCCGCCGGCAAAGGGAATCAAAATAAAGGCGGTAAGCAGGTTGAAGATGGTCTGGAAGTTTGCAATCACGCCGCTGTCGGCAGTCATCTGCCAGAAAGATTCACCCCAGATGTTGTTGGCCTGCAGGATAGACATGACGATCATGAACAGGATGGTACCGATGGTGTTAAACAGGATGTGGACCACGCCGGTACGCTTGGCATCCTTGGAAGAGCCGATGGAACAAACCATGGCGGTGGTAACACAGGTGCCGAGGTTGATGCCCATGATGATAGGATAGGCCATGGCAAAGGTCACCACAACGGTATCGGGGTTGGTCTGTGCAGCAACTGCAGTAGCCGTCGCAACCGTCTGCAGCATACCGACCGTTGCGGAAGAGCTCTGAACGATGACGGTCAGAACCAGACCGAACAGAATGCCAAGAATGGGGTTGCTCAGATAGCCAAGGAAGGATTCAAACACACTGGTACCGATCAGAGGCTTGACGCCGTCGGTCATCAGATTCAAGCCAATGAACAGCACACCAAAACCAATGCAGATATCGCCGATGGGCTTGGCCTTCTTGCGCTTGACGAACATCACCAAAATGATGCCGATGACCAGCGCAATGGGAGCAAGGGTATCGGTGTCAAACAGCCACAGGAAGAAGCTGCCGTCGGACTCAACGGAACCCAGACGGATGATCTGAGCGGTGATGGTGGTACCGATGTTGGCACCCATGACGACGGAGACGGCCTGCTTCAGATTCAGCACGCCGGCACCGATCAAAGCGACGGTCAGAACGATGGTTGCAGTGGAACTCTGGATCACGGCGGTGACCAGCGCACCGGTAAGGACGCCCATGACCACATTGCCGGTAACCTTCTCCAGAACCCGTTTCAGGGCAGCGCCGGAACTGTTCTTCAGGCCGTCACCCATGACCTCGATACCGTAGAGGAACATGGCCAGACCGCCCAGCAGCTGGATGATTGCACTAACGATTGTCATAATAGACTCTCCTGTATTCTTTGTCTAAGCCCACTTTGGGGTATAGAAACATTATAAGAAATTTCCGTGAAAAAGTATAGTAATCAGAATACGAATATTTTTACAAAATTCGTGCCGAAATTTTGTAGAACTCACCGATTACGTTCCGGTGGAGCCGAAGCCGCCCTGCCCTCTTACTGTATCAGACAGTTCATCCGTCACTGTGAAGCCCGGTGTAAAGACCGGCATGATGAGAATCTGGGCCACACGCTCGCCGGGGATGACGGTCTGGGGGCGGCTGCCGTGATTATGGAGCATAACCATGATCTCACCCCGGTAGTCGCTATCGATGACGCCGACCTTATTTGCAGGAGCTAAATCACGCTTGACACCCATGCTGCTGCGGGCGAAAACAAGACCTACACAGCCAAAGGGGATCTCCATGGACACGCCGGTGAGGATCTTGGCAGTCTCGCCGGGTTGGATAGTAACTTCGCTGTCCATGCAGGCGTAGAGATCAGCGCCAGCAGCACCGGAAGTGCCGTAAGTGGGCATCTGTGCGCCCTCGCGGAGCAATTTGATTCGGATCTTTTCCATTATTTCATTCCCTTTCTATCACCCTGCCAGTCCTGCCAGAGTACGATACTGCCGGATGCCAGCGATGCCGGCACATCAATCAGCCGCTGATTTTCAGACCCGCGGAAGCGAAGAGACAAATTCTTCTTGGACATGATGAAGGGGCCGTCCACCAGAACATCAAGATAGCTTAAGAATTCCTTGGTAATCTCCCAGTCGCCAAGGCGTCCGGAGAGGATGTCCCGGTCAAACAGGTATCCGGAAAATGCCCAGATGCTCTTTTCGGGGTATTTCGCCTTGATCTGCCGAAGCAAATCCACAATGGCAGGCTGGTTCTGAGGTTCAAACGGTTCGCCGCCCAACAGAGTCAAGCCACGGATATAGGCAGGTTTCAGCATTTCGAGGATCGAGTCTATGGTATCGTGGGTAAAGGGTTCACCATAGTTAAAATCCCATGCCACCTCATTAAAACATCCCGGGCAGCGGTGGGTACAGCCGGAGACGAACAGGCTGACCCGAACACCGGGGCCATTGGCAATATCACAGTTTTTAATGGTTGCGTAATTCACTTTGTGCCTCCATATTTTTTCCTAATTTTGAAAACCACCGGAAAGTCATGGGCCATACCATGCCGGCCACCACCACGATGAGGAAATACCGCACCGCCCGGGCTGCCATATGTCCGGCAAAAAGCGCATCCAAGGGAGCGCGAAGCCCCTCTTTCACAGCAAGGACAAGGCCAAGTCCCAGCACTACTTTCAAAAGCTGCGCCCACCAGACCGCTTTCTCCGGGAAGCGGATGTACTTCTTCTCCCCTACATACACAATGGCAACACCGGTGAGAGAGCCGATCATGGTGTAAGCATTTTTCACGCCGGACCGGAGATTGTTTGCATCGATGTCTGACGGGAAGGGGTAAAGCTGCACAAACAGCATAAGCCCCACCGCCATGGCGATCATACCGGCCAGCAGCGCTTTCATACCCGATGCGTGATCGGAAAGGGTTACTTTTTTCAGCAGGAGCACCAGGATCACCGCGATGACCGCGGACACCAGCACATCCTGAGGGGTATGGACGCCGATGTACATCCGGGAAAAAGCCACCAGTGTTGCCAGAGCGATGCACACAATCCTGGTCCACCGCTTCTTGGCGCCGGCAGCAATGGCGCCGAAGGTTCCCACCGCCATCTGGGTGTGTCCACTGGGGAAGCTGTACCCGGAGGCGGCTTCCCTGGCCTGTTCCAGAATGGTAAAATCCGGGTCTATGACCCAAGGGCGGGGAATCCGGAACCAGAGCTTCAGAAATTGATTGACCATGGTGCCAATGAAGCCCACGGACATAAGATAATAACCCTTTCGCTTGTCCACGCACCAGAAAAACACCAGCGCAAGGGCAAGAAAGGCGGTTTCTTCACCCAGCATGGTGATCATAAGCATAATTTCATTGAGGATGGGCAGGCGGATGCCCTCCAGCCAGTACAGTATCTGCATAACTCGCCTCCTGTTGTTTTTATCAGTATACCACAACTGCCCGGAAATTTCCACATAAAATGACCGCCACTTTTTTCGTGGCGGTCATCGTCTTATTTCTTGGATTTCGGCGGTGGTGCTTCCCGTTCACCGAAGGTTTCTTTATAGTCGGTCCACAGGTCCAATTGGCAATTCTTCTCAAGGCCACGGTAAATCAGCTTTCTCGCCACATCATAGAGCACTGCGAAGAAAGGTACACAGACCACCATGCCCACAAGGCCAAACAAGCCGCCAAACAGAATGATGGAAAACAGCACCCAGAAGCTGGGCAGTCCGGTACGGTCACCCAGAATGGCAGGGCCGATGACGTTGCCGTCCAACTGCTGCAGTCCCAGCACGAACAGCGCAAACCAGAATGCCTTGACGGGACTGTCGATCATGATCAGCAGGATGGATGGGACCGCGCCGATAAAGGGGCCGAAGAAAGGAATCACATTGGTCACGCCCACAATTGCGGAAATCAGCAGAGGATTGGGGAAACGGAAGATCAGACAGCCGATGTAGCAAAGGACGCCGATAATGGCCGAATCCACGATCTTACCATCGATAAAGCCGCCGAACATCTGATCCACGAACTTGAGTTCTTTCAGCACCATGTCTGCCCACTTGGGTTTCAGTACACTGCGGATCACCATGACACCCTGCTTGGCAAAGCGCTTCCGGCTGGCAAGCAGATACACCGCCACAATGATACCAATGAGGAAGTTCTTCAGGAACATCAGAATCTTCCACACACTCATGCCCACACCGCTGACAATGTCAGACACATAGGGAACCAGATTTTGCGATGCCCATACATCCAAATCGTTATAAACGGTCTGATAGGTGGTGTGGAAATAGGAGGTTAGATTTTCATTACCGCCCAGAGTACGCGACACCCAGCCGGAAATCTGCTCCGCCCGGTCGGGAAGGGAGATCCAGATGGCTCGAATGCTCCGATACAGTTCCGGTGCGATCATGATGATCAGAGCATAAACCACAAGCAGACCGGTGATCATGCTGAATAACACGGCGAGGGTTTCACCCAGTTTCCGCAGCTTGTTCGGCAGCCATTTGACCAGATATTTCTCGTAATAATTACACACCGGTCGCAGCAGATACGCAATCACGCCGCCGTAAACAAAAGGCGACAGAATACCCATCACTTTGTCTACTACATCGGTAATCCCCTGAATTCGGTACAGCAGGAAAAAGAAAATCACACTTAGGCTGATGGCACCAAAACCTGCTATCATACCATACAGATAGGGAGATTTTTTGAAATTTTTCACGATCTTCACCTCTTTCTCTATATCCATTCTATTGTAAGTATACCATTGGTTGAATTGCCTTGTATGAACAAATTATGAATTAGTCGTAATTAACCAAATCTTAATTTTCCGCTGACATGGTCACGAAGTCTTTACAATTCCCATGGTTTGGATGCCCATTCCGGACTTGCCATTTTCTCACGGATTGGATATAATAGATTGAAACATGACATACTGTAGAAACGAGGGTTTGCTATGCTTTCTCATGATGACCGCTGTATTTATCGACACGCTCCGCTGGTGGAGGTAATTTGTCAGCTTCGTTTTCCGGAAATCTTATCCATCGAAGCCAAGGTACCTGCGGATTTTCAGGATGCCATCCGGGCAGAATTTCCCCGATACACCCGTCGTCAGGATTCCATGCCGCCCAAGATCACCGGCGCACCGGGTAATCTGTCGGTAGCCAGCCAGCAGACCGTCACCAATCATCAGTTTGCTTCCGCCGACGGAGCCTGGCGCGTGAATCTGACCAGCAGGTTCATCTCCCTAACCTGTAACCGCTACACCAGCTGGGAGGACTTCGCCAAGAAGCTGGATAAGCCTCTGGCGGCATTTATTCGCATTTACCAGCCTGCTTTTTACGAGCGCGTGGGTCTGCGGTATCTGAATATCATCTCGAGAGCCCAGCTGGAGCTTGCAGACGTTCCATTCCGGGAGCTGATCAGTCCCTGCTATCTGGGTCCCCTTAGCGAAGAGGATGTGAGCGAAGCCGCATCCACCCGTTGCAGCATCGACTGTGACTTAGGACTCCGGGGCGGCTGCCGGGTAAAGATCCACGCAGGTCCCGGTATGGTCAAGCGGAATGGTCAGGAGGACAAGGAAGTCAAGTTTATCTTTGATCAGGATCTGTACATGCCCGGTCAGGTTCCCATCAATCTCTCTGCCGGGGCGCTGCAGACTCTGCACAGCCAGGCATTTGCCATCTTTCGGGGCGCTATCCGCAACATGCTGCACGAGGCCTTTGAACCTGAGGAAATTTAAGGAGGTAGACTATGCTGCCCTTTTATTACTATGGATTTGACTGGACATATCTTACGTTGGTACTGCCCTGTCTGATTTTTGCCATGATTGCCAGCAGTAATGTTAACAGCACCTTCAAAAAGTACTCCAAACAGCTCTCCAGACGGCACATCACCGGCGCGGAAGCCGCCCAGAGGGTGCTGCATGCAAACGGTGTTTACGGCGTACGCATTGAGCGGATTGCAGGCAACTTAACCGACCACTTTGACCCCAAGGCCAATGTGATCCGGTTGTCTGACCCTGTATACAACTCCACTTCCACCGCCGCCATCGGTGTTGCCTGCCACGAGGCCGGTCACGCGGTGCAGTACGCCGTTGGCTACTCCCCCATGAAACTCCGGGCTGCCATCATTCCCATGACCAATCTGGGTTCCAAACTGGCATTTCCACTGATTCTGGTGGGACTTCTGCTTGGTTCGCTGGGTGAGATCTCCATGTTGTTCATTTATCTGGGCATTGCGGCATTCGGATTATCCTTCGTGTTCCAGATTGTAACCCTGCCGGTGGAATTTAACGCAAGCCGCAGAGCAATCAAAGCAATCGAAGAGGGCGGAATTTTGACGGAAGAGGAGCAGCGGGGTGCAAAGAAGACCCTGACTGCCGCTGCCATGACTTACGTTGCCGCCACCGCTACGGCTCTGGCTCAGCTTCTGCGGCTGATCCTGATCTACGGACGGCGGAGGAGGGATTGAGTATGATCTACACGCCGCTGACCAACCGGGCTCTGAAGGTCGCCTATCAAGCCCATCACGGACAGGTGGATTACAACGGAATCCCCTATATCTTCCACCCCATTCATATGGCTGAGCAGATGGATGACGAAATTTCCTGCTGCGTAGCACTGCTGCACGATGTGGCGGAAGATACGGATGTGACCATAGAAGAATTGGCACGGATTTTTCCAAAAGAAGTCATCGATCCGCTGAAACTGCTGACTCACGAAAAACACGTTAACTATTTTGACTACGTCCGAGCGATCAAAGGTGATCCCATCGCCGTGAAGGTAAAGCTTGCGGACTTAAGCCACAACTCGGATCAAACAAGATGTGTCGGAGCTGGGCTAAGCGAAGAGAAACTGCTGTATTGGCAGGATAAATATGGAAAAGCCACAAAAATTCTGACCGAAGATTGAGCCATATCACCAAATTTTTTCCGCCCCGGTATTGACATCCGGGGCGGTTTTCTATATAATCTTCCGGTATGAAAAGTATGAAAAGTGTGAAAGGAGATCTCCTATGGCAGGAGGCAAACACATTCTGGGCAAGCAAAATGCCCAACGTGTCTTCGGCACCGCCAAAGTCGGCGACCGCGGGCAGATCGTAATTCCCAAAGAAGCCCGGGAGTTCTTCGGCATCAATCCCGGCGATACCCTGCTGATTCTTGGAAAACACGAAACAGGTCTGATCGTAACCAAGCCCGAAACGCTCAACGATCTGGCCAATCAAATCTTCCAATCCGTAGAAAATGAGGACTGAACATGAACGAAATTACCACTATGTATGAAAATATGGGCATTTCCAAAGAGGTTTATGCCTACGGCGAAGCTGCCATCAGTCGACTGAAGGGTCGCTTTGAAGATATCGACCGTGTCGCCGAATACAATCAGGCCAAGGTTCTGACTGCTTTCCGGAAAAATCGGGTAAGCGCCACCTGTTTTGCCGCATCCACCGGCTACGGCTACAACGACGAGGGCCGCGACAAGCTGGAGCAGGTCTATGCCGACGTATTCCACACTGAAGCTGCCCTGGTCCGTCCCCACATTACCTGCGGCACCCATGCCCTGACTGTAGCCCTCAGCGCAAATCTGCTGCCCGGTGACGAGCTGCTGTCCCCCGTTGGTCTTCCCTATGACACCTTGCAGGAAGTCATCGGCATCCGTCCCTCTCCCTGCAGCCTTGCCGAGTACGGCGTCAGCTACCGGCAGGTGGATCTGCTGAGCGACGGCACCTTCGACTACGAGGGTATCCGCAAGGCCATCAACGAAAAAACGAAGCTGATCACCATCCAGCGCTCCAAGGGTTACGCCACCCGGCCTACCTTCTCCGTGACCCAGATCGGTGAACTGATCGCCTTCTGCAAATCCATCAAGCCTGATGTGATCGTGATGGTTGATAACTGCTACGGCGAATTTGTGGAGACCATCGAGCCCTCTGATGTGGGCGCGGATATGATCGTGGGCAGTCTGATCAAAAATCCCGGCGGCGGTCTTGCCTCCTCCGGCGGCTACATCGCAGGCACGAAAAAATGCATCGACCGCTGCGCTTACCGGCTTTCCGCACCCGGTTTAGGACAGGAGGTCGGCGCCAACTTCGGTCTGATGGGCCAGCTTTATCAAGGCTTCTTCCTCTCCCCCACCGTCACCGCCAGCGCAGAAAAGGGTGCTATTTTTGCCGCAAACCTCTATGAATCCCTGGGCTTTAAGTGCGTCCCCAACGCCACCGAAAGCCGCCATGATATCATCCAGGCTGTGGAACTTGGCAGCGAAGAGGGTATGATTGCTTTCTGCAAGGGCATTCAGGCCGCCGCACCCGTGGACTCCTTCGCCACCCCCATCCCCGGCGACATGCCCGGCTATGACAGTCAGGTCATCATGGCCGCCGGTGCCTTCGTTCAGGGAAGCACCATGGAGCTGTCCGCTGACGGCCCCATCCGTCCTCCCTATGCCGTCTATTTCCAGGGCGGCCTGACATGGTATCACGCCAAGCTGGGCATTCTTATGAGCCTGCAGAAAATGGTGGATGCCGGTCTGGTGACCCTGTAAATATATTAGAAAGAAAGAGGTAAACATCATGTCTTGGTTATTCTTCTCCGTTGGTACCGCCCTGCTGTGGGGTACTGCCGAACTGTTTTACAAAAAAGGCGCGCAGCCTCAGGAAAAATTTTCTCACCTGAAGATCTGTGTGTGGGTTGGTATCGTTATGGGTGCTCACGCAATCTTCACCCTGCTGACCCAGAATATCAACTACAATCCCATCAATATCATCCGCTATCTGCCCGTTTCTCTGTTTTACATCATCTCCATGGCTTTCTCCTATTTCGGAATGCGTTTTCTGGAGGAATCCATCTCTGACCCTATTGAGAACACCGCCGGTGTCATTTGCACGCTGCTGTTTGCCATCTTCCTGAAGGAAGAAATTGCTCCCCTGACTTGGGTTGCCATTGCGATCATCACCATTGGTGTTCTGGGTGTCAGCTTCCTGGAAAACAGCGGCGAAACCACAAGAAAGAAGCAGCTGGGCAAGAAGCTGGCTATCGTCGCTTTCTGCATGCCTTTCGTATATGCCCTGCTGGATGCCTTCGGCACTTTCCTGGATGATGCTTTCTTCCTGATCGATGATGTTGCAAAGTCTCCTCTGGTGGATGTTACCGCGGATACCCTTGAAGATGTAGCCAACACCAGCTACGAGCTGACTTTTGCCCTGTTCGCTCTGGGTCTGTTCATCTTCATGAAGTCCAAGAAGGTCAAGTTTGGTTCTCTCCCCCAGCACAAGGATAAGATCCTCGCTGCTGTCTTCGAAACCGCAGGTCAGTTCACCTACGTTTACGCTCTGGGTGGAGTGGACGCCGTTGCTGCACCCATTCTTTCCTCTGTGTGCGTCGTTTCCCTGCTGCTGTCCCGTATTTTCCTGAAGGAAAAGCTTTCCTGGAAAACTTACGTTTTCATCGCCATCGTGATCATCGGCATTCTGTTGCTGGCGGTAAGCGAAGAAATTTAATGCAAAAAGCCACCTTCCGTTTCGGAAGGTGGCTTTCTTTATTGCTCGATGAGTTTCATTTTTCCGGCTCTGGGGAGGGATTTGATCTGAGCTTCCCGTTTTAAGGCGGCGGAGTGATCGCCGCAGGTTTCCGAGTAGACCAATTCCAGAGGGGCTCTGCCACGGGTGTATTTTGCACCCTTCCCTGCCCTGTGGGCTTCCAACCGGACCTGCACATCGGTGGTAATACCGGTGTACAGGCTGTCATCCCGGCATCGCAGTATATATAAATACCAACATTTTTCCATAGTTACCGTCTGAAGTTCAACTTTCTGCTCAGAATCTTGTCCACAAGGAAAAAGCAAAGGTTTCCTAAAAGGAGCGTGACGATGAGCATAGCCGTGCCAAGCTCCCGGAATTCTGCAGCAACTTGCGCCATGCCGAAGAGGTGGATCAGCAGCCAGTACATTGCCAGAACGGATGCATTAAAGAGCAGACCTTTCCACAGCCAGGAGAGTTTTGCAGTATCCAGCTTAGGCTTTACGATGGGATAATAGCCGAGGAAAGCAAATACAGCGGCGGCTTCCTTATCCGGGCCTAACAGCATGGAAAGAATCGCAACTGCACCGTACCAGGCCCAAGCGACTCGCGCACCGCAGATTTGCAGCACGGTTTTCAGCAGCAAAATACAGAGCATGGGGCAGATGTAGGTCGCAAGTGGAATCAAGCCGCCAAGGCTCATGATCACCACAGCCAGCGCAGCCATGACACCGCCCAAAGCCATGCTTTTGGCAGAGTTATTTGTTCTTGCCATTTTCCTTCAGCAGGCCGTACTTAATATCCCAGAGTTTCTGGCTCAGGTCCACATAGTAGGTGTGGGGATTGTCGAAGCGCTTGACTTCATCCCAGAGGGTGTCCACCTGCTCCATGCAGTAGGTGCGAATTTCTTCCAGCGTAGGCAGGTCATAGACCAGCTTACCATCCTTAAAAATAGGAACCTGCAATTCCCGGGCGGTGAAATTGTAGACAGTCTTGGTTTTCCAGGTGGCATCGGGGTCAAAGATCTCCATGTTCTGGCTGTCGTCCACTGTCTCATCGTAGACGCAGAGGTAGTCGGCGATGGCCTTACCGGTATCGTTTCCATAGAAACGGTAGAGTTTCTTATAGTGGGGGGTGGTGATCTTGCCCACATTCTCGGAGATCTTGATCTTGGGCCTGACCTCGCCGTCCTTGTCTTCCACGGCAACCAGCTTGTACACGCCGCCAAAGACAGGTTCGCTGCGGGCGGTAATCAGCCGCTCACCCACACCGAACAGATCGATCTGAGCGCCCTGACGGAGAACGTCCTGGATGATGTGCTCGTCGAGAGAGTTGGAGACGCTGATCTTGCAGTCCGTCCAGCCTGCGTCATCCAGCATTTTTCTTGCTTTCTGGGTCAGATAGGCCATGTCGCCGGAGTCCAGACGGATGCCACACTTGGTCAGCCCCCTGGGCTTCAGGACTTCATTGAAGACCCGGATGGCGTTGGGAACACCGGACTTGAGGGTGTTATAGGTATCCACAAGCAGGGTGGGATTCTCGGGGTACATCTCGCAATAGGCCTTGAAGGCTTCGTATTCCGTGTCGAACATCTGCACCCATGCATGAGCCATGGTGCCGCCGGCACGGACGCCAAAGAGCTGGTCGGAAATGGTGCAGGCAGTGCCGTGGCAGCCGCCGATATAGGCAGCACGAGCACCCAAAATGGCAGCATCGGCGCCCTGAGCACGGCGTGAACCAAACTCCAGAACGGTACGGCCCTGGGCGGCGCGGACCACACGGTTTGCCTTGGTGGCGATGAGGCTCTGGTGGTTGACGCACAGCAGCAGGAAGGTTTCGATCAGCTGGGCCTCGATAGCAGGGGCGCGGACGGTGAGGATGGGTTCCTTGGGGAAAACAGGGGTACCCTCGGGGACTGCCCAGATGTCGCCGGTGAACTTGAAATCAGCCAGATACGCAAGGAATTCCTCGCTGAAGATCTTTCTGCCACGCAGATACTCGATATCCTCGGGGTCAAAGTGCAGTTCCTGGATGTACTCGACAATCTGCTCCAGACCGGCAGCGATGGCGAAGCCGCCGCCGTCAGGGCAACGACGGAAGAAGAGGTCAAAATAGGTGATCCGGTCCTTGTAGCCGTTACCAAAGTAGCCCTGGCTCATGGTTAGCTCATAAAAGTCGCACAGCATGGTCATATTGAGTTTGTCATTGGCGATCATAGTAGACACCTCACTAGAATTTAATGCATATATTATACGTCAACGAACAAAAAAATTCAATCCTTTTCGTTGACAGAGGCCAGACTTTCGACTATAGTAATGCCAGAAAGGTTGTGATAATTATGGAAATTACAGTTGGAATGAAAGGCATTGTCGAATCCTGCGTAGAGCGGGAAGACACCGCCAAGGAAGTAGGCTCCGGCGATCTGCTGGTGTACGCTACCCCCTGCATGGTGGCGCTGATGGAGGGTGCTGCCTGCGAAGCCATCGCCGATTGCATGGGCGAGAACCAGACCACCGTCGGCACGATGCTGAACATCGAGCACATCTCTGCAACGCCTGTGGGTCTTGAGGTTCGGGCTGAGGCCGAGGTCACCGAGGTGGCCGGAAAGGTCATCACATTTGATGTGAAGGCTTTTGACGAGGCCGGGGAGATCGGTCACGGCACCCATAAACGCGTAGTAATCAACACTCAGAAGTTCCTGGATAAGACTTACGGCAAGCTGTAAGCATTTCGAGGAGAAATTATGAAATTACTGCTGCTGTTTGGCAACAGCGCCGTGGGCAAGATGACCGTGGGACAGGAACTGGCGAAAATCACCCCCCTGAAGCTGTTCCACAACCATATGATGATCGAGCCGGTCCTGGAAATCTTCGGCCAGTTTCGGGGTGATGTGATTCAAAAGCTGCGGACAGTAGTCTTGGAGGAATTCGGAAAAAGCGAGCAGTATGGTATGATCTTCACCTATATGATGGCCTTTGATATGCCGTCGGAATACGAGTATATCGATCGTGTCATCAAGACGCTGGGGGTAGCCGAGGAAGACGTATGCTATGCGGAGCTGGTTGCACCTCAGGATGTCCGGCTTGCCCGGAATGTGACGGAAAACCGGCTGAAAAATAAGGCATCCAAGCGGGATATCGACGCCAGCAACGAAAGGCTGATCCGGGACGATGTGAATCACCGCATGGAGAGCCTGCCCGGCGAGATCACCTCCCCCAATTACATTCGGATCGATAACTCCAATATGTCCCCGGAAGAAGCAGCCCAGCTGATCAAGGAGCGTTTTGACTTCCCCGATGCGTAAAAACAAAAGCGTGCAGTGAACATTCACTGCACGCTTAAATTTTTAGCGCTTACGCTTCAGAAGGATCAGCAGAAGTGCGGATACCACCATCACGGCGGCAACGCAGATCACAACGATGGTAATATCAAAGTCGGGCTGGGGTTTGATCTCGTCAACACGCTTAGCAGGCTCGGTAGGTTCAGACTGAACCGGCTGGCTAGGGGCTTCCACACCGTTGGGGAACAGGGTGGCGAAATCCGCATCCGGAGTATCCAGATTGAACCACAGATCACGCAGACCGTAATAGTAGTTGATCTGACCCCAATGACTGCCGTTTTCGTCCACATAGATGCAGTCATAACTGGGCATATGTTCCCACAGCAGTTCTATGGACACAGGTTCAGGGCAACCGGGGTATTCCCAGAAATAGATCTCCTTGCCCTGCCACTTCTTGTCCAGTTCACCCGCTTCCTGTAGGAAAGTGTGGCCGTACTCTTCCGCAAAAGAGATGTGGTCATAGACGAGGGCAAGATATGGCATGGGAACCCAGCCATTTTCATCGTCCCAACCGCCTGTACAGCCCCATTGGGTGCCATCGGAATCCGTATAAACGTAGGAGACCCAGAGGGTTTCACCGTTATCGACGGTCTTGATCACCCGGTCGGAGATGGGGCTTTCGTAGACGGTGACATCGCCGTTGGGGCCTTGCGCAGTGTAATACCGATCGTGATATGCACATTCGTCTCTGTGTTCATCGAAGAAATCATCGCCCATGGGCACAAAAATCACGTCTGCACGTACGGTGGGCAAGTTGGTCAGCAGAAGGAGTGCAGCTAAGCACAGACAAATCAGTTTTTTCATAGAGAATACCTCACTGAAGTAAGATTCCGGCAAACCATGCGATCAGATTTGCGGAAACGGAAAGAATGACTGGATGGGTAATCTGCCATCGTTCGTCCTTTGAAAAAGATGTATAGACGAAAGCCTCCACGGCCATGACAGCCAGCTCCACCGGAAGCTCCGGGATACCCAGATGGCATATCAGAACCGCCGCGGGATTGGTCAACAGGTTGACCAGAAGCACAAGAAGCATGCTTTTTTTGTCCCGGAGGCCAAAGAAGGCTGCGATGGTCAGCTCGATGAGCCATGTCAGACCGAGGGAAATTAAGAACATTTCAAGCAGATACCGCATGTTCCTTCACCGCCTTCCAGCCGATGTACAGAAGTATCGCCGAGATGATACTGCCGAGAGCGCACACAGAAGTGGCAGACATGGGTATCGTCACATCGGCATACACAGGCAGAAAGCCAAGGAACAAGCCGAATGTGAGGATACCAAAAGCCAAGCCGGGGGTATCGGGCATGTGTTTTGCCAGCAGGTACAAAGTCACAGGCATGCTCATGTTGAACAGCAGCAGTCCCAGCAGGCCGAAGATGGGATTCTCACCCAGCAGAAAACAGATGGATGCCAAAAGCAAGGAGCAGACCATAGTCCTGCCATGACCAAATCGGGCGGAAGCAAATCCGCCGAGGGTCTTGCCTGAGGAAACTGCCAGAACAGCGAGAAATGGGACTGTGGCTTTCCAGTCAAAGTTCGTCTGGAAGCCTGTCCAAGAGCGGAGCACCACCACTGCAAAGCAGCACAGCAGCAAGATGGGAAATTTTTTAGGATTGGTGCTGGTGCTGATAATGGGTTCACGAGGCTGTCTTGTTAGCATAGCCGCAAGGAGGATTACGAGAACGGAAAGGGACAGCAACCATGAAAGTCGGTCGCCGGGATGTTTGCCCAAAATCGTGCCGAGGTACAAGCCCACTGCCCCGGGAGCGACGAAAACGCCCAAAGATCGGCCGCTGTGACCTTTTGCGAAGTCCTCGCAGATCACATCCAGACCCGCACCCACATGGAACAGGGCATTGCCCACGCCGAGGATAGCCGGATGGGTGAAAACACCTGCGGTGGTGAGCGCCACGCCGGCAAATACCCAAATCTGGCCCAATCGGGGACGCAGGGAGTCGGAAACTCGGCTTCGCAGGACATCCAGCAGGATGCCCAGGGGCATTTGCAGGGCGAATGCGCAGAAATTGTAGATCAGATAATTCTGATAGGCACCGGATCCGGTTTGGAAGTTGCGGAAAATCCCCCATGCACACAGAAAATCCACAAAAAAGTGCATGACGGAATAAATTGCTGTGATCATAGATATTATCTTTCTTGTTCGGGAGAGGATGCTGTTTGTTTGTTTTTCCGGTAATGGATGATCTTTAGAATCACGCCAATCACCATTACAATTAGGACTTCAGCGCAGTCTAAATATACCCCCAACTCCCCGATGGCATAGGACAAGCCGTCATTGCTGATGCGGCTGGTATACAGATAGGTAGTTACGCACCCCATCAAAACCGTATACAACGCCAACGCGATCTGCAGGAAGCAAAAGCCACCAATGCCGCTGCTTCGAAAATTCAAATACGAAACCGCAAGCATAAGCACCGGAAAAACCGCCAGATCCCAAGACGCACCACAACGGAACTGGAGGACACCCACCACCATCGGGAATGCATTAATCAGCAGAAGCACAGGATAGCGAAACCAAGGTTTCCATGCTTTCAAGTTCGGCATAACCGTATCCTCTTATTTTTTAGCCTGATCTGCGGCGATGATGCGCTTCATGGCTTCGATACCCACCTTGATGGCACCGGAGGTGTCCTCGGTCATCTTCATAAACAGACCGGCCTTCTCCCGTTCCTGATTCCACACGGCATGGAAGCAACTGCCACAGCGGACATTCAGCGCCGCTGCCACCACGAACAGAGCGGAAGACTCCATCTCACTGGCTTTGACACCAAGGCGCTTCCAGCTCTCCCACTTCTGGAGCAGGTCATAGTAGACAGGGGACTTTTCCGGGCTGTGCTGTCCATAGAAGGAATCCTTGCACTGCACAACGCCCACATGGGTACGGTAGCCCAGATCCTCGGAGGCAGCCTTCAGGGCTGCGGTGATGTCAAAATCCGCCACTGCAGGGAACTCAATGGGTGCATACTCCAGCGAAGTATGCTCGAAACGGATGGCACCGCTGGCGACCACCACATCACCGGGGCAGACATCCATATGAATACCGCCACAGGTGCCGATACGGATAAAAGTGTCCGCACCGATCGCTGCCAGCTCTTCCATGGCGATGGATGCGGAGGGACCACCGATGCCGGTAGAGCAGACGGTGACCTTCTCGCCGAGAAGCGTGCCGTTCCAGATGTTATACTCACGGTTCATGCCAAAGTGGACGGGGTTGTCGAAGTGCTTGGCAATCGCCTCGCAGCGACCGGGATCGCCGGGGAGAAACACATAGCGGCCTACGTCGCCCTCGTTGGCCCGAATGTGAAATTGCATACCGATATCTTGCATATAAATCACCCTTTTGTATAAAATATATAAAACATTGTAGCACATACCATGGCATAATGCAAGAAAAATCCGGGACGCACCAAAATGTACGTCCCGGAACATTTATTTAGAAGAAACTGACCTGACTGGTGTCCGGCAGATCACCAAATGCGCCTGCATCCTTGAGCATCTGCATATGGGTCTTGGAGACCTTGGGGCAAGCCAGAGCCACTTCCTCCACGGAGAGGAACTGTTTGCCCTTTCTGCCCTCCATCAAATCCCATGCCGCACTTTCGCCCAGACCGGAGATAGCAACGAAGGGCGGCAAAATCTTGCCGTCTTTGATGAGGAATTTGGTGGCGTGGCTTTCGTACAGGGAGATGGGTGCGAATTCGAAGCCCCGGAGGTAGAATTCGTAGACCACTTCCAATGTCGTCAGCAGGTCTTCGTCCTTAGCGGTGGCATCCTCGTTATTATCGATGGCGTCGATGTTGGCAAGGACGGACTCCATGCCACCGGTCATCAAGGTGGCATCAAAGCCGCCCTTCTGACTACGGCGGTAGAAATAGGCCGCGTAGAAAGCCAGAGGATGATAAACTTTAAACCATGCGATACGGAATGCCATCATGCAATAAGCCACGGCGTGGGCCTTGGGGAACAGATACTTGATCTTCTTGCAGGAGGTGATATACCAGTCGGGAACGCCGGCGGCTACCATTTCCTCCTCCGCGCCGGGAGGCAGTCCCCTGCCCTTTCGGACAGACTCCATGATCTTAAATGCCCGTTTATCCGGCATGCCGCAGGAGATCAGATAGATCATGATATCGTCACGGGCGCCAATGGTCTGGTCAACGGTGGCAGTCTTGGAGTTGATCAGATCCTTTGCATTGCCCAGCCACACGTCGGTACCATGGGTGTAGCCACAGATACGAACCAGAAAATCGAACTTATCCGGCAGGGTATCCAACAGAACGCCTCGTGTAAACCGGGTATTGAACTCGGGAACACCAACTGCACCGGTGGGGCCAAGGAGTTTATCATTCTCGTAGCCGAGGATCTTGGAGGAGGTAAAGATGGACATGGTGCCTTTATCGTCCAAGGGGATGGTCTTGGCATCCACACCGGTCATGTCCTCCATCATGCGGATCATGGTGGGGTCATCGTGACCCAGCATGTCCAGTTTCAGGAGGTTCTCTTCCATGGAGTGGTATTCAAAATGGGTGGTGATCTGGTCGGAGGTGGGGTCTTCCGCCGGGTGCTGGACGGGACAGAAGTCCCAAATCTCATTCTCCTGAGGGATGACCACCAGACCACCGGGGTGCTGGCCTGTGGTACGGCGGACACCGACACAACCGGAGGCCAGTCTGGCTTCCTCTGCCTTGGATGCGGTTTTATTTCGCTCCTGCAGGTACTTCTTCACATAGCCAAAAGCAGTCTTCTCAGCCACCGTACCGATGGTGCCGGCACGGAAGACGTGGGAAGCACCGAACATGGAAATACAATATTTATGGGCCTCTGCCTGATATTCACCGGAGAAGTTCAGGTCGATATCCGGAACTTTGTCGCCGCCGAAACCCAGGAATGTCTCGAAGGGGATATTGAAGCCGTCCTTTTCCAACTGCGTACCGCACAGGGGGCACAGGGCATCGGGGAGGTCCGCGCCGCAGTTGAATTCCTTGGGAACATCCAGGATCGTATGTTTGCATTCGGGATTGGGGCAGCGGTAGTGGGGCGGGAAGGAGTTAACTTCCGTAATGCCGGACATGAAGGCCACAATGGAGGAACCGACAGAGCCACGGGAGCCAACCAGATAGCCGTTCTCCAGAGAGTTCTGCACTAGCCGCTGGGCGGACATATAAATCACGTCATAGTGGCAGGAGATGATATCGTGCAGCTCGGTTTCCACACGTTTGACGAATAATTCCGGAGGATTATCGCCGTAAAGGCGGTGGAATTTACCGTAAACCAGACTCTTCAGATCTTCCACGGAGTTCTCGATCTTGGGTGCGAAGAGGTTGTGGGGAACGGGACGGAGAGATTCGCACATATCGGCGATGAGATTGGGGTTTTTCACCACGATCTCATGAGCCTTCTCTTCGCCGAGATAGGAGAATTCTGCCAGCATTTCGTCGGTAGTACGAAGATACAGAGGATTATCCTTGTCCGCATCCTTAAATCCCTTGGTAGCCAGCAGAATGTGGCGGAAGATCTCGTCCTCGGGGTTTAAGAAGTGGACATCGCCGGTAGCGACCACCATTTTACCCATTTCTTCGCCCAGACGGACGATGGTGCGGTTCAAATTCCGAAGGTCCTCGTCATTGTGGACGGGAATCTTTTCTTCTGCGATCATGAAACGGTTGTTGGAGATGGGCTGAACCTCCAGATAGTCGTAGAAAGAGGCGATTCGCTTCAGTTCTTCGTCACTTCTGCCCTTCAGCACAGCCTGAAACAGCTCATTATTTTCGCAGGCAGAGCCGATGATCAAGCCCTCGCGATGCTTGATCAGCTCAGACTTCAGGATTCGGGGTACCCGGCGGAAATGGTACAGATTGGCCTCAGAAATCAGCTGATAGAGGTTTCGCAGGCCGATCTGGTTCTTGGCAAAGAGGATGATATGCTGGGCGTAGCGCTCGTCGCTTCTAAGCTGGGCGCGGACCTTCTCCATGGCAGGATTGATCTGCTGGAGATTCTGCAGGCCCTGCTCTTTCAGCATATCCATGAATTTCGCCATGATCATGCCGCAGGTGACAGCATCATCGGCGGCACGGTGGTGGTTGAATTCCGGCAGACTGAGCGCATCGGCAACGATGTTCAGCTTATGACGGTTCAGCTTGGTCATCAAATTCTGGGACAGTACCAGAGTGTCCGCAGAGGTATAGGTGTAGGGATGTCCAAGCTTTTTGCAGGCTTCCCGGATGAAAGCGGTGTCGAAATCCGCGTTGTGGGCAACCAGAACACGGCCATCCACGAAGTTCAGGAACTCGGGCAGAGCCTTCTCGATGGAGGGTGCGCCCACGAGCATATCATCGGTGATGCCGGTAAGGTCGGTGGTTTCCTTTAATAGCTTTCGATGGGGGTCGACAAAGGTCTGGTAACGGGCCACTTCCCTGCCCTGCTTCATGACAACAGCGCCAATCTCGATGATCTCGTCGGTTCTGGGGGAAAGGCCTGTGGTCTCCAGGTCAAAGGCCACAAATTCATCGTCGAAGGAGATGTCCTGTGCGCCATGAACCACGATCTTATCGTCCACATCGTTGACGTAGTAGCCCTCGCAGCCGTAAAGGATCTTGATGGTTTCATCCGTTCCGGCGACTTTGGGAGGCCCTTTCCAGTCTTCCACCACATGCAGCGCATCGGTAAAGGACTGAACACAGCCGTGGTCGGTGATGGCGATGGCCTTATGGCCCCATGCTGCCGCCTGCTTGATAGCGGCTTTGGTACTGGTGAGGGCGTCCATGTTACTCATAGAGGTATGCAGGTGCAGTTCGATGCGCTTCATGCCCTCGGCGGTGTCCTTCCGCTTGGGCATGGAGCCTGGCATCATAGAGAAGGGCTTGAGAACCATCTCATTATCGTAGCGATTCAGCTCCAACTTGCCCTGCACCTTCAAAACGTTGCCAACTTTGACATTTTCCAAGATAGGCTTGGCTTCGCCAGCTTCCATGAAGCGATTGATGCGGACGGAGCCGGTATTATCGGTCATGTCAAAGCTGATGACCCATGCGTTGCGCTTTTTCAGTTCCTTATGGTCTACGGCGAAAACACGACCTTCCACCAGGACGCTGCCCATATCCAGATTCAGCTCCTTCATGGGTACGGGCGTACCCTTGAAAGGCTTGCCGAAGAAGGTTTCGCTGGGTGCTGCAGCAGCTTTCTCCTGCTTGGCAGGTGCTGCGCCACTAACCGGAATGGCTGCCATGAGGGAATTTCGCATGGAGGCCATGGCGTCGAAGAGTTCCTGTCCTTCCAGCGCCTTTCCAGCCTCGATACGGATCTGAACCGGGGTAGCAAAGCGCTCCTGCAGAGCGGTCTGAACCTGAGGAATCAGTTCTTCCAGAAGCTGCTTGCCGTTGGCAAGGAGTTTTACCGTCAAGGTCTCTCCTTCCCACGCCCATTGCGCTCCGGCAAGAGAGCCACGGGTCATGGAATTGCGGCTGACAAAGAGCTGCATCAGCTCCTGATGTTCGATCTTTTGCAGTTCGGTTGCCGGGTGGGTGGCAGTGAGTTCCAACTTGCGCAGACCGTACAAGGAAGTAATGTCCTTGGCAGCCTGATCCAGCAGTCGCTGGGGTATGTAGTTTGCAGCATGGAGGGCAACCTCCACTGCCCGGGTTTCGGGGTCGATATCCGCAGCTACGATAGCCGCCTGAGAAAGAGCGGCAATCAGCTCCTCAGGCGGCTCGTAGTCCGGAAACATATTCAAAAGAAATACTTTGTTTTCCATAGTAATTACATTGCTTCAATGCGTCGGAGCAGGGCGGGCAGCAGTTCGTCATAAGGCAGCTTCTCCACCTGCTCTCCTTTTTCAAAAATCATGCCCCAGCCATCGCCTCCGGCGATGCCAATATCGGCCTCCCGGGCTTCGCCGGGGCCGTTGACGATGCAGCCCATGACAGCAACGGTAATAGGCTTCTGGCAGCCCTTCAGGGCGGCATCCACCTGGTTTGTCAGGCCAATGAGGTCGATGCGAGTGCGGCCGCAGGTGGGACAGGAGACGATGTTCACGCCCTCTTTCCGCAGACCGGCAGCTTTCAGAATATCCTTGGCTGCGTAGACTTCTTCCACGGGGTCGTCGGTAAGGCTGACACGGATGGTATCACCAATACCATCCAAAAGCAGAGCACCGATACCCATGGCGGACTTGATCAGGCCTTGACGGACAGGGCCGGTTTCCGTCACGCCGATGTGCAAGGGATAGTCGCACTTACTACGGAACAGCCGGGCTGCAGCCACCATGGTGGGCACAGTGGAGGACTTCATGGACAGACATGTATCGTAGAAGCCCTGCTTTTCCAGCAGTTCCAGATGTTCAAAAGCGCTCTCCACCAGAGCTTCCGCGGTGGGATGGCCGTACTTTTCCAGCAGACGCTTGTCAAGGCTGCCGCCGTTGACGCCGATGCGGATGGGGATATGCTTATCCTTACAGACTTCCACCACGGCCTTGACGCGATCCTCGCCGCCGATATTGCCGGGGTTGATGCGGATCTTAGCTGCGCCGCCCTCAGCGGCGGCGATGGCCAGTTTATAGTCGAAGTGGATGTCGGCAACCAGAGGCAGCTCACTTGCGGCGCAGATTTCCGCAAAAGAACGGGCGGCTTCCATATTGGGAACTGCCAGCCGGGCAATCTGGCAGCCGGCGGCCTTCAGCTTACGAATCTGCTCCAGAGAGCCTTCCACATCTGTGGTCTTAGTATTGAGCATGGACTGGATCACCACCGGGGCTCCGCCGCCGATGGGGACTCCGCCAACAAGGATTTGTCTGGTCATAGCCATTACCTCTGTACGATTACAAAAATATCCTTAAACAAAATAATTGCCATAAGGGCAAGGAGCAGGATCATGCCTGCACCATGAAGATACCCCTCATATTTGGGATTGATCTTCTTCTTAGTGATGGCTTCCACGGCTGTGGTCAGCAGAAGACCAACCACACGTCCGCCGTCCAACGCAGGAATCGGGAGAAGATTCATAATACCCAAGTTCACGGCAATGAACGCGCCAATGAACAGCAGGTTCAGAATAGCAGCTGCCGCAGAACCGGAAGCAGCAACTGTATCACTCATCATGGATACGATGCCCACGGGACCTGACATATCCTTCAGACCTGCTTCACCGGAGACAATCATTCCCAGGCTCATCCAGACAAGCTTACCGAAGTAAACGCAATCATCGAAGGACTGCTTGATCACTTCCGGGAAGGTCAGGCTGCGCGTCTGCCACTGAATACCGTAGAACACACCTGCTTCGCCCTCTTCGTTAGCGGGAAATTCCTTCGGGACCATGGGCACAGCTTCCAGAAGAAGTTGCTGACCGTCACGGCGCACCAGAACATCAAACTCCGTCACGGAAGGATCATTCTGAAGGATTTCGTTAAAGTCAGTGGTGCTTTCCACTATGCTCCCACCCATTTCCAAAATCTCATCGCCAGCCCGCAGACCGCCTTCGCAGGCGAGGCTGCTGCCGGTACGCAGGTTTTCGATCTGAGGGATGGGGGCAGCGGTGAAAGAATTGACAATGGCCACAATAAGGAAGCCCGTAATCAGGTTCATAGCAGAGCCTGCCACCAGAATGATCAGGCGCTTCCACCATGCAGCTTTCTGGAAAGAGCGGGGATTTTCCGTATCCGCGTCCTCGCCCTCCATGGCGCAGTAGCCGCCAATGGGGATACAACGCAGAGCATACAAGGTCTCCCCTACCTGCTTTTTCCAGATGGCAGGGCCCATGAACATGGAAAATTCATTGACCTGAACACCGGAGAGCTTGGCTGCCACAAAGTGACCCAACTCGTGGACAAAGATCAGGAGGCTAAACAAGAGAATTCCGAAAATAATCGTCATAGAAGTCCTCACTTTATCGCGGCAAGATGGCGCACTGCCTCTCTTGCCAGCCGGTCGGCTTCCAGAATTTCCTCCAAAGTGGGATTATCCCGGAACGGAACCGCTTCCACAGCTCCGGCAACCAGCTCATAAATGTCATAGAAGCCGATTTTATCATCTAAGAACAGTGCAACCGCTTCCTCATTGGCACCGTTCATGGCAGGACAGGCTGTGCCGCCCCGCTTACCGCAGTCCATAGCCAATGCCAGACAGGGGAAATTCTCCAAATCGGGCTTGGTGAAGGTCAGCGCGCCGCAGGTGGTCAGATCCAATGCATCCACAGGGCATTCCAGCCGCTCGGGATAGGTCAGCGCCAGCTGGATGGGCAGGCGCATATCCGGTGCGCCAAGCTGGGCCATCACAGCACCGTCCACATACTCCACCATGGAGTGGACGATTGATTGGCGATGCACCAGCACATCCACCTTTTCCAGAGGCATGCGGTACAGGCGCATGGCTTCGATGACTTCCAGACCCTTGTTCATCAGGGTAGCACAGTCGATGGTGATTTTTGCACCCATCTTCCAGTTGGGGTGCTTCAAAGCGTCTGATTTGGTCACGGACTTCAGCTGCTCCCGTTCCATTCCATAGAATGGGCCGCCGGAGCAGGTCAGAATCAGCTTCTTTACTTCGCTACGATTGGAATTTCCCATCAAACACTGGAAAATTGCGGAATGCTCAGAGTCCACGGGGATGATCTCCGCGCCGTAGGCTTCTGCCTCAGCCATGACCAGTTCGCCGGCACAGACCAAAGTCTCCTTATTGGCAAGACCGATGCGTTTCTTCGCGCGGATGGCAGCGAGGGTGGGCTTCAGACCCACCATGCCCACAACTGCAGTGATCACGCAGTCCGCTTCCGGGATGGTAGCAGCTTCAACGAGACCATCCTCACCCCACATAACGCGGATGGGCAGGTCGGAAATCTGCTGGGACAGGGCATCAGCGGCTTCTTCCGTAGCCATGACTGCCAAGGCAGGTCGAAACTCCCGGCACTGCTGAGCCATCAGCTCCACGCTGGTACCTGCTGTCAATGCCGCCACCCGAATAGGGAGGCGGCTGATAATATCTAAGCTCTGGCGGCCGATGGAGCCGGTAGAGCCTAAAACACTGACACAATTCATCATACGCTTACACCAAGGGGAGCAGAACCAGCAGAGCCTCCATCAGAGGCGCCACGGTCACGATGGAATCGAAGCGGTCCAGAACACCGCCATGGCCGGGGATCAAATTACCATAGTCCTTGATGCCGGTCTGGCGCTTGATCACAGAGAAGCACAGATCGCCGAAGGTTCCGGCGGCAGAGGCCAGCAGACCATAGAGGATCGCCAGACCAAAATTGACCTCAAAATTAAGAAGCATCAGAATCAGGCTGTAAAGAAGCATGCCCACAATACTGCCAACCAAACCACCCAGCAGACCCTCGATGGTCTTATTGGGGCTGACAACAGGAGCCAACTTATGCTTGCCATAGCGGATACCCACAAAATAAGCACCGGTATCGTTCATGAAACCGGCCACAAAGGGGATCAGAATCAGATACTTACCCACCTTCAGCATCAAAATGCGGATCAGTGCCGACAGCAGGTACGGAATGACCAGTCCGGCAACGATGCACAGAGCCAGCATCTCAATGCGGATCTTCACATGGTCAGACATCATCTCCGCAAACAGAGCGATAAAGAAAATGAGAATGCCAAGGACCGCGTAGGCATGCACTGCGCCAAAGTAGCTCCACAGACAAACAGCAAACGCCATCGCCGCAGAGTAGGCCACCAGACGGGGATGCCGTACCAGCTCCGTTCCGTAGAGCAGCTCATATGCGCCAATGGCAAGCAGTAAACCAAACACCACGGCAGCTACGATCTTTGGCGCCGCCAATACGATCAGCAGCATTACCGGAACTAAGACGGCAGCTGCAATCACGCGAGTTTTCATGGTAATTATGTCCCTCCAAAACGGCGGTTGCGCCGCTGATATTCTGCAATGGCCTCGTCTAAGTCCTTCGGACCAAAATCGGGCCACAGTACATTCATAAACACAAATTCAGAGTACGCAGACTGCCACAGCAGGAAATTGCTGGTTCGCAGTTCACCGGAGGGGCGGATGATCAGCTCCGGGTCGGGTACATCCTTGGAATAAAGATAAGTTGACAACAGTTCTTCCGTCAGATCGGAGCTGCTGTACTTGCCCTCTGCCACATCCTGCGCAAAAGCACGGGCAGCGCGGACGATCTCATCCCGTCCACCGTAGTTCAGGCAAAAATTCACCTGGACATCATAATCTGCAGACTGATCCACCGCTTCGCTGCAGAGTTTCTGCAATTGGGGACTCAGTCGGCTCAAATCGCCAAAAAAACGGAAGCAGACACGGTTTTTCTCCATGTCCCGGAGGGCTTCCTGCAAATACTTGCCCAGAAGGCGCATGATGCCCCCCACTTCTTCCTCGGAGCGCTTCCAGTTCTCCGTGGAAAATGCATAGACCGTCAGATATTTTACGCCCAGCGTGCGGCAATAATTGGCGATCTTACGAAACGCCTCCGCGCCGGCGGCGTGTCCGGCGGTGCGGGGTAAACCCCGTTTCTTGGCCCAACGGCCGTTGCCATCCATGATGATGGCGATGTGCTGTGGAATCGGGTTGTTTTCAGAAAGTGCCATAGAGCACCTCTTTCTTTCAAAATATGCTGATTTGGGGGCGCAGGGCGCGCCCCCAATGTAACAGGCTTTAGATAGCCATCAGTTCCTTTTCCTTGGCTGCCAGAGCAACATCAACCTTCTTAATGTTCTTATCCAGCAGATCCTGCAGATCCTTCTCGGCCTTCTTCTGATCGTCCTCGGTGATCTCGTTAGTTTTCTTCAGCTTCTTGACGTAGTCCATGCCGTCACGGCGGATGTTACGCATGGCGACCTTGGCGTCCTCGGCGTACTTCTTGACCTGCTTGGCCAGATCCTTACGACGCTCCTCGGTCAGCTGAGGGAAAGTCAGACGGATGACACGGCCATCGTTCTGGGGGTTGATGCCCAGATCAGACATCTGGATGGCCTTGGCGATATCCTTCAGCAGCTTGGTATCCCAGGGCTGCACCACCAGAGTACGGGCATCGGGGGAGGAAATGGTTGCAACACCGTTCAGGGGTGTCTCACTACCATAGTATTCCACGCTGATGCGGTCCAGAACCTTTGCATTGGCACGGCCTGCGCGAACTGCGCCAAACTCGTCCTGCAAATGGTCCAGTGCCTTGTCCATTCTTCTTGCGTAATCCTTAAAGTCGACTGCCATAGTGATATCCTCCTTAAAATTAGTTGGTAACGGTGGTTCCGATCTTTTCGCCGCGAACCACACGGATGATACTGTTTTCTTCACTCAGACCGAAGCAGACCATGGGCATGTTGTTGTCCATAGCCAGAGCCATGGCGGTGACGTCGGTGGCCTTCAGGCCATCCTCCAGAACCTTTGCGTAGGTCAGATCGGTGTAACGAATTGCGTTGGGATCCTTCTTGGGATCGGCGGAATAGATGGCATCCACATTCTTGGCCATCAGCACAGCATCCGCCTCGATCTCCACGCCACGGAGCACTGCGCCGGTGTCGGTGGAGAAGTAGGGGTTGCCGGTGCCTGCGGCAAAAATGACCACCTTACCCTCATTCAGATAGCGGTTAGCGGTGTCCCGGGTGAAATACTCGGCAAACTTATGCATCTCCACAGCGGTAAGCACCCGGGCATCCAGACCGTGCTGCTCCAGCACGTCCGCCACGGCGATGGCGTTCATCACGGTAGCCATCATACCCATGGCATCCGCATGGGAGCGCTGCATTTTGCCGGTGCCGTTCTTGACGCCGCGCCAGAAATTGCCGCCGCCGATGACCAGGCCAACCTGAACACCCATATTTACGCACTCTTTAATGGCGGTGCACACCTCGTTGATCTTTGCGAAGTCCAGGCCAAAGCCATCGCCGCTGGCGGTTTTCTCGCCCAGCGCCTCGCCGCTGACTTTCAGCAGAATGCGCTTGTACTTGAGTCCGTCCAAATAGAATCACTCCTTATCTCTATTCATATCCTTTCCTATTTTAATATAAGAGCGGCAAAATGACAACCATAAAAATCAAGTTTTGTTAAATTGTTTTCTCTTTTTTCACATTTTCTCTCCTGTGTACAATTTTCACACATAATCCCTCATGGAAAAACCATATTATGGCGCAGTTTTTTGTTGCAAATCCCATCGCTATGGGTTATAATGACGTATTATTGAATCTAATTCCAAAGAGAGGATGTTTATATATGGCTGAAATCACCGAAAGCAAAAATTTCATCCACGCATTCATCGATGAAGACATCGCCGAGGGCGGCCGCTATGCCGGTCAGACTGTGCATACCCGTTTCCCTCCCGAGCCCAACGGTTATCTGCACATCGGCCACTGCAAGGCTCTGACCATCGACTTCGGCACCGCCGAAAAGTATAACGGCATGTGCAACCTGCGTATGGACGACACCAATCCCACCAAGGAGGACGTGGAGTTCGTCGAGGCCATCAAGGAGGATATCCACTGGCTGGGCTTCGACTGGGGTGACCGGTTCTTCTATGGCTCCGATTACTTTGAAAAGGACTACGAGTTTGCCGTGGAGCTGATCAAGAAGGGTCTGGCTTACGTCTGCGAGCTGACTCCCGAGCAGTTCAAGGAATTCCGTGGCGATCTGAACACCCCTGCCACCTCCCCCTACCGGGATCGTCCCATGGAGGAGAGCCTGGACCTGTTTGCCCGGATGCGTGCCGGTGAGTTCCCCGACAACGCCATGACCCTGCGTGCCAAGATCGATCTGGCTTCCGGCAACTTCAATATGCGTGACCCGGTCATCTACCGCATCCGCCATATGCACCATCATCGTCAGGGTGACAAGTGGTGCATCTACCCCATGTACGACTTTGCCCATCCCATTCAGGACGCACTGGAGGGTATCACCCATTCCCTGTGTTCTCTGGAGTTTGAGAACCACCGCCCCCTGTACAACTGGGTTGTGGAGAACGTTTCTGTGCCCCACACTCCCCGGCAGATCGAGTTCGCCCGTCTGGGCATCGACCACACCGTGCTGAGTAAGCGCAAGCTGAGAGCGCTGGTGGAGAACGGCCATGTTGCCGGCTGGGATGATCCCAGAATGCCCACCCTGTGCGGTCTGCGCCGCCGCGGCTACACCCCTAAGTCCATCCGCAACTTCTGTGAGCGCGTGGGCGTTGCCAAGAGCCCCAACACCATCCCCTACGCCTTCCTGGAGTTCTGCCTCCGTGAGGATCTGAATGAGACTGCCGCCCGTGTCATGGCAGTTCTGAAGCCTGTGAAGCTGACCATCACCAACTATCCCGAGGGTCAGTCCGAGACCGTCACCGTTGAGAACAACCCCAACCGTCCCGAGGACGGCACCCGTGAGGTTACCTTCTCCCGGAATCTGTGGATCGAAGCTGACGATTTCCTGGCTCAGCCCATTCCCAAGTACAAGCGTCTGTACCCCGATGGCCCCGAGTGCCGTCTGAAGGGCGCCTACCTCATCAAGTGTACCGGCTGCGTCACCGATGAGAACGGCAACGTTACCGAGGTTCTGGCAACCTATGACCCCGAGTCCCGTGGCGGCGACCCCGCCGACGGCCGGAAGGTCAAGGGCGCGACCATCCACTGGGTGGACGCCGAGACCGCCGTGGATGCCGAGGTTCGTCAGTACGATAACCTGTTCGACGATCCCGATCCGGATGCCGCTGGAAAGGATTATCTGGCCTGCATGAATCCTAAGTCTCTGGAAGTCCTCACCGGCTGTAAGGTGGAAGCCTCTCTGGCCAATGCCAAGGCACCTGCCTCCTATCAGTTCATGCGTCTGGGCTACTTCTGCCCTGACAGCCGTGACTGCGCCCCCGGTCATCTGGTGTTCAACCGTTCCGTCAGCCTGAAGGACAGCTTCAAGCCCGGTAAGTAATGCATTTTGCCCCGCTGCCAACACGGCAGTGGGGCAATTTTATTTCGCAAAGTTTATTATACATTTTTTGCAAAGTGGGCTTGACATCTTTCGCAAAGTATGCTATTCTTTTTATGCAAAGTTGACTTAGCAGTTGTCGCCCGTGGACGCATGGGCGGCAAGAAAAAAGGAGTAAACCTATGAATACAAGAATTCGCGAGCTTCGCAAGGCGCGGAAGCTCTCTCAGGAGGAGCTGGCGGACGCCGTGGGAACCACCCGGCAGACCATCACCTCTATCGAAGTGGGAAAATACACCGCTTCCTTGCCCCTGGCTTACAAAATTGCCCACTATTTTGGGCTGACTATCGAAGAAGTATTTGATTTTTCCAATTTGGAGGACTAATTTATGGAAAGCTTTAAAGACAAACTGAAAGTTCAAAACATTTCAAACGCTATTTGCATCGTGATCCTGGCACTGTTCAACATTTTCCGCCTCTTTTCCCAGGTTGGACTGATCCCCAACCTGGTACCTGCCGTCAACGATGACAGTTGGGCCAATGCTTGGAACGGCTTTGCCACCGGTTCGACTACCACCATGCTGGTCTTCATGACCGTTGCCCTGATCCGCAATCTTAAGGCTCTGAAGGATGAAAAAGCGCTGAAAAAGCTGTATGTCAAGGAAAATGACGAGCGCACTATCCAGATTTGGACTTCTGCCCGTGCCGCTGCCTTCCAGACATTCCTGCTGCTGGGCATTGTGGCTACCATCATCGCCGGTTATTTCAACATCACCGTATTTATTACCATCGCCGCTACCCTGTTCTGCGCCAGTATGGTGGCTATCGGTTTCAAATTCTACTACACTAATAAATATTAAGGTAATATTATGGACAACAAAACGAGAAACAGATTGCGTAAAATCTCCGTGATCGGCCTGCTCATTGCCGGTCTGATTTTTCTTGGACTGAGCATCTTTGAGAAAAGCAGAACTGATCTTATCATCGGACTGGCTCTCATCACCATTGGCAACGTGCATAACGCACGACTCAAGTCGGAGAAGTGAAATAACGCCGTACCAAACAAGGTACGGCGTTTTCCTTATTTACCGGATTCTTTTTCTTCCTTGATCTGAGCCTGGAGGTGGACAGACAAGACTGCCAAAGACATGGCCATATTCTCCGACTGGACCAAAATATTCCGGGGCACGTCCAGATGGGTGGGAGCAAAATTCCAGATGGCTTTGATGCCGCCGGCGATCAGAAGATCCGCTACCTCCTGCGCATGCTCACCGGGGACGGTGATGATGCCCATAAGCACCTTATGCTTGCGGCAGAATGCTTCCAGCTTATCGATATGATAGACAGACTTGCCCTCCACGGTGCGATCCATCTGAGGGTTCTTGTCGAAGGCGGCAAGGATGTTCAGACCGTAATCTTCAAATCCCTTATAGCCCATGAGCGCCTGTCCCAATTTTCCTGCGCCGATGAGGACGGCATCGGTAGTATTGTCATAACCCAAAAACTGCTCGATATCATCGATCAGACTCTCCCGGAGGTAGCCGATCTTGGGTCGGCCGCCGTCGGAGACCATTGCCAGATCCTTGCGAACCTGCACCTCACCCATGCCGAGAGCATTGGCAAGGGCGGTAGCGGAAATGTAGGCCGAACTGCCGTCTGGAACACTCTTCAAGTAGGCCAGATACCCGGGAAGCCGCTTGAGAACGGATTGAGAAATCTTCTTCTTTTCCATCGGAATGCCTCTTTTCAAATCGGTATAGATTTTATCGATACATTTCTATATCGATTATAGCATACCGATTTGTCGAATGCAACCTAAACTTAAGCGCAACTGGTCTGACGAAGCAACTCTTTGCGCAGCCTAAGCATGATGCGTTTTTCCAAGCGGGAGATATAGGACTGGGAGATGCCCATTTTCTGGGCGACCTCTTTCTGGGTCAGCTCCTTTCTTCCCTCCAGACCGTAGCGCATCTGGACGATCTCCCGTTCCCGGTCAGGCAGTTCTTTCAGAGCCTGACGCAGAAGCTGGATGTCCACATCGTCCTCCAAGCGGCCGGTGACGATGTTTTCGTCGGTACCGATGATGTCGGAGAGTAAAAGCTCGTTACCCTCGTAGTCCATGTTAATGGGTTCATCCAGACTGATCTCCGCCTTTTGGGAGGAAATTTTGCGGATGTGCATCAAAATCTCGTTTTCGATGCACCGGGCAGCGTAGGTTGCAAGTTTGATATTTTTCTCAAGCCGGTAGGTGCCGATGGCTTTGATGAGACCGATGGTGCCGATGGAGATCAGGTCTTCCAAATTGGTACCGGAGCTTTCAAACCGCCGGGCGATATAGACCACAAGGCGCAGATTGTGCTCGATGAGGGTCTGTTTTGCCTGTTCATCGCCCCGTTCCAGCGCTTCCAGAGCAGACAGTTCCTCCTGTCCTTTCAAGGGTGGGGGCAGAACATCGCTGCCGCCGATGTAATAAAGATTCCCGGAGGGAACCAAACCCAACCATACCAGAATGTTTCGGAATTTTTCGATCATGCCATACCTCCTGTCAATGCCTGAAACCCCTCTCCCCTGCCGATCGGTTCCGGCGCCAATGCGATCAACGCGGAACCATGTTTCCCTCCCAGTTTTACATCTCGAAAACGCATGGCCAGCAGCATTCCGCCTCCCTGTCCTACAGATGCATAGGGAATCAGCCGCAGACCCAGCTGCTTTTGCCGCGCCATGGTTTCCAACGGGCTTCGGAGTTGAGCCTCCGTAAGTCCGGAGATTTCCTGTGCGGCTTTTCCACCAATTACAAGTACGTTTTCACCGGTGATGGGATCTTTCAGACCGTTTCCGGTGTCCCGGAGGGCGATGAGGTCGACGGTCTTTCCATCATGGCGGATTTGCAGAGGGATATAGGTTCTGCCCACCGTGCCAGAGCCGAACCCCACCTTGCACAGTCCCCAGATACCAAAAGCGCCCAGCAAAATCCAGACAAAATCCCGGCTGTGGAAACTGGAAACCACGCCACCAAGAGCCATGGTCAGCAGCACGAAGATGCCGCAACGGCGCAGGGCACTGGAGTTAAGTCCGAATGCAAGGACAGACATCGCACCCAAACTCACAAGACGCCATAGGATATTTCCCAGGAAATGAAACTCAGGCACCAGACATGCACCTCCATAAAGGCCGCCCAGAAGTGCCGCCGGGATCAATCGTTTGATATTTGCCGAAAATCCGGTCAGACGGTTTGTCCCCAAAAGCAGCAGAAAGTCCACCGCAGCGTTCAAAAGCATCACCAAATCCAGATACACTACCATAGGCCGCCCTCCTGTTTCGTAAGATTGGTTACGGGACGAGTATACCGCCCCCGGGCGAAGAAGTCGGTCGCATCTGTGGCTGCCCACCGCCGCAAGTTCGGTCATGGTCAGTCCCCTTTCAGCGGCAAACTGCCCCAGATACAAAAAGGCTGCAGCTGATTTACTCAGCCGCAGCCTGATGCCGTCGTATCCGCATCTTCCCGGATAACCTGGCGAATATTCTTCTCCGCTTTGAATCTTGGAGTCATCAGTTCATGTCCGCAGCCCAGGCACCGCAGGCGAAAATCTGCACCGGTGCGCAGCACCTTCCACTTCTTTTCGCCGCAGGGGTGGGCTTTTTTCATGACCAAAATATCATTCAGTCGGATATCCATAGATTTTCCTCACTTTCCCTTGATGGTCTCCCAATACTGCCGGGCGGCCTGTTCCAATTTATTGGGACCGTAGGTGTAGTAGTGTGTTCCCACCAGTTCGTCGGGCAGGTACTGCTGCTGCACCCAGTGATTGGGATAGTCATGGGGATATTGGTAGCCCTGCTCCCGTTCCATCGTGTAAGAGTCCGCATGGACGTTCTGCAGGTGTCGGGGGAAACTGCCGCCCTTGCCCTTTCGGACGTCTGCCAGGGCTGCATCCAGGGCGATATGGCCGGAATTGGACTTGGGGCTTGTAGCCATCAGCACGGCGGCGTCGCCCAGAGGGATTCTGGCCTCCGGCATGCCCAGCTTCAGAGCCATATCCACGCAGGCGTTGACAATAGGGATGATCTGAGGGAACGCAAGGCCCACATCCTCTGCCGCGATGACCATCAGCCGCCGGCAGGCGGACTGCATCTGTCCGGCCTCCAGAAGCCGCGCCAGATAGTGGCAGGCGGCGTCGGGATCGGAGCCGCGGATGGACTTTTGCAGAGCAGAGAGCAGGTCATAGTGGTTGTCACCGTCCCGGTCGGCACGGAGGGCGCTCTTCTGGGTGACGGCTTTGGCATCAGAAAGGGTCAGCGGAATCCGGCTACCATCGATGATACCGGCAGAGAACAGAACCTCCACGGCATTCATGGCTTTGCGAAGATCGCCGCCGCAGGCACCGGCAATATACTCCAGCGCCCCCTCCTCCGGCACAGCCGTCAAGGCGGTGCGCTGCTCCATAAAGGAAACCGCCCGCTTCACCGCTTTCAGCGCGGCAGCGGCATCGATTTGCTTAAACTCAAAGATGGTGGAGCGGCTCAAAATGGCGTTAAAGACGTAGAAATAGGGATTCTCCGTGGTAGATGCGATGAGGGTGATCTTACCGTTTTCGATGTATTCCAGCAAACTCTGCTGCTGCTTTTTATTGAAGGACTGGATCTCGTCCAAGTACAGCAAAACTCCGTTGGGGGCCATGAAGGTATCCAACTGAGCCACGATCTCCTTGATATCCGCGGTGGATGCGGTGGTGGCGTTGAGCTTGTAAAGGGTGCGGTTGGTCTGCTTGGCGATGATATTGGCAACGGTGGTTTTACCGGTGCCGCTGGGGCCGTAGAAGACCATGTTGGGAACTTTTCCCGAGTCGATGAGGCGGCGCAGCACCGCCCCCTGCCCCAAAATATGCTCCTGTCCGAAAACCTCGTCCAATGTGGTAGGCCGCAAAAGATCGGCCAGCGGCTGGTACATATTCGCCACCTCCTTATGTTTGATCATTTACCATACTATAGCACAAATGATTGCAAATTGCACCTATTATTTTCTAAAATAATCCCCCCTCCGGGTGTGGAGGGGGATTCAAAATCAGAAAGTTGCCACGTCGGGTTCGGCGGGAGTTGCGCCCTTGACCACCTCAATAGCAGTCAAGACAGGGCCAAGCTCGCCTTTATAGAGCTTATGCTTCTCGGCGGTGATCTTCGCTGTCACCATGACCCAGCTCCGGGACTCCAGCTCCTTAGGATTGGAATACCGGCAGGGTATGCCGCAGAACTGGATATCGTCCACGCAGCAGGTCATGACAAACCGACCAGGGGCGAACATATTGTCCTTTTCCCGGCGGAGCATAGCCACCTGAGCCTTGAAGCGGACGGTTTTGCCGTTGTACTTCTGAGGTTCTTCGGTGACATCCCGATACCAGAGGGCATAATCCTCGTCCTTGACCTCGATGACGGGTGCGTTGATGTCGAAAGGCAGAGGATCCTCGATCTCATCAAAACTGGTAGTGCCGTCGGTATAGTCGTAGAGGATATCGATGCGGCGGCTGGCGGCTCGGGCCAGCTTGTGGAAAGGCATCACGTCCGCGCCCTTTTCCAGACGGTTGAAGACCACCATCTGAGCGCCAACCAGCTTGTCCATGACCAGATTCCGCATATTGGCGTTGTAAGCCATGATGGTGGTGGTATCAGCGAACATGACCTCCTGGGCCAGCGCCCAGCCCTCAGGGAATCGCATATAGAGGTCGCCCACCTGCTGCATGCCGTTCAGCTCCACCACAACCCGCTCGGGCTTGTACTTCTTTTGCAGAGCCAGCAGCTCCTTGGTTGTGACGGTGGCCTGATCCAGCACCTCGAGATAGATGTTCTTATGGGGATAGGTGGAGAAGTCATACTCCTCCTCACCTTCCTCAAACACCAGCAGCAGCGTGCGCTCACCGGCATTGAAACGCTCATCTTCCAGCGTTTCCTGAATGAATTTGGTCTTACCGGAGTCTAAAAATCCGGTAAAGGCATAAACGGGAATCTGTACCATATTTACACCCCAAACAATGCGGCAATTGCAGACTCGTCCAGCTTGGAGCCGATGACGCAGAGCTTGCCGTTGATGGCTGCGCCGCCGGTGCGGATGTCGTATTCCTCGGGAACCATGTCGAAGTGGATCCAAGTGCCATCGTTCGCAGGAATGATGCCCTTAGCCCGGAGAACCATGCCGAACTTGCCGGAATCCAGTTCCCTCAGAGCGGCTTCGATAGCGCAGCGGTCGAACTTCTTGTGGGTCTCCACGCCCCAGGAGGTGAAGACCTCGTCGGCGTGATGGTGATGATGGTCATGACCGCAGGAGCAATGCTCATCGTGATCATGGTGATGGTGATGCTCGTGGTCGTGGTGGCCGCAGCAGCAACCCTCTTCATGGTCATGATGGTGGTGATGCTCGTGGTCATGATGGCCGCAGCAGCAATGTTCATCGTGATCGTCGTGGTGATGATGGTCATGCTCCAGCTCTGCCAGCTCCTTTGCCAGAGTGGCCTCGCCTGCCATAGCCTCAATGAGCTGAGCGCCGGTGAGCTGATTCCAGGGAGTGGTCACCACGGTAGCGGTCGCATTATGCTCACGGATCAGAGCAACGGATGCATCCAGCTTGTTCTGGGGAACAGAATCGGTACGGGAGAGGATGATTGTGGAAGCAGTCTCGATCTGGTTGTTATAGAACTCACCGAAGTTCTTCATGTAAACCTTGACTTTGCCGGCATCGGCAACTGCAACGGTATAGCCCAGAGTGACATCTTCATTGGTGACCTTTTCCACAGCGGCGATGACGTCGGACAGCTTGCCCACGCCGGAGGGCTCGATGACAATGCGGTCGGGTGTATACTCGGCAATGACCTGAGTCAGAGCCTTTCCGAAGTCACCAACCAGAGAGCAGCAGATACAGCCGGAGTTCATCTCGGTGATGTTGATACCGGCCTCCTGCAAGAAGCCGCCGTCGATGCCGATCTCGCCGAATTCATTTTCGATGAGAACCAGTTTCTGACCAGCATAGGCCTCCTGAATCATCTTCTTGATCAGCGTGGTCTTGCCCGCGCCCAGGAAGCCGGAATAAATGTCGATTTTCGTCATGGATAACACCTTCTATTGTTATTATTTCTAAGGTATTATACCACCATTTGCCACTTCTGACAAGTCAAATTTCTTACTACTTTCGACACATTCCCCTTGTAACGGCCACAAAAAAAGCATACACTATGGATAGGCAAATATGACCCCCAGTGCGACGATTTGCCTGCACGCCGCCCCGGCTCTCCCCCGGGGCGGCGTGTTTTTTCTTCACAGAACCGGAATCAGAAGCATTGTCCCTATCTCCGGCTCTTCGGTCAGTCCATTGGCCTGTCGGATCGCCTCCATGGTGGAGCCACTGTTCTTGGCAAGCTCCCAAAGACCTCCCGCCGTCTGATGCTTCAGAATCAGGGATGGACGGCTGGGGTCCGGCGTTTTCTCCTCCCCCATCTGCAACCCTGTCACCACAGGGATTCCCTGTCCTCCCATGGTGGTATGCATCACTTCCATAGGCCAGCGAAGTTTAACTTCGTCGCCGCCGGCTGTCATATCCGGTCTCCCCATGCCCTGCAGATTGCTGTATAGCTTCGCGTCTTCGCCGGTCGGAATTTGAGCGTTGTCCTCCCATTGGGCGGACGCCATTTGCAAGTCACGGTTTTCATCGTAATAGAGCATCTGCAATTGACCGCTCAATTGACTGTTGAAACCAGCTTCTGTCCGGGTATTACGGGGGAAATCCGGAAGGAAACGGGTATCTGCCGCAATATTTGCCATCACCGGGAGTTTCTGCTCCCCTAATAAGCTCATGCTGCCGTTATCCAGAATTGCAGGAAACTCCAGTTCCGCCATTTGAGGCTGCACATCACGGCACGGGCTGTAAACGTCGGTAATTAGTTCCAGATTGTGGCGATCGGTCACCCGGTACTGGCCCACCATGCTGCATTTGCAGCGAAGTTTACCGTCCTCGTCCCGGTTCACCTCCAACTCCGTGACACCAAGCGTCATATCCGCCTGGGCATCCGGTCCATATTCGCTGTCAAGCTGGGAAAGCTGGGAAAAAGGCAGCTCAAAATCCCAAGAATAGACCTGTCCGTCTTCGCCTAAGTACAGCATGCGCAGATTGGTGTCTCCCCGAAACAGCAACCGCCCGGACATGACCTTTTGTTCTGTCGCCCGTGGGGTAACACCATAAGAAAGCACCGACTCCAGTGCAGGCGCTGAGGACGGAAGCTGCATTTCCTCCTCAATTGTGAAGACCTTCTCGCCAAGCTCCAGCGGAAGCTGCATCGGATAAGCCCGGCGCAAAAGCTGCACGTCCTGCGGCAGATTCTCAGCGGCGGGAATCTCCGCCTCCATAGGCACATAGGCTTCCGCCAATGCTCCCAGCCCTACCCGGGCAAGAATTTTCCGAGGCGAGACCGATCTGGCATCGGAAAAGCGCACCCGGCAATCTATTTGGGCAGCGCCCTCCGGCATGGAAGACGGCAAATTCCATTTCATCTGAAAAGGAATCCATGTATCCAGAATCTGGGGCCGTGTTCCATCCTCCGGCACATACATCACCCAGACCATGCACCCCCCGGAGCATCCCACCGAGTCCCCGCGCCATTCCTTACCCCGTGTGATCGGCTGAGCCCATGCTCCCACGACGCGGCCGATGTCCGGCATTTCATCACTCAGACGAATTTCCTGAGTCTGTTCCTGATTCTGCACCTCCCGCAATGCCGGTTTTAAGCATTTCATCATCGTTTTTGGAAATTTGACTTCCACTTTTGATCACTCCTTATCCCTGTTGTCCCGTATCAGTCTATTCGTCTGCGCACAGGTATATACCAACTATTTCTGACGCATCACTGCCACACCCCCCACCACGATGGCAAGGCCGAAAAAGGTGGACATGAAACCGGCTTCCAGACATTTACCCATCAGAAGTCCCAAACCGAATGCCATGAGCATGCCGCCCAGTAATTGATTCTTTCTGCACACAAAAACACCCCCTGCATAGCATACGCAGGGGGTGCTTAAAATTGAACCAGTATTGTTTTACGCCTCGTCCATGACGCTCTTACAGGCAGCCAGAACTTCCTTCAGGATGGGAACGCAGGTACTGCTGCCGTAGCCACCGTTCTCCACCACCACAATGAAGGCCAGCGGATATGCTTCGTCCGCCACAAAGCCGGCAAACATGGCGTTGGATTTTTCACCGCCGCCCAACTGGCTGGTGCCGGATTTGGCGCAGACGGTAAGTCCAGGGAAATTTCGGTCGCCATAGACTGCGGTCACATTGTTGCGCATGTACTCCTGCAGGATGTCCGCCTGCTGCTGCGAGATGAGCGGCTGGGTAGAAACAGGCTGCGCCTGATAGGTCACTTCGTCACCTACCGTCACCCGGGACACCAGATAGGGCTCTGCACCTGTTCCGCCGGATGCGATGGCACCCATGAAGGTCATGAAGCGGCAGGGGTTGATCTGGTCTGTATACTGTCCAATGCAGCTCCAGGCCAGTTCCACCGGAGCGGCATCTGCCACATCGTAATTGCCGGTGGCGGTGGTGATGCCGTCAAAGCTTACCGGGGCAGTGATGCCAAAGAGCTCCACATAGTGCATCATGTTTTCCCTGCCCACAAGCTGGGCGATCTGGGCATAACAGCAGTTGCAGGAGTTTGCCATAGCACCCTTGAGGTTCAGCTTGCCGTGGGCGCGCTCGCAGGTGACCTTATCCACGCCGAATTCATAGGTTTTTTTACATTCAAAGGTCATGTCCTCGATGCCATCGACGCAGTCCAGCGCCGCGGCAGTGGTGACGATTTTGAAGATAGAACCGGGAATATAGGTAGACTGGACGAAACGGTTGAGATAGACGCCTTTATAGGTATCCGTCGTGTCACCGGCGATGTCCGGCACGTCATTGGGATCAAAGGTAGGGGTGGTAACGGCGCAGAGGATCTCGCCGGTCTTATAGTTATAGACCGCCACCGTTCCTTTTCTGCCGTTCATGGCTTCCAGCGCAACGGTCTGGACATAGGAGGAAATGGTCAGTTCTACCTCTCCATCGGCTCCGCCAGGGGCATAAACTCCGTCCACCGGGTCATAGCCCACCATTTCTTTCAGGTAATAGGAAACTGCCGGAGCACTGATGTTTCCCTTACGGTCACCCACCCAGTGGAGGGTCGCCTGACGCACCAAAGCATCGTCCGCGTAGGTTCTTCCGTCCCGGGTATCCAGCAGGGTCTGTCCCTCCCGGTCCACAAATACACCCTCGGCGGTTCGCTCGTCGGCGTAAACATGAGGAGAGCCGTTGAAAACCACCCACTGGTCAGATTTTGTGGCGTACTCAAAGATAAAGAAGCCCATACCACCCACCAAAATGGCGATGAAGACCAGCATGAGCCAAACTCTTCTCGTAACTCTGTTCATCGGACGACCTCGCTTTCTTCCACATGGTCATTCTTGCGCAGGCGCACCGCAAAGCTGGCGTTCTGCCGGGTATCCGCCGCTTTGACAAAAGCAAGAAGTCCCCAGGCGCCGATCATACTGGTGCCGCCGTTACTCAGGAACGGGAATGTGACACCGGTAAAGGGCAGAATATCCAGTGTCCCGAGGCAATTTAGGATGGTCTGGATCAGAAGGATGCTGGCTGCGGTGCAGGCACCGATGGTATAGAAACTGCTGCGGGCAACTCTTGCGGTACGGATGGCAAACAGGCCCAAAACCACCACACAGACCACCATCATCACAGCCACGATCAAGCCCCATTCCTCGGAAATGGTGGCGAAGGCGATATCCGAATCCGCGGCAAAGACCCGCCTTAAGTAACCCCGTCCCGGTCCGAGACCCAAAAGACCGCCGGCCGCAATGCACATCAGGGCGCGGGTCTGCTGATAACCCAGATTCAAGGGATCTTCCCAGATATGCCGCCAGGCGGAGAACCGGCGCAGAGCGTGGGGCGCAATTTTCAGGGCAATCACGCCTGCATAGCCCAAAGCGGTGCAGGCAAGGCCGATGGTACCCACACTGCCGGAACGGAGGTAGGCGATGATCAAAAACGCAAAGAAGAAAATCAGCGCGGTGCCAAAATCGTTCATCAGAGCAAGGCATCCGCAGATCAAAACAGAATAGGCAATAAACAGAATAATATTGCGCTTATTCATGATTCGGTCCATGGTGGCAGCGCCGGCATAGACGAAGCAAACTTTGCTGAGTTCGGACGGCTGCAGGGACATACCACCGATGATCAGCCAGTTTTTCGCGCCGTAGTATTCCTTGCCAAAGAGCAGTGTGATCACAAGGAACAACACACCTGCCACGGATGCAATATAGCGGAAGATTTTCGCCCGTTCCAAATCACGCATAGACCATCCGATGGTCAAAAACAGCACGATGCCGATGATCATGGCAATGAGCTGCTTCAATGTTTCCGAAGGGTCTACCGTAGCAATGGCAGACATGCCCATGGTGCAAAGAAAAAAAGCGATGGTCTCTACATCAAAGGACGAACGGTCGATGACCACATAGAACAAAAACAGCAGCCACTGGCAAATCGCCAGTCCGCCAAAGCCCTGCAAAATGGGAATGAAATGATCCGGGTTGCCCCCCAACAGGAAAGCCATGCAGGCCATAAACTGCAGCAGAGTCAGTAAAACCAGATTGAACAGGTTTCCAAGTCCACTGCCCGCCTGGGTTCGCAGCTGGGCGAGCTTCTGCTCCTGCCGCTGGGAAATGGGCACCAGTCCCATCTCGATGCCACCGATCATCATCACATCTTCCGGCTGCAGCGCCCGGATGGATACGCGCTTTCCATTCACACGGACACCGCCTTTGGAATGGGCATCGGTGATGGTCCAGCTTCCGTCATCATAACGGGTCAGAACCGCGTGATTTCGCGATACAGCCGGGTGGTTAATCTGAATGTCGCAGCTTCTGCTGCGCCCAATGACATTTTCCCAATGGGTAATGGGTACTTTCTTGCCGTCCCGGAAGTAAAGCCATGCCCAGATTTCCGGTTCTCTGCGGAAAGTCAGCAGGGGCAGGCAGCAGCGCAGCAGGATCAGACCCGCCAGAATGGGAGCGGCGTAGCGAAAAATGCCGATATAGGCATCTGCACCCGACGCATTTGCAAGAGAATCAAACAGTCCGTTCATGGTTTCACCTCCTTTTCTTTCATCCTATATAAATGCCACAAGTTTTGCCGTCTGTCAAATGAATAAATCTTTAACAAGCCATGCTCCGAAGCAACGCAATCTCCTTTTGGTAGCCGGGAAGTTCATTGGGCGTCTCCAGAATCATGGGCTTGTCCTTTAAAAGCGGATGATTCACAATGTGACGGAAGGTTTCCAAACCCAGACTTCCCTCCCCAAGACATTCGTGGCGGTCTTTATGGCTGGCGAAGGGATTCTTCGAATCGTTCAAATGCAGGGCTTTCAGCCGGGAGATGCCCACGATTCGGTCAAATTCCGCCAGAACGCCATCCAAATCCTTCACGATGTCATAGCCGCCATCGTAGACATGGCAGGTATCCAGACAGACACCCACATCGTTACTGCCCACGGCATCGATGATGGCACGGATCTGCTCGAATTTACCGCCAATTTCGCTGCCCTTGCCTGCCATGGTCTCCAGCAGCACCGTCACGGGATAACCGGGAGCGAGGGCTTGCCGCAATGCCTTGGCAATATAGTCGATGCCGGCATCCACACCCTGTCCCACGTGGCTTCCGGGGTGGAAATTATAGAAATTCCCGGGCAAAGCCGCCATTCGGCGCAGATCATCGCACAAAACATCCGCCGCAAAGCTCCTAGCCTCCGGGTCGGCGGTACACAGGTTCATGGTATAGGCACCGTGGGCAACCAGTTTGCCAAAGTTATGCGCCTGCAAAGCCTGTACTGCCCGGGCGCAGTCCGCCGGGTCTTCTTTCTTCGCCCGGCTGCCCCGGGGATTTCTGGTAAAAAACGCAAAAGTATTCGCGCCAATGGACAAAGCCGTTTCTACCATGGCTAAATTTCCGCCCGATGCGGAAAGATGACACCCAAAATAACCCATACACATCACTCCTTTTTTTAATTATAACATATTTCGCGGAAAAAAGCAAATTTGCTGTTTCATCACGGCATTCGGTGTGATATAATGGACTAAATCTAAATCGATTTGGGGTGCGATTATGCCGAAATCCGACAATCAGAAATTGAAGATCTTCTATATTCTGGACTATCTGGAAGAAAACTCCCACCGGGATCACCCGGTGAGAGCATCAGAGCTGATCTCCATGCTGGATCGTCAGCACAATATTTCCTGTGACCGGAAGACCGTCTACTCCGACATCGCTGCGCTGCAGGATCTTGGAGTGGACATCGTATCCATCCCCGGCAAGAACGGAGGCTATTACATCGCTTCCCGGAATTTCGAGCTGCCGGAGCTGAAACTGCTGATCGATGCGGTTCTGTCCAGCCGGTTTCTCACGGAGAAAAAGTCCCGGGAGCTGATCGAAAAGCTCTGCAAGGAATGTTCTGTCCACGATGCCCGGCTGATGCGCCGGGATGTGGTGGTCTCCGGCCGGGTCAAGAGCATGAATGAGACCATCTATTATGGGGTCGATGCCATTCAGGAGGCCATCGCTCAGAACCGGCAGATCCGTTTCCGCTACTTCGACTGGGGTATGGACGGCCAGCGGCACTATCGGGACAAGGAATACGTCGCAAGTCCCTACGGTCTGTGTCAGGACAACGAAAACTGCTATCTTCTGGCCCACTCCCCCCGTCACGGTGTCACTTCCTATCGCGTAGACCGGATGGCGGAGATCCAGCTAACCGATGATCTTCGCACACCTTGCCCGGAGCTGTCCGGTAAGGCCCTTCACGAGCACGCCAACCGGCTGTTCCAGATGTATTCCGGCGACGCAGTGGATGTAAAGCTGCGGTTCCACCGGAGTCTCGTGAATGTGGTGGTGGACCGTTTTGGCAAGGACACCATGATGATCCCCGACGGGGAGGAGCATTTCCTCTTCACCGTTCGCGTGGCGGTTTCCCCCATGTTCTTAAGCTGGGTCATCGGTTTTGGCGGTAAAGCCAAGATTCTATATCCCCAAAGCGTCATTGACCGCTGCCGGGAGCTGTGCCGGGAGGCCATGGAGCAGTATTAAGCAAGTGTAAATGACCGGAACATATCATCCCAGAGCACCTTATTCTCCATAGCCTGTTCTGCTTCGCCCAGAACGCAGACGCAGTAGTGGTAGCACCCATCGTCTAAAATCATGGCTCTGCCTACCAAATCGCCCTCTTCTCCGGCGCATGCCCAGACAAACTCATGGCGGTCCAGATCGTCTTTCCGTGTGGATAAGACCGTGAGTACATCCCGTTCATAGCCGGATAGCGTCTTTACCGTCTGATCCAAGTTGCCGCCATCCAGAATCTGTACGGTGATCTCATAATCCTCACACAGATACACCCGTTCGCTGTCGGACTCCACCGTGGGCGAGGCCGCTTCCTCCGGTAGCACCAGACTGATCTCCCGCATTTGCGCCATCACCGGCGCATCCAAAACATCCGAAACCGTCTCCATTGTCTCCTCCGCGGCGCAGCCGGACAACATCAGCAGTACAACCAGAATCAGAATCGTACATTTTTTCACACAGATCCCCCCTGAAAGGTTTTATGAAGTATTTGTTTTGCTACCTCCTTATAATCAATGCCGTCAGTTTCGCACTTATGCTCTCGGACAAGCTGAAAGCAAAAAACAGGCAATGGCGTATCCCTGAGGCCGTTTTGATGCTCAGTGCCGTCATAGGCGGCAGTATCGGGATGCTCGCCGGGATGCATCTGTTTCGCCACAAGACAAAGCACACGAAATTTATGCTGGGAGTGCCATGCATTCTGCTGGTTCAGGTGGTTTTGTTTGTCTTGCTGTATTCATAGCAAAAACCCGACAGGTTTTGAAAGCCTGTCGGGTTTACTCTTTAGGATTGCGGGATGAGCAGGAGGAACATGTTCAGCGCCATCAGAATCATCAGCACGATGCTGCCGGCATTGAAGAGCAACGCTTTTACGCACTTGCCGTTGATGCGATTCCAGTATTCATAGCCGCGGAGCTTCTGTTTCTGGACGCAGATATACACAATAGAGCCGACGCCTGTACCGATGATGATCAGACCCAGCAGCGTTACCACAATTCCGCCGGGGATCAGCGCATCCAGTCTCTGGAACATATCACCCAGAACCAGATTGTTGATCATATGCAGAAGCATGGCCCAGAAGATAGAATACTCCATGGCGGCGTATCCAAGGACCAAGCCCACCAGAAGTGCATAGGGGGGACTGGAAAAGGTTGCCGTGGAACAGACCGAACAGAATTGCCGCACCCAGAATGGCAAATTTCTTGCCGAAAGGTTTTAGGCTCTGCATGACAAAGCCACGGAAGATGAGTTCCTCAAAAACAGGTGCAAATACGCCGACATAGAGGAACATGCTGAAGGTATCCGGCTGGGATGTAGCACTTTCAATGGAAGCCTGAGCGGAAAGGTCGATGGCGCTCAGCAGCTCCAGCAGGATAGCGCCAACGGAAGCGGCAAGCTGGCAGCCGATGGTCAGCATCAGCAGGATCATAAAATCCTTAAATTCCATCGCTCTGCCACGAGCCAAGACCTTGTCTTTCCAGAAAGGTACGCCCTTCCAGAGCAGCATAATCAGCATGCCGATGATGCAGGCAGCAAGATAGCCCCATGCGTTGCCGTTGAGCTGCTCCGTTGTCGGATTGAACAGAATCCTCTGGATCTCTATTGCTCCGATCACCGCCACATTCATCAAGAAATAGTAGCCCACCAGCCACCAGCTTATCGGAGCGAACTGACGCCGGTAAAATTTCCTTAATTCTTTATCGTTCATGGTCATTCTCCTGTAACGCGTTGATGATCGCCTCGGCGGTGACGATGCCGTCCACCGCCGCGGACATGATGCCGCCGGCGTAACCTGCGCCCTCGCCGGTGGGATAGAGTCCCTTTAGCTTAGACTGTCTGTCCTCTCCCCGAAGGATCCTGACCGGGGAAGAACTGCGGGTCTCCGGAGCAGTCAGCACTGCATCATCCGATGCAAAACCCTTCAGATTGCCGTCCAGCTTGGGCAGCGCTTCTTCCATGGCACTGCACAGAGCTTCCGGCAGCACATCGTGGAGGTCGCACCAATGGACACCGGGACGATATGTGGGATTTACCTCGCCGCAATCGGCGCTTGCGCGACCCGCAAGGAAATCACCGACTTTCTGCGCCGGGGCGCGATAGCTGCCGCTGACGGCATAGGCTCGCTCCTCGATTTGGCGCTGCCAGTACATGCCGCCCAAGGGACCTTCAAAGGGGAATTCCTCGGGTTTTACGCTGACGAGGAGTGCTGCGTTGGCATTCTCGCCGTCCCGGTCGGCATAGCTCATGCCGTTGGTGACGATACGGCCATCTTCTGATGCCGCAGCCACCACATAACCGCCGGGGCACATACAGAAAGTATACACCGTCCGGTCATCCAAGTGCTGTACCAGCTTGTAATCTGCCGGGGGCAGCACGGGGTTATCCACGCCATACTGGGATCCATTGATCAGGGACTGCTTATGTTCGATTCGAGCGCCCATGGCGAAGGGTTTGGGCTCCATGGGAATCTGCATATCCAGCAGCATCTCAAAAGTATCCCGGGCGCTGTGGCCGATGGCCAGCACCACATGATCGCATGGAATGATTTCTTGACCGTTGACTTCCACACCGGTCAGGTGGTCGCCGTCGGTGCGCAGTTTGGTGACCTGTGTGCCAAAGCGAACCTCACCGCCCAGCGAAATGATCCGGCGGCGGATATTCTGCACAACCGTCAGCAGTACGTCAGTACCCACATGGGGCTTGGCATCATAGAGGATATCCTCCCGGGCTCCGGCCTTCACGAACTGCTCCAGAATCCAGCCGATTCTGGGGTTGTTGACTCCGGTATTGAGCTTGCCGTCGGAGAAGGTACCGGCGCCGCCCTCGCCGAACTGGACATTACTTTTGGTATCCAGCCGGCCTGTGGTGAAAAATTCCTCCACCTTTTCATGTCGGGTGGCGGCATCCTCGCCCCGCTCCAGTACCAGAGGTTTCAGACCTGCGATGGCCAGAATCAAGGCAGCGAACATACCGGCCGGCCCAAAACCGATGACCACGGGACGGTTTTCGCTCTGGGGTGCTTTCTTCGGGGGTTTGTAGTAGGAAACAGGGGCGATGGAGGCCCGCTTGCAGCCGCTGTTTCTTATGATTTTTTGTTCGTTACCATCCACAGCCACATCGATGGTGTAGATGATCTTCACATCCGGCTTTTTCCGGGCATCCACACTGCGGCGGACAATGCGAAGCTGCCGCACCTTGGAATTATTCACCCGTAAAAGCTGTGCCGCCTCAAACTGAAGCTGATGGGGATTGTGCTCCGGGGGCAGCGCAATATCACGTATTCTGATCATGGATTCCTCCTGCGTGCAAGCCGGCCAGTCTGCCGGAACTCCACGCCCATTGTAAATTATAACCGCCGCAGTCGCCGTCGATGTCCAGCACCTCGCCGCAGGCATACAGCCCCGGACGGATGCGGCTTTCCATTGTCCTGTTGTCAAATTCTGCGGTCAGGATTCCGCCGGCGGTGACCTGAGCGCTGTCCATGCCCATCGGCTCTGTTAACGTCACTTCAAAGTCCTTCACCGCGCGACAAACCTCAAGAAGCTCCCAATCGGACAGCTCAGTGATAAGCTTTTGCTGAGAGATACCGGCGTTTTGGGTCAGTACCCGTCCCAGGCGGTTGTGCAGGATGCCTGTGAGCAGTTCGGATGCCTGCAGGGCAGTTTTGCGCCGCTGAGAGAGAGCATCGAAGAGATCATTTTCGGATACATCCGGCATAAAGTCCATCTGGCAGCTCCAACTTCCGCCGCCATGGCACACATCCCGGGAGATTTCAAAAATCACCGGGCCGGAAAGGCCATACTCGGTAAACTGCAGTTCCCCTTCGCTCTCGGCAAAGGTTTCACCGTTGCGAAGAATCCGGGCTTTGCAGTTGGCGCGGACGCCCTTTAGTGACGCGCAGCCGCACCAGGAGGATTTCAGCTGCACCAATGTGGGGCGCAGCTTGGTGCATTTGTGTCCAAGACTGCGAAGCAGCTTGTAGCCGTCCATAGTGCCGCCCAACTTACTGCCGGCAAGACCGCCGCAGGCGATGATGAGCTTATCACAGCTGATCGGTTGGCCGGTGCCTTCGATGTGGAAGCCGTCGGCTGTCTTTTTTACCTTTTCCGCCACATAGCCGGTAATGACCCGAACATTGGGCTTCTCCAGCGCAAAACGAAGCACATCCACCACAGAATTTGCCTGATCGGAATAGGGATAGACTCTGCCCGATGGTTCTGCCACGGTAAAAAGCCCCAAGGAGCGAAACCACGCCAGCGTCATCTCTGGATCGAATGCGCAAATTGTGAAGTCCGCAAAGGAAGCATCTTCGCCGTGATAGCCGCGGGATGCAGCATGGAGGTTTGTCAGGTTGCAACGGCCGTTGCCGGTAGCCTGGAGTTTTCGTCCCAGTCTTGCCTGCCGCTCCAGCAGAATTACATCATTTTCCGGGTTTTCGGATGCAGCCAGCGCGGCCGCCATGCCGGAGGCGCCGCCGCCAATGATCACAATGGTCATGGTTTCACCTTCTTTCTATCTTGGTATTATATCGCATTTTTGCGAAGGAAACAAGGGGGTATTTCCATGGCGTGGGAATTGTAATTCCCTGCTTGCCTTTCTCGAAAGCTGTGATATAATGTGACCGTGAGGTGGCCTATGGATCGCAGTAACATCGAAAAAATTGCCCGGGAGCCGGAAGACAAGCTGCTTTTGGCGAAATTGTGGGACAAAATTGGTGCCGGTATGCGCAAAAGCATCCCATCCGGTACGCCCTTCCTATCCCCAAGGGAGCAGGAAATGGCCAAGTTTCTCTTCGGAGAAGCGGAGGGCATCTTCTACTTCGGCGGCTATGAGGGCGCTGAGCGGAAAATGGTGGTATACCTGCCGGAGTATCTGGACGAAACCTATCTTATGGACGAAGACTCCCCCATCGTGTGTCTGCGGGCATCTTTCTATCAAGGCGACACACCCAGTCACCGGGATTTTCTGGGTGCTCTGATGGGCAGCGGCATCAGCCGGGAATCCATTGGCGATATCTGCGTGAGCAAAGGAAGCTGCGATTTCTTCGTCACCACCCAAATCGCACCCTATATCCTGCAAAATTTCACCGGTGCAGGCCGGGTAAAGCTCCATTTAGAGCAGATCCCTCTCTGCGAGGCCTCCATTCCGGAGCCGGAAACCAAGGAAATTCGGGATACGCTGGCTTCCTTACGTCTGGATAGTGTGATCTCGTCCGGTTTTCGCATCGGGCGCAGCCTTGCTGTGCAGCATATCCACGCCGGTCGGGCCGCCATTGACGGGTTGCCCTGTGAAAAGCCGGACAAAGCCGTGGAGGAAGGCGCAAAGATCTCCGTCCGGGGTTTGGGCAAGATCCGACTGACTGCCATAAACGGTGAAACCAAAAAGAAAAGAATTTCGGTGGTGATCCACCGCTATGTGTGAGGTACAAACTATGAACATGAATGAAGTCATCGCCCGGATCAATGAGCTGGCAAGAAAAGCAAAGTCCCCCGAAGGTCTGACCGCCGAGGAACTTATCGAGCGGGACAAGCTGCGCCGCATCTACATCGATTCCGTGAAGGCCAATCTGGTGGGACATTTGGAGAACACCTATATCGTCCGTCCCGACGGAACTAAGGAAAAGATCGAGCACAAATGAGATTTCCCGGCTGCACAGCAGCCGGGTTTTTACTCTTCCATATTCGATTGTTTTCTGCTATAATAGAGAAAATGTACATTTGAGGAGGCAAGGTATGGAATTTTTGCCCATCAATCGAAAAGAAATGCTGGAACGGGGCTGGGAAAGCTGCGATTTCGTCTATGTTATCGGCGATGCTTATGTGGATCATCCCTCCTTCGGTCATGCCATCATCAGCCGAATCTTAGAAAGTCACGGCTACTCTGTCGGCATCATCTCCCAGCCGGACTGGAAAAATCCCAAGTCCATCGACGTTTTCGGACGTCCCCGACTGGGTTTTCTGGTTTCCGGCGGCAATATGGACTCCATGGTGAATCACTATTCCGTCACCAAGCACCGCCGCAAGACCGATGCTTTCACCCCCGGCGGTGAAATGGGCAAGCGCCCGGATTATGCCACTGTGGTCTACTGTAATCTGATCCGCCAGACCTACAAGGATGTTCCCATCCTCATCGGCGGCATCGAGGCATCCCTGCGGCGCTTAGGTCACTATGATTATTGGTCTGAATCCATGCGCCGTTCCCTCCTGCTGGATTCGCAGGCAGATATTCTCATGTACGGCATGGGCGAAAAGAGCATCGTGGAATTGGCCGACGCCCTGAATGCCGGCATGGATGCGAAGGATATCACCTACATCGACGGCACGGTGTTTAAGACAGCCGAGCTGGACGAAAGCCTGCCCACCATCGTGCTGCCCTCCTTCGAAGAAGTGAAGGCCAATAAGAAAAAGTACGCCGAATCCTTCAAAATTCAGTACGGAAACTGCGACCCCTTCACCGCCAAGCGGCTGGCAGAGCCTTACGGTAAGGAATTTGTGGTGCAGAATCCGCCTCAAAAACCCCTGACCACCGAAGAAATGGATGCCGTCTATGATCTGCCCTACGCCCGAACATGGCATCCCAGCTATGCGGCTAAGGGAGGCGTTCCCGCCATTGAGGAGGTCAAATTCAGTCTGGTATCCAACCGGGGCTGCTTTGGTGCTTGCTCCTTCTGCGCACTGACCTTCCATCAGGGCCGGATCATCCAGACCAGAAGCCATGAATCCATCCTAAAAGAAGCGGAAATCATGGTCAAGGACAAGGATTTCAAGGGTTATATTCACGACGTGGGCGGCCCTACCGCCAATTTCCGCCATCCCGCCTGCGATAAGCAGATGAGCAAGGGCGCCTGCGGCGGACGGCAGTGTTTGTATCCCACGCCTTGCAAGAACATGAAGGCCGATCACTCGGATTATGTAGCTCTGCTGCGGAAACTCCGGAAAATCCCGGGAGTTAAAAAGGTTTTTGTTCGTAGCGGTATCCGTTTCGACTATCTTCTTGCTGATAAAAAGGACACTTTTTTCAAAGAATTGGTCCAATTTCACATCTCCGGACAGCTGAAAGTTGCACCGGAACATGTATCCGACGCTGTGTTGAGCCGTATGGGAAAGCCGAAGAATGCTGTCTACAACAAGTTTGTGGACAAGTATTTCGCCCTGAACAAGCAGTACGGTATGAATCAGTATCTTGTTCCCTATCTCATGTCCAGCCATCCCGGCTCTACGCTGAAAGAAGCCATCGAACTGGCAGAATACATCCGGGAAATGGGATATAACCCGGAGCAGGTGCAGGACTTCTACCCCACTCCCTCCACCCTGTCCACCGTGATGTATTACACAGGACTGGATCCCAGAACCATGGAAAAGGTCTATGTTCCCACCGATCCTCACGAGAAGGCCATGCAGAGAGCGCTGATCCAGTACCGCAATCCCAAGAACTACTATCTGGTTCGGGAGGCATTGCTCGCGGCCCATCGGGAGGACCTGATCGGCTCCGGACCGAAGTGTCTGATCCGGGCCGTGCCGCCCAGAACGGGTAAGCCCTCCGCACCGCCTCCCAAGGCACCGGCCAAAGGAAGAACGAGTCCCAAGACCCCAGCAAAGAAACCTCTTTCCAAGAAAGCACCTGCCAATCTGCAGAAGAAGAAAAGATAATATTTCAAAATGCACCAGAAAAGGATGAATGACTATGGAAAACAAAAAGCGTTCCGGCATTGGCTCAATGATTCTGGCTGTCATAATACTGGTCTTGGGGGTTGGTTTCGGTATGCAGCGTATATTAGTCAGCGTTTCTGCATATTCTGAGCTTCCTTCAAACAAGGAAATCCGCGGCATGGAAGAATATCTGGAGTTGATGGAGGATTTGGAAGAATTGCTGGATGATCCGTCAGAGTTCGAAACCATGAATGTTGAAGACTATCTTGACGACAAGTTGGAAGACAGCAAATTGACCAGTTCTCAAGAGCGGGATATACGGGAGCTGTATGACGTTATGCTTGCGGAAGCCGCCGGTGGTTCTATGGATCAAGAGATGGCCCAAAATTCCCTAACAAGAGAAATTGTGTACTACAGACAACAAATCCCCAATCCCGAACAGACTCGCATCCATATGAGAAACATGCTTATCATGGGCAGCGTATCCATTGTGCTGTCACTGGTACTTTTCATAGTTTTGATGAAAAAAGCTGCCGCAAAAAGAAATTCATCACGCTAAACACAAGCAAAATCCGCCTGGTGCAGCAGCACCAGGCGGATTATTCAGCTTTCTCTTCGTTTATACAGCAGCATTTCATAGGCAATGCCGTTTTCTTCGCCGGATTGGAGGGTTTCGGCCAGATACCAGTCATCGTCGGCATCCAGATTGGGGAAATACGTGTCGGATTCCGGAGTCACGTGAACTTTCGTGATATAGGCGGTATCACAGAAGGGCATCATCTGTCGGTAAATGCTGCCGCCGCCAATGACCATGGCTCTTTGCACGGTTTTTGCCAGTTCTGCGGCCTCCTCAGGGCTGCGGCAGAGAGTGAAACCGGGGATTTCATCTGCGTTTCGGCTCAATGCCACATTGACACGGCCCGGCAGAGGTTTCTGTCCGGGAAAATCGGCAATGGTGCGGCGGCCCACGATGACCATGGCACCACGGGTGGTCTCCCGGAAGAATTTCCGGTCTGCGGACAGGGCAATGGGCTGGGTGCCATCCCGGCCAATGCCCCAATCGTCATAAACTGCTACGATTAATTCCATGTTTCCACCTCAAATCGCCATAGGGATTTCGAAAGGGAAATCGTGGAACTTGTAATTCTCCATCTTGAAGGAGTCCTTGGTGAAGGCGTAGAAATCATCGATGGACTTATCCATCTTGAATGCAGGCGCTTCGAAGCCCTCCTTCTCAAGCATCGCCTTCACAGCAGGGATATGGCGGTCATAGATATGGCAGTCGGCGATGACATGGACAAATTCGCCCACCTCAAGGCCAGAGACCTGTGCCATCATATGGGTCAGCACCGCATACTGCACCACATTCCAGTTGTTGGCGGTGAGCATGTCCTGAGAACGCTGATTAAGAATGGCGTTTAGCTTATTTCCGGTGACGTTGAAGGTCATGGAATACGCGCAGGGGTACAGGTTCATCTCATGCAGATCTTCAAAATTGTAGATATTGGTGAGGATGCGGCGGGAGGCAGGATTGTGCTTCAGGTCGTACAGCACACGATCCACCTGGTCCATGTCGCCCTCTTTATAGTGGTGCTTAATGCCCAGCTGGTAGCCGTAGGCCTTGCCGATAGTGCCATCCTCGCCTGCCCACTCGTCCCAGACATGGCTGCCAAGATCGCAGATGCGATTGGACTTCTTCTGCCAGATCCAAAGCAGTTCGTCGATGGCGCTCTTCCAATAGGTACGGCGCAGGGTCATGATAGGGAATTCTTCCGCCAGATTATAGCGGTTGACCACGCCGAAGGTTTTGATGGTATGGGCAGGTGTACCATCCGCCCACTTGGGCCGCACATCCAGACCCTCATCGGAGTAGCCCTCCTCCAGAATCTTTCGGCATGTCTGCTTATAAAGCTCGTCTGCTCTGCTCATGGTAATACCTCCCTTGCACAGTTTTTTGATTATAGCACAATCCAGCCCAGCTTTCAATATAAAAAATAATCCCGCGAGAGAGAACTCTCGCGGGATTTTGGCTTATTTCACATAGTCCATGCTGACCCAGCCCAAATCGGTACGGCCCCACGTGACCTTGCCGACCTTGGCGGTCTCCAGAATCACGATGACCGTGCCCTTGGTATAGCGGCCAACGATGGGATTGTTGGTGCCTGCTGCGCTGCGGACACTCAGTGCGCTGGCGGTGACCTTACCGCTCTTCATCACACTGCCGGTGCCTGCATCCACACGAATGTAGCTCAGGCAGATCCAGCCCTTTTCGGTCTTGCCCCAAGTGACACCGTCAGCAATCTTCTGCTCCGTGACCGTAACCTTGGTTCCCTTAACGTAGGTATCCACAACCTGGAAGTGCTTACCTGCGCCGGCACGGACGTTCAGACCTGCAGTGGTGATGCCGGTCAGGCTGCCGGTGGGGGTAGGAGTGGGAGTGGGGGTAGGCGCGGGAGTGGAAGGTGTGCCGGGAGTTTCGGTGGCAGGGGGTGTGACAGCGGCAGAATTCATCTTGACATAGCTCAGACAAATCCAGCCCTTTTCGGTTCTGCCCCAAACCTTGCCCTTGACGGTGGTCTGCTCCAGAACGGTGACCTTGTCGCCCTTGCGGTAGTAGTCCAGAATCTTGGCTGCGGTGCTGGGTTCCTTGCGGATACACAGAGCACTTGCAGTTACGGTGCCGGTACCATCACCCTCAGGGGTGGTGGAGCTTTCAGGAGGTGTAGGCGTATCGGGTGCGGGATCTGCACTGTCTGCAGGGGGCGTAGAAGGATCAATGGTAGACACATACATCCAATTGACGTAGTCCAGAGCGATCCAGCCCTTGCCGATATTGCCCCAGGTCAGGCCATCCGCCGTTTTGACCTCGATGATCTCCACATAGGTATCCTTTTTCAGGGTACCCAGACGTGCACCGCTCTTGCTGGGTGTCTGGCGAATCACCAGAGAGCTGGCGCGCACCGTGCCCTCGGCGATCATATCATCCATATTGCTGCCGCCGTTGAGAACGACGGAATCATAGTTGGTGTAGCGCAGGCAGACCCAGCCCTTGCTGAACTTGCCCCACTTATTCACGCCGGTGCCGTGGGTCTCGGTGATCCACACCTGATCGCCATAATACAGACGGCCCAGCTTCTTATTATTGGTACCCGCGCCGCTGCGATAATTCACATAGTCACCGGTCACCGTTACGCGGACACCCTCGCCGGTGATTTCCGCTTCCTTCTCCAGCACAACTTCAGTGCGGATATTCTTGGTATCCGCCTTAGCCGTCACATAGGAATCGGTCAGTTCCAGCCAGCCGCCATCGGCCAGCTTGCCGTACTTCAGACCATCCTCGTCCACATAGTCGGCAACAATGGTAACCTCTTCACCGTCGGTGAGCAGCTTGCTGTCTGCATTCTTGTAGAAAACCTCCAGCGCGCCGCCGGTGACCTTTCGGGTGTAGCTTGCGGCAGTACCCTTAGGTGCCTTATCACTGTCCAGAGGGCCTTCATCCTTCTGCCAGTGGGCATACAAAGTCACAGCCTTGGTGTTGGCATCCAGAGTGGTGATCCACTCGCCGCCGTCCTTCTTGGTGTACCAGCCCATGAAGCGGTAGCCGGTATATTCGGGAACGACACGAATCTCCACAGGCTGCATAGCATCATAGCCCAGCGCATCGGTGCTGCAAACGCCGCCGTTGGGGTCCAAAATCACGTAAGTATAGCTGGAAGGTGCATTGGTGCCGTAATAGCCGTTCAGATACAGATCGGCCTCGGTCAGACGGCGATTGATCAGGCTGGTCTTCACCACACCGCCGGCATGGCAATACTGGGTAAAGTAGTTGATCATCTCGTTGCCGGTCTTTCCGGCGATCACAGCATTCTTAAATGCACCGTCGCCTCCGACCCAGCCGGTACCCAGATTGTAGCTGAACAGAATCAGCGCATCAAACTGTGCCTGGCTCAGAGTCAGATTATTCTTTGCAGCGAAGTTGTTCACAACGTTTTCTGCACTGGCTAAGTACTGGCGCAGCAGCACATCTGCTTCGGCTCTGGTGATACCGTTGGGGTACTCATCCTTCTCACAAGCAGTACCATGGCCAATGGAGTAGTGCTTCACATCCCAGTACTGGGTCGCAGAAAAACCTTCCCAGTCCTTCAGAATCGCAACCGCTTTGTCGCTGGTTTTTAGCGCAGGCGCAGCCGACACTGTTGCAGGCAGCAAACTTGCGATCACTAACAAGGCCAGAAGGGCGCAAATCACTCTTCTTTTCATATGTATCCTTCTCCTTTTTCGTCTGGTTGTGGCTATTATAGCAGATGCTGTCGAGAATTGCAACCCCTTTTTAACTTTTATTACATTTTTGTTACCGATTTTTATACAAAATAGTTCGCCGAACTATATCTATTTTGCACATCAGCAAACTTTCTCTCCCGCTCCATTTTTCTGCAAGAGCATTGCGTTACAAAATAAACATTTTATGTCAATCTTTCCGATATTTCCGCATTGACTTTCCGGTTCCCGGTTGATATACTCCAAGAAAGTATCCAAGAAGGAGGCCGTGTCATGGCGGAAAAGGTTTTGATCGGATTGAGCGGCGGTGTAGACAGCTCTGTTGCAGCGCTGCTGCTGCAAAATGCCGGATATGCGTGCATCGGCGCCACCATGCTGCTCCATGACGGTGCAGATGAAGCAACGTCCTGTGCCGCCGCAAAGGCAGTGGAAGATGCCCGGGCCGTGGCGCAGCGAATGGGGCTTCCCTTCCATGTTTTTTCCCTGCAGGATGCCTTCCGGGAGCATGTGATTGAGAATTTTATCCACTGTTATGAATGCGGCATGACACCCAATCCCTGCATTCAGTGCAATCGGCATCTGAAATTTGGTCTGTTTGTGCAAAAAGCGTTGGAATTGGGCTGTGATTATGTTGCTACCGGCCACTATGCCCAGATCCGTCGGGATGAAGTCTCCGGCAGATACCAGCTTTATAAAGCTGCGGATTCTGCCAAGGATCAGACCTATTTTCTGTATACCCTGACCCAAGAGCAGCTTGCCCATGTCCGTTTCCCTCTGGGCGGCTTGACGAAAGCCGAGGCCAGAGAAATTGCAGAGAAAGCCGGTTTTGTAACGGCACGGAAACGGGACAGTCAGGATATCTGCTTTGTACCCGACGGGGATTACGTCCGCTTCATGGAAAGTTATACCGGAAAGAAATACGAACCCGGTAATTATCTGGATCTTGACGGGAATGTGGTCGGACGGCACAAGGGCGCGGTCTGCTATACGCTGGGTCAGCGAAAGGGGCTGGGCATTGCCCTTGGTGCGCCGGTCTATGTATGCAGCAAGGATATGTCGGCCAATACCGTCACCGTCGGCCCCAACGAGGCTCTGTATTCCCGGGGTCTTCGGGCAAGGGATTGGAACTGGTTCCCCTTCCCCTCTCTCCGCGAACCCCTTCGGGTCACCGCCAAGGCACGGCACAGTCAAAATGAGCAGCCTGCCACGGTATATCCCGAAGAAAACGGATTTGCCCGGGTGATCTTTGACACGCCCCAGCGGGCTTTGACCCCCGGACAGGCTGTGGTTTTGTATCAGGGCAACGATGTGGTCGGCGGCGGAACCATCGTGGAAATTCTGAGCGAATAAGAAAAAGGAGGAGCAGTCTAAATAGACTGCTCCTCCTTTTTTTACTTTTTCTGATATTTTCCCGGCTTGGGCTTGAAGTCCGGCTTGTAGATGAACCAAACCAAAGCGCCGAAGATCAGCGCGCTCAGCAAACTGATCTTCCAGCCCCAGGAGAAGGCTTCATTGCGGTACACAAACCGGAGGGTGTGGTCACCTTCCGTCAGTTTCACACCGACCATAGTGTCGCACACCAGCTGGATCTCGGTTTTTTCACCATCCACATACACATGCCAGTTTCCATTCTGGGGAATGGATGTGTAGAGCAGGCCGTCACGGTCGCAGTGAATGGTGCCTTCCACCTTAGTATTGGAGAAGCTGGTCAGCTCCATGGTGGATGCATTCAGTTTCTCGTAGCCTTTCCAGAAACGATCCATATTCATGATCGCCGCTGTCAGGGTCATGGCGCTGCTTTCATCGGCATCGCAGGTCATCTCCACCCGGATCCGGTCACCCTCTACCACATCGCAGACCGCCATCATCTGTCCCAGAGAAGTGGTCTCCGAATATTGGAGCTGGTCGTTGACCCGGATGGTCACATCGTTGCGCTTGGGCAGGTACAGATAGATACACAGGAAGCCCTCAGAATCCGCTTCGTACTCATAGACAATCTGGCCATCCTGCAGGGCATTGCCGTAAGAGCAGTAGCCCGTACCGGTCCATGTGTAGACATCAACATTCTGACCAACAATGTCCAGATTCTGGCTGCCGATCAGCCGCCACACATCCCCCTCAATGCCGGTAGCGGCAGCAAAGAGTTCATTCTGGAACACAAACATATTGCTCCGCTCGGTATAGACCAAATCTCCCAGTTCCTCCTCAGCCAGGAAGCCCAGAGGAAGGTAGGCATTATTTCTCAGCAGATGCACTTTTCCGTAGCTGTGAACATCAGTAAACACCGAACTTCCCCGCTGGTTTCCATCCCGCTCGATCATATATTTTACGCCAAGGAACAGATCCGATACGGGAGAACCTTCTTCATAACAATACCGGTTGTAGGTATTCTTAGCACCATAGCCCAGCCCGTGCATGAACTCCGTCACTTTGACATTGGCAGAACTGGTGAAGGTGGAAACACCGTGGTAATCGTTCAGCGCGCCGTCGTTGAGGGTCTGTGCATGGGCAGTCTCGGCGCGGTAGAAAAGCGTGTCATCCTCCCGTTCCTTCATATAGCGGATCATGGAGGCGGAGTAAGTGGTTCCGCGGGGGTAGAAATTGGTGCTTTGCAGGGGGATATGCGCGCCCATGTTCACCAGATTCATGATCAGCTCCACGATCATGATCACACTGAGGAACAGCAGCGTATTTGCTTGGCGCAGTTTCAGCCGGGCTTCTCTGCGCTGGAGTTCTCTGGTGGGAATGTAGCTCCGGTTGGGGTCGGTCTCTTGCTTCGGTTCATACCAGCCGTAGATCAACGCACCCAGATACATGGCTATGAAGCCCAGATTAAAGGGAAGGTATACCGTATCCTGCCACGTCTTGGTGCAGGATGTAACAGCCAGACACATGACACACGCGAAGATCAGCTGCCAAAGCCGGAAGCTTTTGCGGACTGTCCACGCATGATATCCCATGTACAGTACCACAAAGCTATACAGGAAGCTAAAACGGTAAGGGATCATGTTGGTAAAATGGAAACCATGCCAGATATAGTCCAGCGGACGGATAATAAAGCTGACATTGAAGAACAGAAGCAGGAAAACTGCGCAGATCTTGTCCCGAATTTTGATCTCCTTAGCCGTCAGATACAGGAATGCAAGCATCATGGTACCCACACCGCAGTAGAGGTTGGGCAGACCTTCCTTGAACACAGGCTCATGGGCGCCGGCCATTTGGCCCGCTACCTGCAGCACAGCATTCAGGAAGCCCTTCCAGGAATGCTCATCGGCAATATTCATAAGCAATTTTGTGGGGAATTTGTTGATGCTGGACTGGGTCGTCTGCAGCGCTGCAAAGGCAGGCAGCTCCAGAATCGCAGTCATGCCGATGGCAAGCAGGGAAAACAAGGCGATTCGGCCCAGATCCATAAAGAATCGTTTGAAGCCCTGCCAGCGGCAGATCTCATAGCAGAAGAACACCAGTGCCACGAAAATACACACGAAAAATCCCACATAATAGTTGGCAAATATCGCTATAAACAGGCTCAGGGTATACAAAATGAACTTTTTATCCCGCAGGAGGCACACCGTACCCAGCACGACCAACGGCAGCAGTGCAAAGGTATCCATCCACATTACATTCCAGCGGTAACCAGCCACCCAGGCACAGGTCGCATAGAATGCGCCGAAAATAGAGATGGACAGATCGTCCTTGTCAAAGATCTTATTTAAGAAAATAGCAAAGAACCATCCGGCCAGACCCATGCGGATAGGTGTCAGCAGGCAGAAATAGCTGACCAGAAAGTCCTCCGGCACAAACACACTCAGCAGATTCAGAGGGCTGGCCAGATAATAGGAGATCAGACCCAGATAATCCATACCCATGCCCACATCCCAGCTGTACAACAGAGATTCGCCGGACAGCAGCGCCTGCCGATAAGCTTTGAAGAAGGGATAATACTGGTGGTAAGCATCGGAATACAGCAGCGCATTGGTGCCAAAGGGCGCACAGCCCTTGATGATCATGATCATCAGCATTCCCACAAAGGGAAGTGCAAAGGCCAGCGCTTGATAATTCCAGTTGATTGTCCGTTTCTGCGGATGCTTCATGATGGTTCCCCCTGAATCGTCGGAAAGTAGCTTTCATTGTAGCACGGTTGTACACCGGGGTAAAGAGAAAGTTTTTGTTTGACCGGAAATTTTCAAAAGAAAGTCCCTGCTGCGGTAAGCAGCAGGGATTTCATGTCATTCGTTATCGGAAATTTCCTCATCGAGATCCGCATCAGAGGTCATGATCTCACCGAAACGTACCCGGCGGCGGATCTTCATATCCTCCACCTGCTCATGGATCCGTTCCTTGACATCCACGGGATTTTTGATGTTTTTCAGCACCATGTTGGGCATGGATTTATCGGACGACATGATGGTCACGGTTCCTACACCGAACAGCCGCTGCCAGAGGCTGCGGGAGGTGTCGATATCCCGGACGCGGTACAGAAGCACCTCATCATCCTTCAGATTCAGAAGACCCACAGAGGTAAACAGGCGATCCTCGGACATGGCATAGCGGGTAAAGCTCAAAGGCAGACCAAAATAACGTTTTTTATCCTGCCAGATGTAGTCAATTTTAGCCATAAGGAAATCCTCCTTGTATTTTTCTTTATTTTACCTCTGTGGAGAAAAAATGTCAACTACAGGATCAGGCAAATCAGTCCGGTGGCACCCTCGTTGACGATCCGGGTCAAGGTTCCCCGGAATTTTCCCCTTACATCCTCGGGAAGCTGCACCACCTTGGCGGTGAGACCCTCCCGGATCAGATCGTAGACGGATTTGCCGAAAATATTGCTCTGCCAGAGTTTTTCCGGATCTTCCCCGGACAGGTGTTCCACCAACTCCCGGGATTGCTTCTCGTCGCCCACCATAGGGCTGATTTCCGTGTCGATATCCACCCGAACCATGTGGATGGATGGCGCGCCGGCTTTCAGTTTTACGCCGTAAGCGCCGCCTTTGCGGAGGACTTCCGGGGTTTCCAGCTTCATTTCCTCCGCTGTGGGCATCACCACGCCGTAGCCGGTGGCTTTCACCGACGACAGGGCATCGGAAATTTTGTCATATTCCCGTTTGATTTTGGCCAGCTCCGTCAGCATGGTCAGCAGTTCTCCATCGGTGCGAACCGTCACCCCTGCCCGGTTGCTCAAGATCTCATAGAACAGGGATTCCGGGAATTGGATGGCACAGCTGACCACGCCGGTTCCCAGATCCACCGAACGCAGGTTGTAATCCGTCACCTGTTCCAACTCCTGCAGAGCCTCCAGAGCATTTTCCGCCTGCCCCAAAGAGGTGATGGACTGTGCCTTCTCCAGCAGTGCGCGGCATAGTTCCGCCTTCACCGGGTGATCCCACTCCAGGGCATCCATCCAACGGGGAAGATAAATCTGAAGCTCGTTCATGGGAAAGGCGCTGAGCAGCTGACGAAGAAGGTTGCAGATCCCCTCTTCGTCCAGAGCCTGGCAATCCGCCACCGCCGGCATCACGCCGTATTCCTTATATATATAGTCCTTTGTCTCACCGGCAGCCTTGCCCTTCGGCTCCCGGGAGTTAACGATGACGAGATACGGTTTCCCGGTGGCCTGCATATCCCGGATAGCACGGCGCTCTGCTTGAATGTAGTCCTCTCTTGGGATATCCGTGATGGTACCATCAGTGGTCACCACCATACCAATGGAGCAATGCTCCTCCATGACCTTTTTCGTCCCCAGTTCTGCGGCTTCGGTCATGGGGATCTCGTGGTCGAACCAGGGTGTGGTGACGAGTCTTGGGACACCGTCCTCCTCTGCTCCCACCGCGCCGTCCACCATATATCCCACAGAGTCGATCATCCGCACCCGGAGCTTGGTGGTGCCGTCAGGGGTGATCTCCACCGCTTCCTCAGGAACGAATTTCGGCTCCGAGGTCATGATGGTTCTGCCGGAACCGCTCTGGGGCAATTCATCCCGGGCCCGTTCTTTCCGATAGGGGTCATCGATGCCGGGAATTACCAACAACTCCATGATCCGCTTGATAAATGTGGATTTTCCCGTGCGAACCGGGCCTACCACGCCGATGTAGATATCGCCACCGGTCCTGCGGGCGATATCCTGATAAATATGATCCATAGCCAGCCTCCTTGACCGGCAGGAGGGTGGCTCCTGCCCTTGGTTTATCACAGGGTATGTCCCCGGCCGGAGAAATAGAACCCCACAGCACAAGATGCTGTGTTTTACAAAGCAAAAATGCGAAGATTTTGTAAAAATAATGTTTGACAAATGAGATAAAACCCTATATAATATCTAGGCACGACTGTGAAAAGGAGGGTTACTATGCTGTTAGGACTTGCTAAGATCATTGACAGTCCCGGCGCATCCATTCCCTTTTCCACCAGTGTTGACCTAAGTGATCTTCGCTATGGCATCAGCTATCCGGTGTCCGAGCCCGTTGTGGCTGAGGGTATCGTGCGGAACACCGCCGGTGTTATGATGATGTCCGGTTCCATTCGAACCTGCATCCACGGCATCTGCGACCGCTGCGCCGGCAGCTTCGACCGGGACGTTTTGATCCCTATCGATGTGGTTCTGGTGACTGAGCTGGCCGACGAAGAGAACGAAGACGAATGGGTATTCCCTCTGGAGGGAGACAGCGCCGATCTGGATGACATTGTACGGACAGTTTTCGTCCTGAATCTGGATTCCAAGCTGCTG
>JAGKTU010000076.1 GCA_021153265.1 Clostridia bacterium
CATCTAATGCAGATGTCCAGTGGACATCTGCTTGCCGCCGGCTCGACGGCGGCAACACCGCAATTCTCTTCCGCTCAAAGCGGCAGAGAATGCAAATCGAATCCCTCATCCGGGCTTCGACAGCAAATCACATCCGTGGTTGGGTGTTTTTTAGCTGCCGGCATTGGGCGGGGGACGGCGGAAGGCGGAAGGAATTGGTGCTTGCTTTTTGCGTGGGGGTGGGGTAAAATATGGGCAGCTTCTGACATTAAGCGAAAAGCTGCGTGAAAGGTGCGTACATATGGTTTTGGCTCCATGGGATCACCCTATGGGGCGGATGGATCATGGCCGCACCCGACTGGGTGGGGCATTTTTTGATTGTGGAGGGACAAGATGGAAACTCGTGTGGCGGTTATGAGCATGGTGGTGGAGAACCCGGATTCTGTGGAAAAGCTCAATGCTTTTTTGCATGAATACGGAGAATTCATCATCGGGCGTATGGGCATCCCTTACCGCAAACGGGGGATCAGCATCATTTCCGTTGCGATGGATGCGCCCCAGAACACCATCGCAGCGTTGGCTGGGAAGATCGGAAGCCTGCCGGGGGTCAGCGTCAAGACCGCTTACTCCGGCGTGATCAACAAAGACTGACGAAAAGAGGAAACTCCATGAGCAAAAAGATTCGAAATATTACGGAAACGGCCGTTATGCTGGCGCTGCTGGTGTCACTGCAGGCACTGACCAAGCCCTTTGGTCAGATCGTTACCGGCTCCTGCGTCAACGCGGTGCTGGCGGTGACGGTACTGTTTGTGGGATTGGGCGGCGGTTTGACGGTGGCGCTGATCTCCCCGGTGTGCGCTTTCGCCCTGGGAATTGCGCCGAATTTTGTGACGGTTCTGCCTATCATGCTGGGCAACGCCTGCTATGTGGCACTGCTGCACTGGCTTGCAGGGAACAAGCAGACGGCAAAGTGGAAGCAGGTCGGCGCGGTGGGCGCGGCTGCGGCGGTTAAGTTCGCGGTGCTGTATGTGCTGGTGGGGAAGGTCATCTGCGGACTGGCTTCCGGTGCGCTGTTGGGCAAGAAGATCGGGGGAATCGTGGTGCTGGCACCTCCCATGCTGAAGCTGCTGCCGACGATGTTCGCATGGCCACAGCTGATCACCGCGGTGATCGGCGGTGCGGTGGCACTACTGATTGTGCCGGTGCTGAAAAAGGCGCTGAAACGCTAATGAGAAGTCCCGGGACTGCCAAAAGGCAGAACCGGGGCCTTTTGCATGGCTGGAGACTGGCAAAATAGCAGAATCATGTGGTTGAAATATGTAAAAAATACAGGAAAATGCTATGCAAACAGCATTTTTGATTGCCTTTTCTTTCCACTTGTGCTACACTAAGAAAAAGTATGATGAAAGGAGTGCCGCCATGGAATGGAATGATGTGTACGATGCCGACCGGCAGCTTACCGGCAAGCTGCATAAGCGCGGCACGCCCTGGAAAAAGGATGAATTCGGTCTTGTGGTCTGTGTTTGGGTCTACGACGGCAGCGGTCATCTGCTGCTGACACGGCGGGCCAAAGGGAAGAGCTTTGCGGGAACTTGGGAAAATTCCGGCGGCGCGGCCCAAGCCGGAGAGACCAGCCGACAGGCTATCGCCCGGGAGTTATTCGAGGAGACCGGTATTCAGGCGGCGGAAGATGCCTTTGAACTGATCGATACGGACCGGGATCGAAATAATTTCTATGATTTCTATTGCCTGAAGTGGCCCATCCATCTCAAGGACATCGTGCTGCTGCCCGGTGAGACCGATGGGGTGCAGTGGGTCAGCTATGGTAAGATGAACTGGATGATCCGCACCGGAAAAATCTGCAAGATCATCGCCCGGCAGTATAAGCGGCAGGAAAAAATGCTCAAGGCTCGCAATCCGCACAAGACGGATGGTTGATTTTTGGGCAAATGGGCAGGAAGTTTTTTCTTGCCTTTCTTTGCTATGTCGATGTATAATGAAAAAAAGCGTTTTTTCACAGTCCGGCTAAAACGCACTGCCGGATGGAAAAGCGCTTTCTTTTGATACACAAGGAGGTACCGTTTTATGATCGATATCAAGCACTACAAGATCCGCTACGGCAACGCACCCCTGCGCGTGGCCCGGGGCCATTTTGCCACCAACCACTCCCATATCAACTACTATATTGATATTACTTACCAGAAGACGCGTCTGAGCGAGGCTAAGGACAGCGCCTATCAGCTGGTTTCTCATTTTATTAACGATACCCCCGTGGATACCATTCTGTGTCTGGACGGCACCGCCGTGCTGGGTGCCTGCGTGGCAGAAGAACTGACCAAGACCGGTTTCCATACCATCAACCAGCACCAGACCATCTATGTGCTGGAGCCTGAATACAACGCCAATTCCCAGATCATCTTCCGGGACAATATCAAGCCCATGATTCAGGGCAAGACCGTTCTGGTGCTGATGGCCTCCGTGACCACCGGTTTTACCGCAAAACGCTCCATCGAGGCCATCGACTATTACGGCGGCCGGGTGGCAGGCGTTGCGGCCATCTACCGGGCAGTGGACGAGGTGGCAGGCTATCCTGTCCGCTCCATCTACTCCATCGACGATATCCCCGACTATGAGAGCTACGATTATAAGGAATGCCCCTACTGCAAGGCAGGCCAGAAGATCGATGCGCTGGTAAACAGCTTCGGTTATTCCGCGCTGTAATGGTAATTTTCCGCACTCACTCTGTTCGGGGTGGGTTCGGTTTGATTTTAGAGGAGATAAAGATATGAATCAATGGAAGAAAATGTTTTGTCTGGTGCTGGCCTTGGCGATGCTGATGCTGGCCGGCTGTCAGGACTCCGGCAACGGAAGAAAAAGCAGAAAAGACCGGGATGATGAGGACGATGCACCCAAGCAGACCGGGGCGGTGGAAGTGGAATACCGTATCATGGACGGTTCCTGGTATAACGGTGACGGCGATGTGCTGATTTCGCATATCTTTGAGCAGGTAGTGGTGCTGGACCGTACCGATGCCGCGGAGAAGATCAATGCACAGATCGAAGAAGTGGGAGAGGCGTTTGTCTCGGAGCAGTCCTATCGGATCTATGAGTCCGAAGAGGAGATGGAGGACTATCTGGAACTGGCAGGAATGGGTTATGGTGACCTGATCTATGATATGTCGGCGGAAGTGACCCACAATGGTGACGGGATCCTCAGCATCCGCATGGGCACGGAATGGTTTATGGGCGGTGTGTTCAACGCCGACTACTACGGCATGACCTTTGATCTGACCACCGGAGAAATGCTGAACGTGCTGCAGGTCATGGGCGGTGATCCCGCGGAAGCAGAGGAGAAACTGAACACCATCATCTGTGAATATGTCACCGAGGAATACGGCGAGGGGCTGTTTGATGCTCCGGAGCGGATCCTGGAGGGCCGTTCCGCAGAGGAATACAACTTCCATGTGGCGGAGGGACAGATCATCGTGACCTTTGAGACTTACACCTTTGCGCCCGGCGCCGCTGGCGCTACGGTGGTGCCCACGGGTATTATGATCGGAGAATAAGTGACAAAAAACGTCCCGGTTTCGGAATGAAACCGGGACGTTTTTGTGCGGTTTGTTCAAAGCGGAGAGGATTTGGAAAATGGGTATAAAAAAACGAGGCATAAGCCTCGAAAAAAACGGGAAAATCGGTTGACAAACGGGAAGGGATCCTGTATAATGGTCTTCCATACTGTGGTAGTATGCCCTTTTGCGGACTTCCCCCTTAACAAGGTCATTTTACCATAGGATGGGGGCTGTGTCAAGAGATATCTTAGATAAAATTGACAACTGCGCCTCGCGTATCAAGTAAGCAACACACAAATTCGTAAGAAAGGCTGTGATGATCCATATGGCAATGGTCAAGGACGTAATGTTCGGCAAGACCATGCGTAAGTCCTACGCAAAGTATGAAGAGATCCTGGAGATCCCCAACATGCTGAAAATCCAGAAGGACTCCTATGAGTGGTTTCTGGAAACCGGCCTGAGAGAGGTCTTTAAGGATGTTGGCACCATTACCGATTTCTCCGGTAAGCTGGAGCTGTCTTTCCTGGATTACACCATGGAAGACAAGCCCAAGTACACCATCGAGGAGTGCAAGGAGCGGGATGCCACCTATGCCAAGCCCATCAAGGTTCGGGTTCGGCTGAGAAACACCGAGACCGATGAGATCAAGGAGCAGGAGATCTTCATGGGCGATTTCCCCGTGATGACCAACGGCGGTACCTTCGTGATCAACGGTGCTGAGCGTGTTATCATCTCCCAGATCGTTCGTTCCCCCGGTATGTACTACGGCCACGAGGTGGACAAGGCTGACCAGCACACCTATACCGCTACCGTCATTCCCTACCGCGGCGCCTGGCTGGAGTATGAGACTGACAATTCCAATGTGTTCTGGGTCCGCATCGACAAGAACCGCAAGCTGCCTGTCACCAGCCTGATCCGCGCCATGGGCGTGCAGACCGACGAGCAGATCAAGGCCATGTTCGGCGAGGATGACCGTATCCTGGCTACCCTGGAGAAGGATCCCTGCAAGACCCGCGAGGAGTCCCTGCTGGAGATCTACCGCCGTCTGCGTCCCGGTGAGCCTCCCACGGTGGAGACTGCCACCGCTCATCTGGAAGGTCTGCTGTTTGATGCACACCGCTACGATGTCAGCCGCGTCGGCCGTTACAAGTTCAATAAGAAGATGGACATCTGGTCCCGTCTGTCCGGTCAGGAAGTGGCTGAGCCCATCGCTGATCCCATGACCGGCGAGATCCTGGTGATGCCCGGTGAGATCATCTCCCGTGCCAAGGCCCATGAGCTCAGCGATAAGGGCGTCAACGAGGCCATCGTCAAGATTGGCGACAGCCTGGTGAAGGTCTTCTCCAACGACATGGTTCGGATGGAGAAGTTCGTGGACTTTGATCCCGCTCAGTTCGGCGTCAATGAGAAGGTCCGCTTCTCCGTGCTGAAGGAGATGCTGCAGACTGTTCCCACCGACGGCTGGAAGGAAGCTATTGCTGAGCGCATCGATGATCTGATCCCCAAGCACATCATCGTCGACGACATCATGGCATCCATCAACTACCTCAACTGTGTGGCTATGGGTATCGGTACCCCCGATGACATCGACCATCTGGGCAACCGCCGTCTGCGCTGCGTGGGCGAGCTGCTGCAGAACCAGTTCCGTATCGGCTTTAGCCGTCTGGACCGCGTCATCCGTGAGCGCATGACCGTGCAGGATCTGGATGCCGTTACCCCCCAGAGTCTGATCAACATCCGGCCTGTTACCGCTGTCATCAAGGAGTTCTTCGGCTCTTCTCCTCTGAGCCAGTTCATGGACCAGAATAACCCTCTGTCCGAGCTGACCCACAAGCGCCGTCTGTCCGCTCTGGGCCCCGGCGGTCTGAGCCGTGACCGTGCTTCCTTCGATGTCCGAGACATTCACTATACCCACTATGGCCGTATGTGCCCCATTGAGACCCCCGAAGGTCCCAACATCGGCCTGATCAACTATCTGGCTACCTTCGCCAAGATCAACGAGTACGGTTTCGTTGAGGCTCCCTACCGTAAGGTGGACAAGGCTACCGGCGTGGTTACCCAGAATGTTGAGTATATGACCGCTGATGTGGAAGACGATTTCTATGTCGGTCAGGCCAATGAGCCCCTGGACGAGCAGGGCCGTCTGGCAAATGCCCGTATCACCTGCCGTCACCGCAACGAGATCATCGAAGTTGACCGGGAAATGATCGACTACATCGACGTTTCTCCCAGAATGATGATCTCCATCGCAACTTCTTTCATTCCCTTCCTGCAGAACGACGACGCAAACCGCGCACTGATGGGCGCGAACATGCAGCGTCAGGCAGTGCCCCTGCTGACCACCGAGCCCCCTGTGGTTGCCACCGGTATCGAGCATAAGGCTGCCGTGGACTCCGAGGTCTGTATCAAGGCCAAGAAGCCCGGTGTGGTCATCGGCGTTTCCGCCAACAACATCACCGTCAAGTACGACGACGGCGAGATCGAGCATTGCAAGCTGACCAAGTTTGCCCGCTCCAATGCCGGCACCTGCGTCAACCAGCGCCCCATCGTTGTGGTGGGTGAGCGCGTGGACACCGAGCAGATCATCGCCGACGGTCCTTCCTGCTCCGGCGGTGAGGTGGCTCTGGGTAAGAACGTTCTGATCGGCTTCGTCACCTGGGAAGGTTACAACTACGAGGACGCCATTCTGCTGAACGAGCGTCTGGTTCGCGAGGACGTCTTCACCTCCATCCACATCGAGGAGTACGAGACCGAGGCCCGCGACACCAAGCTGGGACCTGAGGAGATCACCCGTGATATCCCCAACGTCGGTGAGGACACCCTGAAGGATCTGGACGAGGATGGCATCATCCGCGTCGGTGCTGAGGTCCATGCCGGCGACTACCTGGTCGGTAAGGTCACCCCCAAGGGCGAGACCGAGCTGACCCCCGAGGAGCGCCTGCTGCGGGCCATCTTCGGCGAGAAGGCAAGAGAAGTCCGCGACACCTCCCTGAAGGTGCCTCACGGTACCTCCGGTATCGTTGTGGACGTGAAGATCTTCACCAAGGAGAATTCCGATGAGCTGGCTCCCGGCGTGACTAAGTCCGTCCGCGTGTACCTGGCTCAGAAGCGTAAGATCGGCGTCGGCGATAAGATGGCCGGTCGTCACGGTAACAAGGGTGTCGTTTCCCGCGTTCTGCCCGAGGAAGATATGCCCTTCCTGCCCGACGGCACCCCCCTGGATGTGGTTCTGAACCCCCTGGGCGTGCCTTCCCGTATGAACATCGGTCAGGTGCTGGAGGTCCATCTGGGCTACGCCGCAAAGGCTCTGGGCTGGCATGTTGCCACCCCCGTCTTCGACGGCGCAAACGAGAAGGATATCCGCGAGACCCTGAAGCTGGCAGGCCTGCGTGAGGATGGCAAGACCATTCTGTATGACGGCCGTACCGGCGAACCCTTCGATAACCTGGTCACCGTTGGTTACCCCTACTACCTGAAGCTGCACCACCTGGTCGACGATAAGATCCATGCCCGTTCCACCGGTCCCTACGCTCTGGTTACCCAGCAGCCTCTGGGCGGTAAGGCTCAGTTCGGCGGTCAGCGTTTCGGCGAAATGGAAGTCTGGGCCCTGGAGGCTTACGGCGCTGCCTATACCCTGCAGGAGATCCTGACTGTCAAGTCCGACGATGTTACCGGTCGTGTCAAGACCTACGAGGCCATCGTCAAGGGCGCAAATATTCCCAAGCCCGGTGTTCCCGAATCCTTCAAGGTTCTGGTCAAGGAACTGCAGGCTCTGTGTCTGGATATCCGCGTGCTGGATGAAAACGGCAACGAGATTGAGCTGAAGGACGAAGAGGACGAGGATGAGATCGTCTACACCGCCGACCACGAGACTGAGCTGGTCGTCGGTACCACAGAAGAGGTGCTGGATGCCGGTTTCGTCATCGACGAGGATAGCCCGGAGGATATTATGGATGTGTTCGGTGGCGCAAACGACGACACCGACAGCTACGAAGAATAAGGAGGCGTGACAATGGCAAATGCCACCTTTGATGCCATTAAGATCGGCATCGCTTCGCCGGAGATGATCCGGCAGTGGTCTTACGGCGAGGTCAAGAAGCCCGAGACCATCAACTATCGTACTCTGAAGCCCGAGCGCGACGGCCTGTACTGCGAGAAGATCTTCGGACCGCAGAAGGACTGGGAGTGCCACTGCGGTAAATATAAGAAGATCAAGTATAAGGGTAAGGTCTGCGATCGCTGCGGCGTCGAGGTCACCAAGGCCAAGGTGCGCCGTGAGCGCATGGGCCACATCGAACTGGCAGCACCCTGCAGCCATATCTGGTACTTCAAGGGTATCCCCTCCCGGATGGGTCTGATCCTGGATATCAGCCCCAAGATCCTGGAGAAGGTCCTGTACTTCGCTGCCTATATCGTCACCGATCCCGGCGACGCACCTCTGGCTATGAACCAGGTGCTCACCGAGAAGGAATACCGGGATATGCGTGAGAAGTACGAGGACGACTTCAAGGCAGGCATGGGCGCTGAGGCTGTCAAGGAGCTGCTGGAGCAGATCGATCTGGAAAAGCTTTCCAGCCAGCTGCGCGAGGAGCTGAAGACCGCTTCTTCTCAGAAGAAGCTGCGTCTGGTCAAGCGTCTGGAGGTTGTCGAGGCTTTCCGTGAGTCCGGCAACAAGCCCAGCTGGATGATCATGGACGTACTGCCCGTGATCCCCCCGGATATCCGTCCTATGATTCAGCTGGACGGCGGCCGTTTCGCCACCTCCGACCTGAATGACCTGTACCGCCGCGTCATCAACCGTAACAACCGTCTGAAGAGACTGGTTCAGCTCCATGCCCCCGACATCATCATCCGCAACGAAAAGCGTATGCTGCAGGAGGCTGTGGACGCTCTGATCGACAACGGCCGCCGCGGCCGTGCCGTCACCGGCGCCAACAACCGTGCGCTGAAGTCCCTGTCCGATATGCTCAAGGGCAAGCAGGGCCGCTTCCGTCAGAACCTGCTGGGTAAGCGTGTTGACTACTCCGGCCGTTCCGTTATCGTTGTCGGTCCCGAGCTGAAGCTGTATCAGTGCGGCGTGCCCAAGGAAATGGCCATTGAGCTGTTCCGGCCCTTCGTTATGAAGAAGCTGGTTGCAGACGGCCATGCTAACAACATCAAGTCTGCCAAGAAGATGATCGACAAGGGCAAGACCGAGGTTTGGGATGCTCTGGACGAGATCATCAAGGATCGTCCCGTTATGCTGAACCGTGCGCCTACCCTGCACCGTCTGGGTATCCAGGCTTTCGAGCCCGTGCTGGTCGAGGGCCGCGCACTGAAGCTGCATCCTCTTTGCTGTACCGCATTTAACGCCGACTTCGACGGCGACCAGATGGCTATTCACGTGCCTCTGAGCCCTGAGGCTCAGGCTGAGGCCCGTATGCTGATGCTCTCTGCCAACAACCTGCTGCGTCCTCAGGACGGCAAGCCCGTTACCGTTCCTACCCAGGATATGATCCTCGGTGCTTACTATCTGACCTATACCAGACTGGGTAAGGCCGAGAAGGGCGCTGAGACCATCTTCGTTACCGATGCCGGTGAGACCGAACTGCCCGTGGGCCAGATCGTGGATGCAGACGAGTTCGTGGCTGCCAACAAGAAGGCCAAGGCTGAGGGCAAGAAGGAAGCAAAGTTCCGCTCTATCCACAGCTACTCCAGCGTGGAGGAGGCTATCGCTGCCTATGCTGACGGCGCCATCGGCCTGCATGCACCCATTCAGGTCCGTTACGGCAAGGAGATCGACGGCAAGATGGAGTACCGTCTGATCAACGCCACCGTTGGCCGTCTGATCTACAACGAGCATATCCCCCAGGATCTGGGCTTCGTGGACCGCAACGATCCCGAGCATGCCTTCGATCTGGAAGTCGACTTCCTGGTCGGCAAGAAGCAGCTGGGTAAGATCATCGACAAGTGCATCCGCAAGCACGGCTTTACCGTGTCCACCGAGATGCTGGATAAGATCAAGGCTCTGGGCTACAAGTTCTCCACGAAGGGCGCTATCTCCGTGTCCATCGCTGACATGGTGGTTCCTGCTGCTAAGTATGAGCTGGTCAAGAAGGCTGAGGGCAAGATCGTTGAGATCGAAAACTACTACCGTCAGGGCTTCATCACCAACGAGGAGCGCTATCGTCTGGTCGTCCAGCAGTGGGAAAAGACCACCAAGGACGTCACCGATGCTCTGCAGGGCAGCATGGATCAGTACAACCCCATCTACATGATGGCTGACTCCGGCGCCCGTGGTTCTATGGCTCAGATCCGTCAGCTGGGCGGTATGCGTGGCCTGATGGCCGATACCTCCGGCCGTACCGTCGAGATCCCCGTTAAGGCAAACTTCCGTGAAGGCCTTAGCGTTCTGGAGTACTTCATCTCCTCCAAGGGCGCCCGTAAGGGTATGACCGATACCGCTCTTCGTACCGCTGACTCCGGTTACCTGACCCGTCGAATGGTCGACGTTTCTCAGGATGTTATCATCCGTGAGCAGAACTGCGGCACCGCAAACGGTATCTGGGTCGGTGCTGTGTACGACAAGAACGGTGACGTTGTGGATACCTTCGGCAATCGCATCCGCGGCCGCTTCCCCGTCAATGATGTTGTGCATCCTGAGACTGGCGAGCTGATCCACTCCAAGGACGTCATGATGATGCCCGAGGATGCCGAGAAGTTCGAGAAGGCCGGCATTGAGAAGATCTATATCCGCACCATTCTGGGCTGCCGCGCCCGTGTGGGCGTCTGCGCCAAGTGCTACGGCATGAACCTGGCCACCTCCAAGCAGGTTGACCTGGGCGAGGCTGTCGGCGTTATCGCAGCACAGTCCATCGGTGAGCCCGGTACTCAGCTGACCATGCGTACCTTCCACTCCGGCGGCGTTGCAGGTGACGATATCACCCAGGGTCTGCCCAGAGTTGAAGAACTGTTCGAGGCACGCCGTCCCGAAGGTCAGCCACGGCAAGCGTGTGCTGAAGGGCGAGCCCATCACCGATGGTGCTCTGTATCCTCAGGACGTTCTGCGTATCTCTGGCGTGGAGGCTGTTCAGGATTATCTGGTTCAGTCCGTCCAGGCTGTGTACCGTCAGCAGGGTGTTGAGATCAACGATAAGCACATCGAGGTCATCATCCGTCAGATGATGCGCAAGCTCCGTGTGGAAGATCCCGGCGACACCCGGCTGCTGGCCGGTACCTCCGTGGATACCTTCGAGTTCGAGGATGCCAACGCCGAGGTCCAGGCCCGGATCGATGCCGGCGAGACCGAACTGCGTCTGGCTCAGGCTACCACTATGCTGCTGGGTATCACCAAGGCAGCTCTGGCCACCGATTCCTGGCTGTCCGCCGCATCCTTCCAGGAGACCACCAAGGTCCTGACCGACGCTGCTATCAAGCAGAAGGTCGACCATCTGGTTGGTCTGAAGGAGAATGTGCTGATTGGTAAGCTGATCCCTGCAGGCTCCGGCTTGATGGCTTACCGGGATTATCAGCCCGGCGCAACTCCCGAGGCCCGGATCCCCGAGGAAATGATCGAGAACGCCATGTAATGCAAATCAAAATGCCGTCACCCGAACCGGTGACGGCATTTTTGTATGAATGGCGGACCGCTTTCTTGCGTCCACGGAAGAAAGTGAGCAAAGCGGGTGTCAGAGGGAGGGAAATGAAATAACAGGGCCTACGGGGGAGACCTGCCGGTTGACGCAGGTGGGAAGAAAATGGTATAATATTCAATTGTGAGGGCATGATATGCCTGGAAATTTTGCAGAAATTTTTCCGGAAAATTTGTTGACTTTTTTGAAAAAGTGCGTATAATATGTTTTTGTATGGATACTAAAAAAAATAGTAAAATACCGAAGTGCGGCGATTTGCCCGATTTGGGCGGATTGAAGATCGTGGTTGGCTCCAAGCAGCTGCGCAAAGCCATCCAAAACGGTCGCGCGCAGTTCGTTTATCTGGCGAAAAACGCCGATCCTGCCATCACCGATCCGCTGGAAAAAATGTGCGGTGAACGCAACATCCGGCTTGCATGGGTGAGCAGTATGTCCGATCTCGGCAGCGTGTGCGGCATCGAGGTTGGCGCGGCGGCTGCTGCCGTCGTCGATTGATCCCGGTTCTTACGGATTTTTCCGAAGAATATATACCCGCCGAAAGGCGAGAACAAAAGAAAGGAGAAAATTGATGCCTACTTTTAATCAGCTCGTTAGAAATGGCCGTCAGCAGGTCACCTACAAGTCCACCGCTCCTGCTCTGCAGAGAGGTCTGAACACCCTGGAGAATAAGGCTACTACTCTGCCTTCCCCCCAGAAGCGTGGTGTTTGCACTGCTGTCCGTACCACCACCCCCAAGAAGCCTAACTCCGCTCTGCGTAAGATCGCCCGTGTGCGTCTGACCAATGGCATGGAAGTTTCCGCTTACATTCCCGGTGTTGGCCACAACCTGCAGGAGCACTCCGTGGTTCTGATCCGCGGCGGTCGTGTTAAGGACCTTCCCGGTGTTCGTTACCACATCATCCGTGGTACTCTGGATACCCAGGGTGTTAACGGCCGTATGCAGTCCCGCTCCAAGTACGGTGCAAAGCGCCCCAAGGCTGGCAAGAAGAAGTAATTCTTTCCATCCGAACAAAATTTGACTCATTTCTGCCCTTTCGCAAGGCAAAACCGCCTTGTCATGTGGTTTTATATAGATGAAACCTCTTGACCAGGCACAACGAAAGTTACACTTTCGAGTACCGATGAAATCATTATATTATGAAGGAGGGAAGCAAAGTGCCCAGAAGAGGTAATGTTCCCAAGAGAGAGGTCCTCCCGGATCCTAATTACAACTCCGTTCTGGTTACCAAGCTCGTGAACAGCGTCATGCTGGACGGCAAGAAGGGTGTTGCCCAGAAAGTCGTTTATGGCGCTTTTGAAATCGTCGAGAACAAGACCGGCAAGAACGGCCTGGAAGTCTTCCAGCAGGCCATGGAAAACATCATGCCCGCAGTGGAGCTGAAGGCTCGCCGCGTCGGTGGCGCTACCTACCAGGTGCCCATCGAAGTCCGCCCCGATCGTCGTCAGACCCTGGGTCTGCGTTGGATCACCACTTACAGCCGTAACCGCAGCGAGAACACCATGAAGGAGCGCCTGGCCGCTGAGATCATGGACGCCGCCAACAACACCGGCGCATCCGTGAAGAAGCGCGAGGACGTCCACAAGATGGCCGAAGCCAATAAGGCTTTCGCTCACTTCCGTTGGTAATCAAGGAGATTTACAATGGCTAGACAGTATTCTCTGGAAAATACCAGAAACTTCGGCATCATGGCTCACATCGATGCCGGTAAGACTACCACCACCGAGCGTATCCTGTTCTACACCGGCAAGAACTACAAGATCGGTGAGACTCACGATGGATCCGCTACCATGGACTGGATGGCTCAGGAGCAGGAGCGTGGTATCACCATCACTTCTGCTGCTACCACCTGCTTCTGGAAGGGTTGCCGTCTGAACATCATCGACACCCCCGGCCACGTCGACTTCACCGTCGAGGTTGAGCGTTCCCTGCGCGTCCTGGACGGCGCTGTGACCGTTCTGTGTGCTAAGGGCGGCGTCGAGCCCCAGACCGAGACCGTTTGGCGTCAGGCCGACGAGTACAAGGTCCCCCGTATGATCTATGTCAACAAGATGGACATCATGGGTGCCAACTTCTTCCGCGTTCTGGAGATGATCCAGGAGCGTCTGAAGTGCAATGCAGTGCCCATTCAGCTGCCCATCGGCTCTGAGGCTTTCTTCAAGGGCAACATCGACCTGGTCACCATGAAGGCTAACGTCTTCTATGACGACAAGGGTGTCGATGTCCGCACCGAGGAGATCCCCGAGGACATGATCGACCTGGCCAACGAGTACCACGAGAAGCTGATGGATGCAGTTGCTGATTTCAACGATGAGATCATGGAGCTGGTCCTGATGGAGGAAGAGGTTCCCGTTGAGCTGATCAAGAAGACCATCCGCGAGGCTACCATCGCTAACGAGATGGTTCCCGTGGTTTGCGGTACTTCCTACAAGAACAAGGGCGTTCAGCAGGTTCTGGATGCTGTTGTTGACTATATGCCCAGCCCCCTGGATAAGAAGGGCATCAAGGGCGTGAACCCCACCACCGAGGAAGAGGACTTCCGTCCTGCTTCCGACGAGGCTCCTTTCTCCGCTCTGGCATTCAAGATTGCTACCGACCCCTACGTCGGCAAGCTGTGCTACTTCCGTGTGTACTCCGGTACCCTGGAGAAGGGCACCACCGTCCTGAACTGCACCAAGGGCAAGACTGAGCGTATGGGCCGTATCCTGCAGATGCACTCCAACCACCGTGAGGATATCGACATCGTTTACGCCGGCGACATCGCCGCCGTCATCGGTGTCAAGAGCACCACCACCGGTGATACCTTCTGCGACGAGGATCATCCCATCATCCTGGAGTCCATGGTCTTCCCCGAGCCCGTTATCGAGGTCGCCATCGAGCCCAAGACCAAGGCTGGTCAGGAGAAGATGGGTATCGCCCTGGCAAAGCTGGCTGAAGAAGACCCCACCTTCCGCACCTACACCAACAAGGAAACCGGTCAGACCATCATCGCCGGCATGGGCGAGCTGCACCTGGAAATCAT
>JAGKTU010000077.1 GCA_021153265.1 Clostridia bacterium
CGTTGACGATCAGGCAGCCCTTGCGGTTGGTCTCCAGACCGGGGGTGGTGGAGCGGATCAGGGGGTTGGGGCTGGTGCCCAGACTCATGACCACGGTGTCGACCTCCAGCATGAACTCGGAATCGGGCACCTCGATGGGACGGCGGCGGCCGGAAGCATCGGGCTCGCCCAGCTCCATGCGGATGCACTTCATGCCGCAGACACGGCCGTTCTCGTCAGCCACGATCTCGATGGGGTTGCACAGAGTCTTGAACTCGATGCCCTCTTCCTTGGCGTGGTGCTTCTCCTCCAGACGGGCGGGCATCTCAGCCTCGCCGCGGCGGTAGACCACGTAGACGTGCTCAGCGCCCAGACGCATAGCGCAGCGGGCTGCGTCCATAGCGACGTTGCCGCCGCCAACAACTGCAACAGCCTTGGACTTGATCACGGGGGTATCGGCCTCTTCGTTGTAGGCCTTCATCAGGTTGGTACGGGTCAGGTACTCGTTGGCGGACATGACACCCTTGTAGCTCTCGCCGGGGATGTTCATGAACATGGGCAGACCTGCGCCGGAGCCGACGAAGATAGCCTTGTAACCCATCTCGAACAGCTCGTCGATGGTCAGCACGCGGCCGATGACCATGTTGGTCATGACTTCCACGCCCTGAGCCTCCAGCTTGGTGATCTCATTTGCCACCAGAGCCTTGGGCAGACGGAACTCGGGGATGCCGTAGACCAGAACGCCGCCGGCGGTGTGCAGAGCCTCGAACATGGTGACGGCGTAGCCCTTCTTGGCCAGATCGGAAGCGGCGGTCATGCCGGCAGGGCCGGAACCGACCACAGCCACCTTGTAGCCATTGGGCTCAGCCTTCTCAGGCATGGTATTGACGTTTTCACGGTACCAGTCGGCGACGAAGCGCTCCAGACGGCCGATGGCAACAGGCTCACCCTTGATGCCGCGGACGCAGCGGGCTTCGCACTGGCTCTCCTGGGGGCAGACACGGCCACTGAGGGCGGGCAGGGCATTGGTGGAGGTGATGACCTCGTAAGCGGCCTTGAAATCGCCCTCCTGAACCTTGGCGATGAACTCGGGGATGCGGACGTTGACGGGGCAGCCCTCAACGCACTTGGGGTTCTTGCACTTCAGGCAGCGGCCAGCTTCTTCGATGGCCATTTCTGCGGTATAGCCCAGAGCGACTTCCTTGAAGTTGCGGGCGCGAACCTGAGGATCCTGCTCAGGCATGGGGGTCTTAACGAGAGACATGTTAGCCATTTTCAGTTTCCTCCTTCTTACTTGATCAAAGCCTTGCCCATGGCATCCATGCGGCAGGCGTGCTTCTCGGTGACTTCGGCCTCGCGGTCGCGGTAAGTAGCGTTACGGCTCATCAGCTCAGCGAAATCCACCTGATGGCCGTCGAACTCGGGGCCATCGACGCAGGCGAACTTGACTTCGCCGCCCACGGTAACGCGGCAGCCGCCGCACATGCCGGTGCCGTCGACCATGATGGGGTTCAGGGACACGGAGGTGTGGGTGCCGAAGGGCTTGGTGGTCAGAGAAACGAACTTCATCATGGGGATGGGTCCGATGGCGAGGACTTCGTCGAAGGTTTCGCCAGCTTCCAGCATCTCCTTCAGAGGCTGGGTGACCAGACCGTGCTGGCCGTAGGAGCCGTCGTCGGTCATGAGGATCAGGCGGTCAGCAACAGCCTTGAACTCCTCTTCCAGGATGACGATGTCCTTGTTACGGAAGCCGATGATGACGGTGACCTCAGCGCCGGCCTCCTTGAAGGCAGCAGCGGAGGGCAGGGCAATGGCGCAGCCGACGCCGCCGCCGACGACGCAGACCTTCTTCTTGCCCTCAACGGGAGTGGGCTTGCCCAGGGGGCCGACGAAGTCGCGAATGTAGTCGCCCTCGTTCAGATTGCCCAGAGCGATGGTGGAGAAGCCCACCTTCTGGAAGATGATGGTGACGGTGCCCTTCTCACGGTCGTAGCCCGCGATGGTCAGAGGCACGCGCTCGCCCATCTCATCGATGCGGAAGATGATGAACTGGCCAGCCTTGGCCTTCTTGGCGATGAAAGGTGCTTCGATCTCCATCAGGGTGACGGAGGCGTTCAGTTCCTTCTTGCGAACGATCTTAAACATATCCGGAATCCTTCCTTTATTTTATAATTTCTTGCAAAATTGTTTTATTCCAAACATTTTCATTATAATACCAATGGCTTCATTTGTCAAAAGAAATATATCTTTCCAATTTTCGCCGAGCCACAAAAAAATCGGCCCCAAATGTTTATTTCCACCATATTTTGCACAAACGGCCCACATTTTCCGTTCCTTCCCGACGAAAAACCGGCCTGCGAAGGCAGGCCGGTTTTGCTATTAGAATTCAACGCTGTTTGCGTAGCCGAAGATGGTATCCTCCAGCTTGTCGTAATCCTTGCTCAGGCAGGCGAACTGGATCATCCAGTAAGCATCCTCGCCCTTGTACAGGACTGCGGTGTAGGTCATATCCTTGCCGCTGACGGTCTTATCAAAGGTGAAATAGGTGTGGCCATTGTCGTGCTTGACTTCTGTATCCATCTGGTTTGCTTCCAGCACCAGCTCGGCATACTCGTCCACATTCATCTCGTCGCCCAGGATGTCAAACTCTTCCTTCAGAGCGAAGACGAACACATCTTCGGACTGGTATACGGCGGTAAAGCCCAGCATATCCTTCTCGGTGAAGTCCTCGGTCAGTTCAATGGTCATACCGCTGGCGGTAAAGGTCTTGGCCTTAGCGGAGCAGCCGCAGGTCAGCAGCATCACGGCGCACAGCAGCAGGGCGATCAGGTTTCTCTTTTTCATAAGTATTTCCTCCTTATTGTTTCTTCAGCAGGTCACGGATTTCGGTCAGCAGAACTTCTTCTGCGCTGGGGGCGGGGGGAGCGGGGGGCTCAGCGGCAGCAGCTTCCTCTTCCTTCTTCTTGCCCAGTTCAGCCATCTTGTTCAGGCTCTTGACCAGGAAGAAGACCACCAGAGCCAGGATCAGGAAGTTGATGATGGCGGAGATGAAGTTGCCGTAGTTCAGGGTGTTCAGGATCTCGTTGCCGGCCTCATCCAGCACAGGCTCACCAAACAACCGGGGCAGAACGATCTTCATCTCGCTGAAATCGATACCGCCCATGAAGATGGCAATGATGGGCATGATGATGTCGTCAGTCAGGCTCTTGGTGATGGTGGAGAAGGCTGCGCCGATGATGGTACCGACGGCCAGAGCCATGGCATTGCCCTTGACGGCAAAGGCCACGAACTCATCCCACCAGGAGGGCTTTTTCACTTTCTTGCTCATATGTATCACTCCTTTCCTATTTGTAGTGGACAGTTACAGTTGAAAGTTGGCAGTTATTGTGCCCGCTTTGCGCGCTTATTGGATTCTGCAAACCGGACGATCACATAACTGTCAACTGTCCACTTTCAACTCTCAGCTCAAATCATCACTTGGTGATGATTTCCAGACCGCCCAGGTACTTGCGCAGGCACTCGGGGACCACGATGGAGCCATCGGCTCTCTGATTCTGCTCAACCAGAGCAGGGAAGATACGGGAGGTAGCCAGACCGGAGCCGTTCAGGGTGTGAACGAAGTCGATCTTGCCATCGGCGCGGCGGTAGCGGATGTTGCCGCGGCGAGCCTGATAGTCACGGGCGTTAGAAACAGAGGAAACTTCCTTGTAGCCGTCCATGGAGGGGATCAGGATCTCGATGTCATAGGTTCTTGCCATGGAAGCGGAGCAGTCGCCGGCAGCCAGCTTCACGGTGCGGAAGTGGAAGCCCAGACCCTCAACCAGCTTCTCAGCCTTGGTCACCAGCTCGTCGAAAGCCTCGTCGGAATTCTCGGGGGTGCAGAACTGGAACATCTCCACCTTGTTGAACTGATGGCCGCGAACCATGCCGCGCTCGTCGGCGCGGTGAGAACCGGCCTCACGGCGGAAGCAGGGGGTGTAAGCGAAGAACTTCTTGGGCAGATCCTTCTCGGTCAGGATCTCGTCGCGGTAAACGGAAGCCAGCGCAGCCTCAGCGGTGGGCAGCATGTAGTGCATCCGGTCATCGGTGGGGTTGGCGATCTTGTAGACCTCGTCAGCAAACTTGGGGAACTGACCGGCGGTTTCGCCGCACTGGTACTCCAGCATGTGGGGGGGCAGGATGAAATCGTAGCCGTCGGCGATGTGGCAGTCGATGAAGTAGTTCAGCAGAGCCCACTCCAGCCGTGCGCCCATGCCGGTGTACATCCAGTTGCCGGAACCGGCCAGCTTGACGCCGCGCTCGTAGTCAATGAGACCCAGACCGGTGCAAAGATCCACATGGTGCTTGGGCTCGAAGTCAAATTCGGGCTTCTTGCCAACATAGCGCAGAGGCTCGTTGTTCTCCTTGCCGCCGGGCAGCAGATCGGCATCGGGCAGGTTGGGCAGGCTCAGCATAGCCACCCGGAACTCGTCATTCAGAACCTTCAGCTTGGCAGCATCCTCAGCCACCTCGTTGTCCAGAGCGATGGAGGCCTGCTTGTTGGCCTCGATCTGGGCGTCAACGGCGGAGGTGTCCTCACCCTTCTTCTCCAGACCCTTCTTCATACCAAAGAGCTTGCCGTTTTCCTTGGCGATCTTGTTCTTCTGGGCAGTCTTGGTCTCGGTAGCGGTCTTCAGAGCGCGAACCTGCACATCCAGCTCCAGAATCTTGTCAACGGTGGCGTCGCAGTCCACTTCCTTGGCCTTCAGACCGGCCTTGACTGCGTCGGGATTTTCCTTGATCTTCTTAATGTCTAACATATGCTTCTCCTATCCTTATGATTGGTTATACGTCGATGTAGCCGTTGGGGCGCTCGGGGATGACGATGGCGCAGATGATGTAGGCCAGCAGACCGCTGCCGCCCAGGCAGGTGAACAGCACCCAAGCCAGACGAACCAGGGTGGGATCCAGCTCGAAGTACTCGGCGATGCCGCCGCAGACACCGGAAATCTGCTTGTTGACGTTAGACTTAAATAATCTCTTGTTCTTATCCATTTTATTTTCTCTCCAATTTCATAAGTGCGTCCAGCAGGACCTGCAGGTCCTCCTGTCCGTAAAATTCCAGTTCAAAGCGGCCCTTGCGCTTACCGTTGACGATCTTCACGCCCCGGCCAAGGTGCTTGGACAGACTTTTTTCGCACTCTACCACATAATCGATGGCCAGCGGTGCTTTCTGCTCCACCTGCACAGGCTCTTTGCCCATATTCCGGCACAGCAGCTCCGCCTGCCGGACAGACAGTCCCAGTGCGGCGATCTTTCTTGCCGCTTCCAGCTGCTTTTTCTCAGTCTTCAGACTCAGCACGGCTCTTGCATGACCGGCGGTGAGCTTGCCGGAGCGAACCATTTCCAGCACATCGGCGCTTAAGTTCAGCAGCCGCAGGGCATTTGCCACGGCAGGACGGGATTTGCCCACCCGATTGGCCGCTTCTTCCTGCGTCAGACCGTAATCGTCCATCAGGCTCTGATAGCCCAGCGCTTCTTCCACAGGATTTAAGTCCTGCCGCTGCAGATTCTCGATCAGCGCCAGCTCCATAGCCTTTTTGTCATCGGCTTCGATGACCACCACCGGCACTTCGCTCAGCTGTGCCAGACGAGCAGCCCGCCACCGCCGCTCACCGGCGATGATCTGGAAGTAACCGCTGCCCATTTCCCGAACGGTCAGAGGCTGGATCACGCCGTGGATGCGGATGGACTCCGCCAGCGCTTCCAGTTCTTCTTCATCGAAGTCCTGACGGGGCTGATCCGGATTGGGTTCTACTTTATAGATCGGCAGCAGCCGGTACGCGCTCTGGTCAACGGATTCGTCGCCGAAATCCCCCAGCAGCGCCCCAAGGCCTCTGCCCAATCCCTTCTGGGATGCCATAGGATCATCCTTTCCTTATAATTTCTTCTTGATTTCCTCAGCCATATCCTTGTAAGCCTTTGCGCCCCGGCTGCTGCGGTCATAGGCCGTCACCGGGATGCCGTGGCTGGGTGCTTCCGCCAGACGGATGTTTCGGGGGATCACCGTGGCGAAGACCTTGCCGGGGAAATGCCGCCGCACTTCCTGCGCCACCTGTGTAGAGAAGTTGGTACGGCCATCGAACATGGTCAGTGCCACGCCGAAGATCTCCAGTCTGGGGTTCAGGCGCTTCTTCACCGTCCGCAATGTGGACATCAGATCGCTGAGGCCCTCCAATGCGTAATACTCGCACTGCACCGGCACCAGAATGCCATCCGCGGCGCACAGGCCGTTCAGCGTCAGCAGTTCCAGAGAGGGCGGACAGTCGATCAAAATCACATCATACTTGTCCCTTACCTGCTCCAATGCTTTTGCCAGTTGCCGTTCCCGATGCTCGGCTCCGATCAGTTCCACCGTTGCGCCTGCCAGATCCGCGGAGGACGGCAGCACATCGCCGTACTTGGTAGAAACAATGGCTTCCGCGGTAGGTACATTGTTAATGGTCACATCGTAGACGGAGTATTTGATCTTTCTCTTTTCCAGACCCAAGCCGGAAGTGGCATTTGCCTGGGGGTCAAAATCGCACAGCAGCACTTTCAGACCCAGATCATGCAGCGCCGCGGTCAGATTCACCGCCGAGGTGGTCTTGCCGACGCCGCCCTTTTGATTGACGACTGCCAGAATTCTGCCCATATTCCGCCTCCTTTCATTCCTTGTTATCTCTTTTGTTTCACGTGAAACAAATCTGTAGTCGGATGTTTCACGTGAAACATCGTTTTTACTTTTCGCCCAGCCCGTTGATGCCCGGGTAGGTAGGTTGGGTAACCTGTGAGGTAGGTTCCGTCGTTCCGTAGATATCCGTCCGGTCAATATTCCACTCGGGAGGGTCTTTCGTCTCGCCCTCAGCGGAATAGTTCTGTCCCGGCTGCACCCGGTCAGCATCTTCAGTAAGCAAACTCACCGTCAAGGCGCCTACGCCAATGAGCAGCGCAATCGACACTGTCAGCAGCCAGCTCAAGACACGAATGGTCTTAGTCTGTTTCTTGACCTGCTGTTCCAGTGTAACCGCAGAGCGGTGACCGATGATTTTTCTCGTGGTTGTCTGTTTGGGACGGTTTGGCAGTGTGACCACAGTGCCGGGTTTGATGGGATATGCTGCCATATCCGTCAGACAATCCTCGCAGAATACCTGCCCGGCAGGAATTTCCCGGCCGCATTTCATGCACTGCATATTCACACCTCCAAAATTTCGCTTGTACCATTGTACAACAATTTTTTCCGTTCGTAAAGAGGTTTTCTTTAGAAAGAAAAAATGTATAAATATCTTGCGAACCCTCTTGACAATCACGTGACCATATGATATTATCACCTCACCAGAAAGGAGTGATCAACTATGCTGTGGAATCTCCCCGGCACCACCCTGCAGGCCCCCCGGAGCGAAGCCGACCGGGCAAAGGAGCTGTTTGAGAATCTGTTCCTTGCCGGCGGTCTGACCTTGAGTCAGGTGTCCAGCATCACGGGTCTGGAGCCTTACGCCATCCAGAATTGGGTCAAGCGCGGTTTCCTGCCGCCACCGAAAAATAAGCGGTACGATTTGGAGCAGCTTTGCCGCATCGTCACCATCAACATGTTCAAAGGCGCACTGACCTTAGAGCGGATCTGCTCGCTGATGCGCTACATCAACGGCGATCTGGCTGACGAGAGCGACGATCTCATCGACGACGCGGAGCTGTACTTTATGTTCGTCCGGCTGGCTGCCCGGGCGCGGCACATCGGCGGCAACCAGGATTGGGAGGCCGCCATCAGCGATGCCACCGTCGGCTACGCAGAGCCCATCCCCGGCGCAAAGGATCGGGTGCAGAAAGTCCTGCGGCTGATGCTCATGGCCTGGATCTCCGCCCGGTTCCGTCTGCAGGTGGAGGACATGGTTGCACAACTTGACGCAACACAACCTATAAAGGAGTAATGAAAAATGGAAGAAAATAACGATTTCCGTGCCGATTTCGGCGGCGGAAAAAAGAAGGTCTACCGTCCCTTCGACGCGAAACGCGCAGGCCGCTATGTCATCATCGGACTGCTGGCCATCGTACTGCTGGTGGGTGTCATCACCAGTATCTACACCGTTGACGATAAGCAGCAGGCCGTCATCACCACCTTCGGCCGGGTCACCGACATCACCGATCCCGGTCTGCATTTCAAGCTGCCCTTCGGCATCCAGAAAGTCTACAAGGTGGACGTCAACGTCTACCAGAAGATCGAGCTGGGCTATTACACCGACGAATACGGCACCACCGTGTCGAACCCCAGCGAAAGCACCATGATCACCGGCGACTACAACATCGTCAACGTGGATTTCTATGTGGAGTATAAGGTTTCCGACCCCGTGGCTTACCTGTTCTCCTCCAATAACCCCGAGCTGATCCTGAGAAACCTCATTCAGAGCCAGGTTCGTAACGTGGTCGGCTCCTCCAGTGTCGACGCGGTGCTCACCGACGGCAAGGAGGATATCCAGCGGCAGGTCAAGGATCTGGTCACCCAGATTCTTGCCGAATACGACATCGGTCTGACCTTGGTGGATGTCCGTATTCAGGACTCCGAACCCCCCACGCAGGCTGTTAACGAGGCCTTCAAAGGTGTCGAAACCGCCAAGCAGAACGCGGAAGCCGTCGTAAATGACGCGCTGGCCTACCAGAATTCCAAGATCCCCGAGGCTGAGGCTCAGGCCGACCAGCTGATCAAGAACGCCGAATACCTGCGCGCCGCCCGTATCAACGAGGCCAACGAGCAGGTGGCCATGTTCAACGCCATGTACGCAGAATATGAGCAGAATCCCGATATTACCCTGTCCCGTATGTACTACGAAGCCATCGCCGAGATCCTCCCCGGTGTGAAGCTGTATATCAACACCTCCGGTTCCGACGACGTCCAGATGCTTCTGCCTCTGGAGGATCTGATGAACCAGAACAAGGGTTAAGGAGACCAATTTACTATGAATAAGAAGAAAATTATCCTCATTGCCGCCGTGATCCTGCTGGTCATCGTGCTGGCAAGCTCCATCTACACCGTCCGGGAGGATCAGTACGCCTGCACCTTCCGGTTCAGCGAGATCGTCAAGACCGTAAACGAACCCGGCCTGTACTTCAAGATCCCCTTTATCGACTCCGTGGAGTATTTCACCAAGGCCACCATGCTCTATGACATCCCCCCTTCCGAGGTTCTGACCTCCGATAAGCAGAATATGACCGTTGACTGCTACATCCTCTGGAGCATCTCCGATCCCCAGCAGTTCTACCGCGCCCTTGGCACCACCGCCAAGGCTGAGGAGCGCCTCAACGCCATCACCTACAACACTCTGAAGACCGCCATGGGTACTCTAGCTCAGGCCGACATCATCAACATGAATGACGGCGCCGAGCGCAACCAGATCTACGAAGGCATCACCGCCACCGTCGACGCCCAGGCCGCCACCTACGGCATCCATGTGGAGGACGTGAAGATCAAGCAGTTCGACCTGCCCGAGTCCAATCTGAACGCCGTCTACTCCCGTATGATCTCCGAGCGTAACCAGATCGCCGAGAAGCACACCGCCGACGGCAACAAGGAAGCCTCTCTGATCCGCAACGAGGTGGACAAGAAGGTCAACATCCTGATTTCCGACGCCGAGGCCGATGCCGCCGTTCTGGTGGCCGAGGGCGAGGCCGAATACATGCGGATCCTGGCGGAAGCCTACAATACCCCCGAAAAGCAGGCCTTCTATGAGTTCTCTCTGGCGCTGGATGCGCTGGCCGCCAGCCTGAACGGCGAGAATAAGACCGTCATTCTGGACGAGAATTCCGAGCTGGCTCAGATCCTCATGGGCGCCGCCGGCTAATATCCGACAAGTTGTGCCAAGCGGGAGGGTCGAAAGACCCTCCCCTACAGGAAAACACACCAGTAAAAGGGTGATTTTTATGAAACAGTCCCAGAGTAATCTTAAAAAAGTAATCCATTCCATAGAAATGGATTACATCCGGGCAGAACTTACCGCCGTGTTCATTGTCTGCGCCATCTGTTTGTGGTTGTTATCGTTGAGTGTCGAAAAGGAAATTGGGGTCATCGTTGTGGTGTCTGCCGTTGTGGTTACCGCGATCTACACCCTATGGCGTGGGATCCGCATATGTAGGAAACCGGACAGCTACATTTTCTGCACTGCGGTACTGTATCAGCCCCATCGCTCCGATTGGCGGAAAGCCATGTATTTTACCGTGGTCATCGAGGATGCCGAGGGAAACCGTTTCCCGGCAAACACCCACGCCATATTTTTCACCTATAGCCTTACCGGACTTTTACTCGAAGATTATGTAAACAAAACCGTGGAAGTCGGCTACAATATGGAAACCGGCCACGTCGTGGTCATCGGATAAACCATCCCCGGCAGGAAAATTCCTGCCGGGGTCAAATTCTGCCAGTTTAGCGCAATAAATTGTAGTTTACGGTACTGGCGCGGCAGCGCCCAAAGGCTTCCCCCGGGGGGAAGCTGTCAAAAATCTTTGATTTTTGACTGATGAGGAATGCGG
>JAGKTU010000016.1 GCA_021153265.1 Clostridia bacterium
GTTCCGTGGTCAGTTTGAGAGCCGCATGAAGAGTCTGATCGGCGAAGTCAAGGAGTGCGGCAACATCATCCTGGTCATCGACGAAGTCCACAATCTGGTGGGCGCAGGCGATGCCGAGGGCAGCATGAATGCTGCCAATATCCTCAAGCCTGCTCTGTCCAGAGGTGAGATTCAGGTCATCGGCGCAACTACTTTTGCTGAATATCGTAAGTATATTGAAAAGGATGCTGCTTTGGAGCGTCGCTTCCAGCCGGTCTCCGTGGCTGAGCCTACCATTGAGGAGGCAAGCCAGATCCTGCAGGGCATCGCCAAGGTCTATTCCGATTTCCATGGCGTTGTGATCTCTCCTGAGATCGCTCACCAGTGTGTCGTGCTGTCTGAGCGGTACATCACCGACCGGTTCCTGCCGGATAAGGCCATCGACCTGCTGGATGAGGCTTGTTCTGATGTGAATCTGCAGTGCAAGCAGATTTCCCAGCTGGCTGAACTGAAGAAGGAGCGGGACGATTACGAGCTGGAGCTGCGGATGCTCAACGAGGATGCGGACAATCAGGATTACGAGCGGCTGGCTAAGATCCGCAGCAAGCTGATGCAGCTTGCTATGCAGATCGAAGATCTGGAAGCCCTTCCTGCACCCTGTGTCACCATGGAGAATCTGGCCCGGATCATCGAACTGTGGACAAAAATCCCGGCTTCCAAGATCAAAGCCCAGGAATATCAGCAGATCAAGGGTCTGTCTGACCGCTTGAAGGAGCATATCGTGGGCCAAGATGAAGCTGTGGATGCAGTTTCCCGGGCTATCCGCCGCAGCCGTGTGGGCATCAGCCCCAAGAAGCGGCCTGTGTCCTTCATTTTCGTTGGTCCTACCGGTGTGGGTAAGACGGAATTGGTCAAGCGGCTGGCTGACGATCTGTTCAATAGTGTGGACAGCTTGATTCGTCTGGATATGTCCGAGTATATGGAAAAGCACACCGTTTCCAAGCTTATCGGTTCGCCGCCCGGCTATGTTGGCTACGACGAAGCCGGTCAGCTCACCGAGAAGATCCGCCGCCGTCCCTACAGCGTGGTTCTCTTCGATGAGATCGAGAAGGCACATCCCGATGTGCTGAATGTGCTGCTGCAGGTGCTGGATGACGGTCGTATCACCGATGCTCAGGGCAGAGTGGTGAACTTTGAGAACACCATCATCGTCATGACCTCCAACGCAGGCTCTGAAGGCGGCGTTGCCGGTATGGGCTTCGGCAGGACCTCCGGTGACCAGGCTAAAGAGAAGGCAATGAAGGCCCTGCGGAGCTTCCTGCGGCCGGAGTTTATCAACCGTGTGGATGAGATCATCTGCTTCAACCACTTAAGTGAGGAGAATTTCCTCGGTATCGCGGACATCATGCTCTCTGAGCTGCGCGATAGTCTGTCTAACCGCGGCCTTACTTTGACATGGACTGAGGATGTTCGGAAAATGCTGGTCAAGAAGGCTTTTTCTGTAACCTATGGCGCAAGAAACTTGCGCCGTACCATCCAGAAGGAGCTGGAGGATCCCATTTCCGAGGCCATCATTGACTCTTTTGAGAATCCGATTTCTACCATTGAAATTTCTGCATCGGATGATAAATTCTGCGTTCAGGCGCAATAATAGAACCGGGAGGCAGTTGCCTCCCGGTATTTTTAGCCCATCTGGTTCATCCGGTCCTCGACCTTCCACGCCAGATCTTCCACTTTGTTGGCGGCCTTTGCTGCCAGCTTTCGAGCAGGATTCTGCCGGGGCATCATCATGACCGCCACGGCACCTGCCGCAGCGCCCAGTCCGGCGGTAATAGCCCATCCGCGAAGCTTCATAGTTATCACTCCCTTCGACATTAGTATATCCCGTGAGGAAAATTTCACTTATGGAAGGTTTTTGTCTTTTCATCGGAAAAAAGCTGTGTTATACTAATAAAAAAGCTCAGGAGGAATCCGTTATGGCTGTTGATATCCTGCAGGAAAAGATCCGAAAGACGAAGAATCCTTCCGTTGTGGAACTGTGTTTGATCCCCGATATGCTTCCGCCCCATATCCAAGCGGAAAACGGCGGTGCGGAGGGACTTTTGCGGTTCGGAAGGGAACTGCTGACTGCTTTGAAGGGTATCGTTCCGGCAGTTCGGATCAGCTATGCCGCATTTACGTTGTTGGGCGCGGAAGGAGCATCTGCCTTAACTACAATTTTGCAGGAAGCTAAGGCTTTGGGATACTATGTGCTGCTGGATGCGCCGGAGATTCATTCTCCTGCAGCAGCTGCTGTGACGGCACAGCTGCTTCTGGGAGAGGAAAGCTGTTACCCCTGTGATGGTATCGTGATCAGTGGCTACGCGGGCAGTGATGTGATCAAGCCCTTCCTGCCGTACTGCAAGGCAGGGAAGAAGGATATCTTTGTGGTGGCACGGACAGCCAACAAGTCCGCGCCGGAGCTGCAGGATCTGCTGGCAGGCTCCCGGCTGGTTCATGCCGCGGCTGCGGATCATGTGAATCGCTACGGTGCCGAAACTGAGGGGAAGTTTGGATACACCCGTGTGGGCATTCTGGCGGCCGCCAGTGCGGCGGACAGTCTGCGAAATTTAAGAACGAAGTATCCTAAGCTGTTTTTCCTGCTGGATGGCTATGACTATCCCAATGCCAATGCCAAGAATTGTTCCTATGCATTTGACCGGTACGGTCACGGCGCGGCTGCCTGTGCAGGCAGCTCCATCACCTGTGCCTGGAAGGCGGCAGAATCTGACGGCAGCGATTTTGCTGCGCATGCTGTGGCTGCGGCAGAACGGATGCGGAAGAATTTAACCCGCTATGTGGCGATTTTGTGAGGTATCCTATGATGAAAATCTATGGCAGTATGCTTTGCCCGGACTGTGTGAAATGCCGCGAGGAACTGGACGCGACAGGCGTAGCCTACGAATATCTGGATTTTTCTGAAAACCTAAAGAATCTGAAGGAATTTCTGGCTATCCGGGACGGTAATACCTTGTTTGATTCCATTCGACAGGATGGAAAGATAGGAATACCATGCATCGTCCGGGAGGATGGCAGCGTGACCCTTGACTGGGAAGAATTTATGTAATCGGGGCGAAAGCCCCGATTCAATTTTTACATACCGGGCATCCGGCGGCGAGAGCGGCCCTCTGCGCCGGCATCGCTGTCAGTGCCGTTACCGGGTTGCTCGGTACCAAGGGTAGAGTCTTCCGTGGTAGGGTCGGTCTGAGGAAGCGTGATGGGTGCAGTCGTATGGGGCTGCGTTTCCCGACGGTCAGAGGTGGCCTCAGTGCTGCTGCCGGTGGGCAGGGAAGTATTGCCGGGGTTGGTGTCCATATCCTGGTTCGGATTGCGGCAGCCGGCCAGCATAGATGCTGCCAGAATCATAGTCAATGCAAGAATTGCGTACTTTTTCATAAGTTCCTCCTTAAATTTCGTGTACAAGGCTATTATTTCCCGGAATTGTGCAGATACTCTGTCAAATTTCACCAGATGCCATGTATTGATATATTTTTAGGAAAAAGATGGTTTTCAGCATTGAATTTTCGAGAACAATCCTGTATAATACACATGTTAATATTATAGAAAAGGGGATTTCTTTGTTATGAAGAAGCTCGTTGTGAAAAAGAACGCAGAATGCATGGCCTGTCTGGCCTGCGTAAGTGCCTGCTCTGAGGCATTTTATAAGGATTTTGATGAGGATCTGTCCTGCATCCGCATCGTAGCCAAGGGCTCCGGTGCGAAGCTCAATGTCTGCATTCAGTGTGGCAAGTGCATGAAGGTCTGTGAGCACGAGGCCATCACCCAGAACCCCAAGACCGGCGTGTACATGATCAACAAGAAGAAGTGCGTCGGCTGCGGCAAGTGCGTGGAGGTCTGCCCCACGAAGGTCATGGTACATAAGGAAGGCAACCCTGTTTCCAAGTGCATCGCCTGCGGCATCTGCGTTAAGGCTTGCCCCATGGAGATTCTGGAGATCGTTGAAAAGTAAAAACTGAGAGATAGGCAGCCGATTCGGCTGCCTGTCCTTTATTGTGAGGTAATGATCATGGCTGGTACGGATAGACCTAAGAAAGCGTCACGGGGATGGTTAAAGGTCCTGTTGACCATTGTGGTCGTGATGTTGGGTTTGATTTTATTGGTTTTGTTGGCGGTAACCATTTATTGGAACACTATGCTCAACAAGATCAACCGAATGGATGAAACCGTTGCGGCGACGCTCTCCGAGGTGGAGATCCAGGAGATCATGGATGAGGTCAATGATCCCAATGCAGAGGATACCACCTATCCGACGGATCCACTGGTGACGGATGAAGAGGATTATATTGCAAATGAAGATACGATCCTGAATATCATGCTCCTTGGTCAGGATATCAGCACGAAGGGAACGAATCGAAGAGGAAGAACGGACACGATGATCCTCTGCACGATCAATACGGAAGCGAAGACGATCACGTTTACCTCGTTCCTGCGGGATATCTACGTGAAGCTTCCGGATTTTGACGGTAAGCAGTGGGGCTATAATCGACTGAATGCCAACTATGTTTTCGGCGGTGCCGAAATGCTGGATCAGTGTATGCAGATGAATTTCGGCATTGATCCTGAGTATTTCGTTGTGGTGGATTTTGATGCCTTTATTGCCATTATTGATATGATGGGCGGCGTTGAGATTGAATTGACCGACACCGAAGCCTGGTATTTAAATTTGGGTACACCGAGTTGGCGGCTTAAAGGTGGTTTGACGCGCCTAACCGGTGAACAGGCGTTTCGATACGCACAAATTCGCGAGATCGATGGCAATTTCCAGCGTTCTGTACGCCATCGCAATCTGCTGAACTCTCTTATGGGAAGGTTCAAACAAATGACACCCGTCCAGCTGCATGAATTACTCAGTACAGCCCTTCCTTATGTGACCACCGATATGACGAACGATGAGATCACAAAGTATGCATTGATGCTGATTCCCATGGTTGGTGAACTGGAGGTTCGGAATTTCCGGATCCCAATCGATGGTTCGTATTACCATGCCAACAAAGGAACAGCAGAAAAGCCGAGATCCGTGCTTGCTGTAGATTTGGAAGCAAACCGCGAGGCGCTGCGCCAATTTTTGGGTGATGATGCCCTTTCGAAAGCCGGATAAAGCGGGGAAACTCTGAAATTTTCGGTATCGCGTTTTATGGGGAAGACAAAATCCTCTGGTTCTGATACGATGCTCGCAGAATAGAAGGAGGTTCAAACCATGGATATGATCAAAATCGGAGAATTTCTGGCAAAGCTCCGCAAAGAGCAAGGCTGGACACAAGAGCAGTTGGGTGAGAAATTGGGCGTTACCAACAAGACGGTGTCCCGGTGGGAGAAGGGCAATTATCTGCCGCCGGTGGAGATGCTGCAAATGATGAGCGAAGTATATGGTCTAACCATCAATGAGATTCTCAGCGGCGAAAGACTGACGCAGGAACAGTATCGGCAAAAGGCAGAGGAGAACATCAAAACCGCCTTGTCGGAAAGTGCATTTACCTTGCAGGAGAAAATCGACTTCTACAAAATGAAGTGGAAAAAGGAGCACCGTTTTGAATTGCTACTGGGTATTGGCGTGGTAATTGTGCTGTATGCCGCCGGAGTATTTTGGGACAGTATCTTCTATGCAGCTGCTCTGGCTGTGACTGCCGGATATCCGGCGTGGTATCGCAACGCCATGATGGCCTATGTGGAAGACCGCGCCTTTAACGGCAGCGGCAGAGCGTAACAGCCCAAATCAGAATCGACAGCTCTGAAAGCGATGACTTTTTGATTAAAGAATTTAATCAAAAATATAGTATTAGAAACCACGGCGAGATGCTTCGCCGTGGTTTTTGTTACATAAATTTCACCATTGTAATAATTGCATAATGGTTTGAAATATGCTATACTGTATTGGAGTATATTCTCGGAGGCATTTATGACGGATTTGACACTTTTTCAGCAGAAAATTGCTGCTTCTCTTTCTGATATCGAGCTTCGTTTTGACGAGCCCATGAGTAAGCACACCTCCTTCCGCATCGGTGGTGGGGCAGAGGTGATGGTATTTCCCAAGAACACGCAGGAACTGGCCAAAATCTTAAAAACGTCCGCTTTATTGGACTGTAATTGCGCTATTTTGGGTGCAGGAACCAATGTACTTGCCCCGGATGATGGACTTCGAGGCCTGGTGATCTGTCTGAAGGATTGTCTGGACGGCATGGAGCAGTTGGATGAAACCCATATCCGCGTCAGTGCCGGTGTGACAATGGCACGGGCGGCGGTATTTGCGGCAAATTTAGGTCTGTCCGGTCTGGAGTTTGCCCACGGTATCCCCGGTACGGTGGGTGGCGGTGTGTATATGAACGCCGGTGCCTACGGCGGTGAGATCTGCCAGGTTGCCGAGACTGTGGAAGTTATGGATCTGAATGGCAATCTCTCCGAGAGAACTTGCGAGCAGATGAAATTCTCCTATCGCCACAGTATCCTGGAAGATGAGGGCGGCATCGTAACCGGTGTTGTGTTCCGTCTGGAAAAGGGCGATTGCGAGACCATCCGGGAGAAAATGAAGGAATTGATTGGCAAGCGAACGGCCTCTCAGCCATTGGATCTGCCCTCTGCCGGTTCCGCATTCAAGCGCCCTGTGGGCGGTTACGCCGCCGCGCTGATCGACCAGGCAGGCCTCAAGGGCTATCAGGTTGGCGGCGCTGCCATTTCCACCAAGCATGCAGGCTTTGCCGTGAATCTCGGCGGTGCCACTGCGGAGGATGTGAAACGGCTGCTCCGGGACGTCTCTGACCGGGTGTACGACCATTCCGGCATCCGCATCGAACCGGAGATCCGAATCTGGTAATCTAATTCTAAGAAGGGAGGCCTCAGCTATGGCTGTATCCTTTTCCGGCGCTGCCAAGGCGGAGGTCTGCCGGATTTTTCCCAATAAACGATGCTGCGCTTTGGCGCAGAGCTTCGGCGTGCTGCTGTATTGCAACAGTTTTCACGCGGATGGCATTAAGATCATCACTGAGAGCAGGGAATTTGCCTACATCCTGCCCAAACTCTTCAAAAAGGCATTTGATGTGTCTTTTGACAACTATCCCAGTCTGGAGGCTCCCGGAAAGCTGACCTTTCAAATCTGGGACACCGAAAAAATCCACAGAATTATGACCTGCTTCGGTTTTGAACCGAATCAGACCCTTTCTCTCCATGTCAATCTTCCTGTGGTGGAGAATGACTGCTGCAAGGCTGCATTTCTTCGGGGTGCTTTTCTTGCCGGCGGCAGTGTGACCGATCCCGGTAAGGGCTACCACATGGAATTTGCCACCACCCATCTGAGTGTTTCCCGGGAGACGTATACCTTGATCCTGGAGACCCTGGGTTTTCAGACCAAGACTGCGACCCGGGCCGGTGGACGGGTGCTGTATCTGAAGCAGAGTGAGCAAATTTCGGATTTTCTCGCTTTTTTGGGCGCTCCGGTGGCTGCTATGGCGATCATGGAAGCCAGACTGGAGAAGGAACTGAACAATAAAGTCAATCGTCGCTGCAATTGTGACGATGCCAATACATCCAAAGTGGTAGAAGCGGCGCAGGAACAGCTACTGGCCATCCGCCGCATTCGGGAGGCAGGTATTCTGGAGAAACTGCCCGGAAAATTGAAACAGGCGGCCATCGCCCGGGAAGAGCATCCATCTGCTTCTTTAACGGAACTTGCAGCTATGATGGATCCTCCCATTACGAAGCCTGCCATGAATAACCGCATGAAGAAATTGATCCTAACCGCCAAGGAGGTGCAGCCATGAGCTTTGTGCATCTGCATGTACATACGGAATACAGCCTTCTGGACGGTGCATGCCGCATCGGCGGCATGATGGACCGGGTGAAGGAACTGGGGCAGACTGCCATTGCCATCACCGACCATGGCGTTATGTACGGCTGCATCGATTTTTACAAGGCTGCCAAGGCTGCCGGCGTCAAGCCTATCATTGGCTGTGAAGTCTATGTTGCCCGTCGGGGTATGGCTGACCGAATCCATGGCATCGATAATGACCCGTACCATCTGGTTCTGCTGTGTAAGGATCGGCAGGGATATGAGAATCTTTGCCTGCTGGTTTCCGAAGCCTTTACCAATGGCTTTTACGGCAAGCCCAGGGTGGATCTTCAGCTGCTTGAGAGGCATCACGAGGGGCTCATCGCCCTCTCTGCCTGCCTTGCCGGTGCGATTCCACAGTATTTGATGGAGGAAAACTACGAATCTGCCAAGGAATATGCCTTAAAAATGGCAGATATCTTCGGAGAAGACAACTTCTATCTGGAATTGCAGGATCATGGCATTGATGAACAAAGGGCGGTGAATCAGGGCGTTATGCGGCTTAGCCGGGAAACAGGACTGCCTCTGGTTGTCACCAATGATGCCCACTACCTCCGAAAAGAGGATGCCCAGATGCAGGATGTCCTTCTGTGCATCCAGACCGGAAAAACCGTGGACGAGCCAAACCGGATGAAATTCCAGACGGAAGAGTTTTACCTCAAATCCGAAGAGGAGCTGCGTGCGCTTTTCCCCAATTGCCCTGAGGCCTTTGAGAATACGGTAAAGATCGCAGAGCGCTGCAATCTGGAGTTCGTCTTCCATGAGTACCATTTGCCCTCTTTCCCGGTGCCGGAGGGGTACACCAATGAGGAATATTTCCGGAAACTCTGCTACGATGGTTTTCGGGAGCGGTATTCTCAGCCGCCGCAGTCCTATGTGGACCGGCTGGAGTACGAAATCGGTGTCATCAGCCGCATGGGCTATGTAAATTATTACTTGATCGTGTGGGATTTTATCCGCTATGCCAAGGAGCAGGGGATTCCGGTGGGCCCCGGACGCGGCTCCGGAGCAGCTTCCATTGTTGCTTATTGCATGCATATCACGGAAGTGGATCCCATGAAGTATGCGCTGATTTTCGAGCGCTTTTTGAATCCTGAGCGTGTCAGCATGCCCGACTTCGATACGGACTTCTGTCAGGAACGCCGGGGCGAGGTCATCGATTACGTTGTCCGTAAATACGGCCATGACCGTGTGGCGCAGATTGCCACCTTTGGCACCATGGCCGCCCGAGGCGCCATCCGGGATGTGGGTCGAGCGCTGAATTTCTCCTACGCGGAGACGGATGCGGTGGCCAAACTGGTACCTACCACCCTCCACATTACGCTGAAGGAGGCGCTGGAAGTCAGCCCCAAGCTGAAAGAGATGTATGACGGCGACGAACGGGTGAAAAAACTCATCGACACCGCCATGAGCTTAGAGGGCATGCCCAGAAATACCTCTACCCACGCTGCGGGTGTGGTCATCACCGCCGATCCGGTGAATACCTATGTGCCGTTGTCCCGGAATGACGATACCATTGTCACCCAGTATACCATGACCACCATCGAGGAACTGGGATTGCTGAAAATGGATTTTCTGGGACTGCGAAATTTGACGGTGATCCGGGATGCGGAGATGCAGATTCAAAAATTCAATCCGGATTTCTCCATGGCCAGTATCCCTGACGATGATCCCGAAACGTTCCGCATGCTTGCCGAAGGCAAGACCCAGGGCGTATTCCAGTTGGAGTCCCAGGGCATGACCGGTGTCTGCGTGGGTATGAAGGCGGACTCCATCGAGGATATCACCGCAATCGTGGCACTCTACCGTCCAGGCCCCATGGACTCAATCCCGAAATTCATTGAGAGCAAGCTCAATCCCCGAAAGGTTACCTATAAATGCCCGGAATTGGAGCCAATCCTGAAAGTTACCTACGGCTGTATCGTCTATCAGGAGCAGGTTATTGAAATCTTCCGCCAGCTTGGCGGTTATACGATGGGACAGGCGGATAATATCCGCCGGGCGATCTCCAAAAAGAAGATGAAGATCATCGAGGAAGAACGACGTGTCTTCGTCTACGGTGACCGGGAAAAGGATATCCCCGGCTGTATTGCTAACGGCATTTCGGAAGCTGTGGCCCAGTCGCTGTATGATGAGATCGTTGCCTTCGCGAATTATGCTTTCAATAAGGCGCACGCGGTGTGCTATGCCGTGGTGTCCTATCAGACGGCTTACTTAAAATGCCACCATCCCAGACAGTATATGGCGGCACTGATGACCTCTGTGCTGGACTCTGCAACCAAGATCTCCGGCTACATCGCCGAATGTAAAGAGCTGGGAATTCCTGTCCTGCCGCCGGATATCAACCATTCCGATGACCACTTCACGGTCGAGGGCGAGAACATCCGCTTTGGCCTTGGCGCGGTGAAAAATGTAGGTCATGGTCTGATTCGGGCTATGGTGCAAAAACGTACCGAGGGCGGCCTGTTCAAATCTCTGGAGGACTTTATCCAGCGGATGGGGGAGGGCGAGCTGAATAAGCGCGCTGTGGAAAATTTCATCAAATGCGGAGCCATGGACTGCTTCGGCTATCACAGAAGTGAACTGCTGGCGGTGTATGACAGCATGATGGATGCCATCGCTTCTTCCCGGAAGAAGAATCTGGAGGGGCAGATCGGTCTGTTCTCCCTGCTGGAGGATGAGGATGCCGCCGCATCCATTCCGATCCCGAAACTCAAGGAGATGAACAAAGCCGATCTCATGGCTCTGGAAAAGGAGACCACAGGCATTTACATTTCCGGTCACCCTATGGACGATTACCGCCAGTATCTGCGCGGTACCCACGTGGTGCCGATCGTAGAACTGATGGGGGAGGAGAGCCGGTTCCAGGACGATCAGATCGTGTCTGTTGCGGGTATTGTTCAGGCGGTCAAGATGAAGACCACCCGGAACAACTCCATGATGTCTTACGTCACCGTGGAGGATGATACCGCCGCCATTGAAATGCTGGCATTCTCCAATGTTCTGAATCAGTACGGCGGATATCTGCGGGAAAATTCCCCTGTTGTGGTCACGGGACGGTTGTCCATCCGGGACGAAAAGGAGCCCCAGATCGTCATCAACCGCGCCCGGCCTATTTCGGACTTTGCCGAATCCCCTGTGCAGGAAACACCGCCTGCTCAAAACCAACCGAAAACCGGTACACTTTACCTGCGGCTTCCCAGCGAGGCTGATCCTGTGTACTCTAAGATCAAGGCGATCCTCAATATGTTCCCCGGAGACAGCGGTGTGGTGCTGTTCTTTGCGGATACCAAGCAGCGCCGCGGCACTCGCTGCGTGCTGATGGAAAGTATGCTGAAGGAGCTGAAAAATGTTCTGGGGGAAGCAAATGTTGTGCTGAAATAGCTTTCTTTTTGGTAAAAATTATGCTATACTAACTTGTTGAAAGGAGTGGATGCTGTGCAGCGATTTAAGTTCATAACGCTTATACTCTTGCTTTCAGCGATGCTTCTTTCCGGCTGTATGCTGCAGACGGTGGAGGATATGTACTGTCTGCCGAAACGTTCTGAAGACCATGACCATCTGCAGTCGACCATCGACGCCGTCATGGCAGAACTGCAGTATGCGGCACCCCTGTCGGGAGAAAATCGACAGTCTTTGCAGATGGCCGATCTAAACGGTGATGGCACCGACGAATATTTGGTCTTTGCCAAAAGCGATTCCGATGCCCCCCTTCGCATCTTGATTTTTCAGAATACTGCGGATGGCTACACCTTGATGACAACAGTAAACAGTCAGGGAACCGCGTTTGACCGGGTGGAATATGTGGATATCGATGGCGACGGAGCTCAGGAATTGGTGGTGGGCTGCCGGGTCAGTGATCAGATTCTGGGACATGTAGCCGTATACAGCCTTGCAGGAGGGGAAGCAAAACAGCTTCTTGGTGCAAACTACGGTCAATTCCTGACCTGCGATCTAAACAATGACCGGTGCAGCGAACTGATGATCCTCTCTCCCGGCGAAACGGATGCCCAGAGGGGGGCGGCGTTGCTGTACCATTGGAAAAATGGCCGAATGGAACGTTCCGCGGAAGTGGAACTGTCCAGTGCGGTGGAGCACATCAAACGCATCATGGTCGGCAAACTCCACGGTGGAACTCCTGCAGTGTATGTTGCAGGTTCTTCCGATGGAAATGCCATCGTAACGGATGTGCTTTCTATGAAATCCGGAGTTTTTACGAACATTTCCTTCTCCAACGAGTCAGGTACCAGTGTTCGGACACTGCGAAATTACTATGTCTATGCCGACGATGTGGATGATGACGGTGTTTTGGAATTGCCAAGCCTCATCACCATGGCATCTGCCCACAGTCAGGGCAGGGAGGACCGATATCTGATTCGTTGGTTCGCTATGGACTTGGAGGGAGCAGAAGTGGACAAACTTTATTCCTTCCACAACTTTGCCGGCGGCTGGTACGTGTGTCTGGATAATGAATGGGCCACCCAGCTCTCAGTGGAACAGACCAATGATGCTTATCGTTTCTTTGTTTGGGATGCAGACAAACAGAAAAATATCCCCATTTTCACTATTTTTGCACTGACGGGCCAGAACCGGGATGCCGATGCGGTGGAGGATGGACGATTCGTTCTGCACCGCACAGACCGCGTTGTCTACGCCGGACTGCTTGAGGAAGATGCGGCAGAATATGGCATCACCCAGATAAATTTGATAAATGACTTCCGTTTGATCCAGAAAGACTGGAACACGGGAGAGACATAAGAGGTAGAGTATGAAAAAAGTTCTGATTATGGAAGATGAAGTCAATATTCGCTCCTTCGTGGTGATCAATCTGAAGCGGGCGGGCTACGATGCCATTGAAGCCGGCACCGGTACAGAGGCACTGGAGAAAATTGCTGAGCATCCTGATATCGGCGTAGCCATTCTGGACATCATGGTGCCGGAGATGGATGGTTTCGAGGTCTGCCGCCGGATCCGGGCCACCAATAAGCAGATGGGCATTATCATGCTTACCGCGCGGACGCAGGAAATGGACAAGGTTACGGGCCTTATGACCGGCGCGGATGACTATGTGACCAAGCCGTTCTCTCCCGCGGAACTGACCGCCAGAATTGACGCGCTGTATCGCCGGATCGGTGGAGACAGCACTGCCAGCTCTGAGCTGCTGAGCCAGGGCCCCTTCGTCATGAATACCCGGAATCATACACTGGAGAAGTCCGGTAACCGTATCCGCCTGACCCAGGTGGAATACGCGATCCTGAAGCTGTTTATGCAGAATCCCGGGCGCGCACTGTCCCGTGAGGACATCCTGTCTGCCGTATGGGGCAGAGATTACGAGGGTGAGCTGAAGATCGTGGATGTGAACATCCGTCGCCTTCGCATTAAGATCGAGGATGATACCGCCAACCCTACCTACATCACCACGGTTTGGGGTCTGGGCTATAAGTGGGGCGCATAAGATTGAAATGGTTTAACAAGATCGGCGGTCTTCGCAAGCGCTGGCTGATCAACACAGTGGGTGTGATCTTTGCGCTGGGCATGGTCTGTGCGCTTATTGTCACTGCTTGCTTTGCCGCTTATTACTACTCCAATATGGAGTCGGATATGCGCAACTGGGCGGAAAATACGGCGGATTTTTTCCAGGATTACATTGATCTGGATTACAACGCCTATTACCAATCCTGCATCAGCTATGCTGAAAATTTCGAGGACAAGAATACGATCGAACTGCAGTTCATTGACCGCGATGGCAACATTGTCGCTACATCCTACGGTCATTGGAGCGGCACTTCTCCCAATACGACGGACATCCGGGAGGCATTCTCCACCCGCGGTACGCCGCCTCCCTATGTGGGAAAAGATCCGGCTACCGGCGAGCGCATTATGGCGGTTTCCAGCCCTATGATCTACAGCAACGGTGAGATCATCGGTGTTCTGCGGTATGTCACCTCCACCCGTCTTGTGGACCGGCAGATCGTCATGGTTGGACTTACCAGCTTTGCCGCGTTGCTGGCGGTTCTGCTGGTGGTAATCCTCAGCAATGCGTCGTATCTGAAATCCATTATGATTCCGGTGGCACAAATCACCGAGAAAGCAAAACGCATCTCCAGTGGCAGCTACGGCATCCAAATTCAGACCAAATATCAGGATGAAATTGGTGAATTGGCGGATACCATCAATGAAATGTCCGCAAAGATCAGCCAGAATGAGAAAATGCAGGCCGAATTTATCTCCCAGCTCTCCCATGAACTGCGGACACCGCTGACTGTCATTAACGGCTGGAGTGAAACGCTGCTTCTGGATGAGCGGATGGATGCCGATACCCGGCAGGGTTTGAAAATTATCTCCGGCGAGGCCAAGCGTCTGACGGAAATGGTCATGGAACTGCTGGATTTCACGCGGATGCAGGATGGCCGCATGACTCTGAACGTAGAACCCACAGACATCCGCAGCGAATTTGAGGATACCGTCTATATGTATGGCAGCCGCCTGTCTCAGGAGGGCATCCAGCTTCAGTACATTGACGATGGTGAGGATATTCCTGAGATTCCCTGCGATCCCAAGCGGCTTCGTCAGGTCTTCCTGAACATTCTGGACAACGCCGCCAAGCACGGCGGTGAGGGCAAACGCATTGAAGCCACCATGAAGTACGAAAAGGATGCTGTGGTGGTGCGCATTCGGGACTTTGGTCCCGGTATCCCGGAGGATGAGATCCCTCTGGTTAAGAAAAAATTCTACAAAGGCAGCTCCAAGGCCCGGGGAACCGGTATCGGTCTTGCCGTGTGCGACGAGATCGTGGAGATGCACGGCGGTACATTGACCTTGGAGAACGCCCTCGGCGGCGGTACGTTGGTTACCGTCCGGCTGCCCGGTGCCGAGTAAGGAGAAATGAATATGAGCAAGAAAGAAAACGCAGCCTGCTGCGAAAAATTCAAGACCTCCATCGGCGGACAGGCCCTCATCGAGGGCATCATGATGCGCGGCCCCGATCAGGACGCCATCGTGGTCAGAACCGCAGATGGACTGAATATCGAAGTGAAGGATCGGAAGAAGAATCCCGAAAAGTCCTTCAAAAACTGGCCTTTTTTCCGGGGTATTTTCAATTTCTTCGACTCCCAGATCGTGGGCGTCAAAGCGCTGATGCACTCTGCCGATCTGTCGCCGGAATATGAGGAAGAACCCTCCAAATTTGATAAGTGGCTGGAAGAAAAGCTGGGAAATGAAAAATTCCAGAAATTCATCATCGGTATGGCAGTCACACTGGGTATGGGTATGTCAATCGTGTTGTTTTTCCTGCTGCCCATGGTGATCGGCAGTTTCTTTGACACTTGGATCGACTCTATGCTGGGGCTCAACCTGATTGAGGGTTTGATCCGTATGATCATTTTTATGTCCTATATGATCCTGATCTCCCGAATGGGGGAGATGAAGCGGGTCTTTGCCTATCACGGCGCGGAGCATAAGACCATCCGCTGCTACGAAGCCGGACTTCCCCTGACGGTGGAAAATGTCCGGATCCAGACCCGGCTGCATCCCCGGTGCGGTACCAGTTTTCTGCTGGTTGTGATGGTGATCTCCATTCTGGTGTTCTCCATTGCTTCCTCCGGTCTGCTGGCGCTGCTCCCGGATTTGGCGGATATGCAGGGCAGCTTCCTGTACCGTCTGATCATGATCATGTTCAAACTCCTGCTGCTGCCGGTGGTGGTTGGCATCACCTATGAGATCAACCGCTGGGTTGGCCGGCATGACAATGCCTTCTCCCGAATCCTCTCCGCTCCCGGTCTGTGGATGCAGAATTTCACAACGAATGAGCCGGATGATGATATGATCGAGGTGGGCATCACTGCCGTGCAGGCGGTGCTGCCGAAAGAGGAGGGCGCGGACCGTTGGTAAAGCAGTATTCCCAATTGTATCTGGATGCCAGACGAGCCCTGCTGCTTACAGAAGATCCTCAGATGGCCGGCATGATGGCACGAACGCTGCTGTGCCATGTATCCGGCAAGTCACAGGAAGCGGTTCTGGCGGATCGGGATCTGTACGCCTCCGAAGAGATTTGCGACGCTATGGATGAGGGGGTGAAGCGGCTGATTGCCGGTGAACCGCTGGCTTATGTCATCGGGGAGTGGGAATTTTACGGCTTAAAGCTGTATGTAAACCGGAATACCCTGATACCCAGAGATGATACCTGTGCGGTGGCGTCCCTTGCCATCAAACAGGCCCTGTTCTTGGACCAGTCTCCCAGAATTCTGGACCTGTGCTGCGGCACTGGCTGTATCGGCTTGGCAGTTGCCAGCCGGGTCAAGGATGCCAGAGTGACATTGGCGGATATCTCACGGGATGCGTTGGCTGTAGCAAAGAAGAATATTACCACCCATAAGCTTTCAAGCCGTGTTTCCTGTGTGCAGGCCGATGCCATGAGAGAGCCTCCGGCGTTCTTAGGCAAGTTTGACCTGATTGTTTCCAATCCTCCTTACATCACCGGAGGAGAGATGCTGGAACTACCCAAGAGCGTTAAAGATTTCGAACCCCACCTGGCACTCTATGGCGGTGAGGACGGCCTCCAATTCTACCGTTCCATCGTAAGTAACTATAAGCACGCCTTAAAGCCCGGTGGCTACCTCTGCTTTGAGTTCGGTATGGGACAGGGAGATGACGTGTGTACCATTCTACGTGAGAATGGATTTTCCATTGAAGAGAGAACAAAAGATTTTGGTGACATAGAAAGAGCCGTACTGGCAAGATACGGCAGGAAGGAAGATTGAAATGGCAACAAAGAAGACTGTTTATGAAGCACCTAGCCCCGCATCCGATAAGAAGAAGGCTCTGCAGACTGCACTGAGCCAGATCGACAAGAGTTTTGGCAAAGGTACGGTCATGCGTCTGGGCGACCGTCCCGAGATGAATGTGGAGGCCATCCCCACCGGTTCTCTGGCACTGGATGCCGCTCTGGGCATCGGCGGTGTTCCCAAGGGACGTATCATCGAGATTTACGGCCCCGAATCCTCCGGTAAGACCACTCTGGCGCTGCACATTCTGGCAGAGGCTCAGAAGCGGGGCGGCGAAGTGGCGTTTGTGGATGCCGAGCATGCTCTGGACCCTGTTTATGCCGCTGCTCTGGGTGTCGATACCGACAATCTGCTGGTCTCCCAGCCCGATACCGGTGAGCAGGCTCTGGAGATCACCGACGCACTGGTGCGCTCCGGCGCGGTGGACGCTGTGGTCGTGGACTCTGTGGCCGCGCTGGTTCCTAAGCAGGAAATCGAGGGTGAGATGGGCGATACCTTCGTAGGCCTGCAGGCTCGTCTGATGAGTCAGGCTCTGCGTAAGCTGGCAGGCACCATCGCCAAGACCAATTGTGTGGTTATCTTCATCAACCAGCTGCGTATGAAGATCGGCGTTATGTATGGCAACCCCGAGACCACCACCGGCGGCAACGCTCTGAAGTTCTATTCCTCCGTCCGTCTGGATGTCCGTCGCGTGGAGTCCATCAAGGAAGGCGGTAATGTCATCGGCAACAAGACCCGTGTCAAGGTAGTCAAGAACAAGGTTGCACCTCCTTTCCGGGAAGCTGTATTTGAAATCATGTACGGCCAGGGTATCTCCAAGTGGGGCGAACTGGTGGATCTGGCGGTCCAGATGGATATCGTCCAGAAGTCCGGCAGCTGGTTCTCTATGGGTGACGAGCGCATCGGTCAGGGTGCCAACTCTGTGAAGGAGTATTTGATCAACAATCCCGACATTGCTGAAAAGGTGGAAGCTCAGGTTCGTGAGAATCTGTGGAAGCTCAACGGCGGCGCTGCCAAAGCACCTGCCAAGGCTGCTGATAAGGGTGTAGCCGTCAGCGCCGACGACTTCGACGATGAGGATTGATCTGCTCAAAACTGCACCTGATCGGGCCGGCCGGTATTGGGTGACTTTTTCCGATGGCACAAAGCAGGCGCTCTATCGCCAGACTGTGGAAGATTTCGGCCTTTATACCGGCATGGATCTTTCCGACGAGGAATATGATCGTCTGCTCACAGCCGCAGGTCAAATGTCTGCCAAGATGCGGGCTGTTCGGATCGTGTCCGCATCCAGTGTGTCTAAGCGAGATTTGCAGGATCGTCTGGTCAGAAAAGGGGAGGACCCAACCCAAGCCAAAGAAGCAGTGGAGTGGATGGAAGAACTCCATCTTTTGGATGACCGCAATACCGCGGAGCAGGTGGTTCATTCCTGCATCTCGAAGGGATATGGTCTCCAGCGCGCGAAGCAGGCTTTGTATGAAAAAAGGATCCCAAAGCAGTATTGGGAAGAAGCCCTTTCGGACTATCCTGACCAGATGGATAAGATTGTGTCCTTTCTGCGCTCCAGGCTGGACGATGGCGCTGATCAGAAACAGGTTAAAAAGGCCGTCGATGCGCTGCTGCGCCGGGGGCATAGCTACAGCAAGATCCGCGAGGGTCTGAACATTATCTCATTGGATTCCGATGAATTCATGGAGGACTACTAAACATGGCAAATATTGGTTTTATTTCCCTCGGCTGCGCCAAAAATCAGGTGGACTGCGAGCGGATGATGTACCGCGTGCAGGAAGCCGGTCACACCGTCAAGGCGGATGTGGTGGGCAGTGACGTGGTGGTCATCAACACCTGCGGTTTCATCGATTCGGCAAAGAGCGAGGCCATCGACTACATATTGCAGACCGCTGCGCTGAAAGCAGAGGGTTTGGTGGGCAAGATTCTGGTCACCGGCTGCCTTTCCCAGCGCTATCAGCAGGTCATTTTGGAAGAAATGCCCGAGGTTGACGGTATCCTCGGCACCGGCAGCTATACCGAGGTCGTTCCGGCCATCGAAGCGCTGCTGCAGGATGAAACGGTAGTGGATTTTGGCTCTATTGATGCTCCTGAGCAGGAAACTGGCCGTATCGTGACTACCCCCGAGCATTATGCCTTCATCAAGATCGCTGAAGGTTGCGATAACCGCTGCTCCTACTGCATCATTCCTTACCTGCGCGGCAAATTCCGCAGTCGCCAGATGGACGATGTGCTGTATGAGGCGCGCCTGCTGGCTGCCAGCGGTGTGAAAGAGCTGATCGTGGTGGCACAGGACACCAGCCGTTATGGCACAGACCTGCCCGGACACAAGCGCCTCCTGCCGGAGCTGCTGCGGCAGATGTGCCAGATCGAGGGACTGGAGTGGATTCGCGTCCACTATGTATACCCCGACGAGATCGACGATGATTTCATCGACGTTATGGCCACCGAGCCTAAGATCGTCAAATATCTGGATATCCCTATCCAGCATTGCAACAGCAAGATTCTGAAACTCATGAACCGCCGCGGCGATGGCACATTCCTCCGGGAACTGTTTGCCAAACTCCGCGCCCGCATTCCCGGACTGGTGCTGCGTACCAGTGTCATCACCGGTCTGCCCGGTGAGGGTGAGGAAGAATTCACCGAATTGTGTGAATTCCTCCGGGAGCAGCGGCTGGAGCGCGTTGGCGCGTTCCCGTTCTCTCCCGAGGAGGGAACTCCTGCCTATGACATGGAACATCCCGACAGCGAGGTCGCCCAGCAGCGCGCCCAGATGGTAGAGATGATCCAGTCCCGGATCATGGACGATTATAACGAAGCCATGATGGGCAAAACCATGCAGATTCTGGTGGACGGCTATGACGAAGAACTGGAACAGTTCTTTGGACGTACCTATGCTGACTCCCCGGAGATCGACGGTCGTGTCTGGATCGCTTCGGAAGAACCCCTGCAGGAAGGCGAATTTGTAACAGTGACCATCGACGGCTGCATTGATGGCGAACTCAGCGGTTATGTGGTTGAGGAGGATATGCAATGACAACTGCAACGAAAATTACCATGGTTCGGGTGTTTCTGCTGCCCGTATTCATGGTTCTGATGTACTTAAGCGGCGGCGAAGCCGGTATGTGGATGTGGCTTTCTCTGGCTGTGTTCATCATCGCGAGTCTGACTGACTTTGTAGACGGTTACATCGCACGGCGATACAACCAGACAACGGATCTGGGCAAGTTCTTAGACCCTCTGGCAGATAAGCTCATCACCATCGCAGCCATGGTCATGTTCTGCGAGTGGGGCGTGTTTCCCGCATGGGCGCTGATGCTGGTTCTGACCCGTGAGTTCGCGGTCACCGGCCTGCGGCTCATCGCCGTGCAGAAGGGTACCGTCATCGCCGCCGGCTGGAGCGGCAAGGTCAAGACCGCCAGCACCATGGTTGGCCTGTGCGCCATGATGGCTCTGCCCGGCATCGATGTTCTGAACTGGGTGGTCATCGTCCTGATCGTTGCCACCACACTCTATTCTGGCATTGAATACTTCATCCAGAACGGAAAGTGCCTGCTGGATTGAACCAAAAAACCGGCAGTAAAAAACTGCCGGTTTTTTGCAACATTTTCCGTCTTTCAATCGTATCCATTATGAAAGGAGGTGACGGCGGTGCTTTCTGAAACTGACACGCAGCAGCAGTTTACGCAAATTTATTACCGCAATGTATCATCTGTCTACCGGGTCTGCTATTCCTATATGAAGAATAAGCCCGAAGCGGAGGATATGGTGCAGGAGACATTTCTTCGGATGATAACCAGCGGCCAGACTTTTGAGAATTCGCGCCATGAGAAAGCCTGGCTCATCGTCACAGCGGCCAACCTCTGCAAGGATACATTGAAAAAGTGGTGGAGGAAGCATGAGGATCTGGATGATTACGCCAACATCCTGCCTGCGGCAGACCCAAAGGAGGATTCGGCGGTGGAGGCTGTGCTGAACCTGCCGCCAAAATATAAGGATGTGGTGTATCTATACTACTACGAGGGTTATTCTACCGCGGAAATTGCCCGTCATCTGAAATCCCCGGAAGCCACGGTTCGCAGCCGCCTGTCCCGGGCAAGAACGATTCTAAAAGATCAGTTAGGTGGTGACTTCGAATGAACGACGAACGGCTGAAGCAGGCTTACGACAAGATGAACCCCGACACCCAGTCGGAGAAGCGGATGCTTGCTGAGATTATTCGAAAAGGGGAGAGTCATATGGATCGTAAATTCACCGTTGAGCCGGTCAAGCCCAGCCGCTGGGCGGCGATCCCAGCTGTCATGGCAATTCTTGCAATGATTGTGCTGAGCGTGTTTGTGGCTGTCAGATTGGATCTAAAAGATAGCACAGCGAATGATCCGACACAAGAACACGATACGGTGCCGAATCTGATGACCGAGTCGGATACGCATCTTGAGTCTGAAGTACCCCCGAATCATGAGGATAGCCCGGAACCCATGACGATCCCATCCTATGGTGAGCGACCTCCGATTACAGTGTATCCTCAGCCCCAGACACTGGATATTAATAAACTTACTGATTGCTTTTTGCATATCTCTATCCTGTCAGTTACGGACAGCATATATGGTAACGAGATCACGGCAGAAGTCTTTGTGGAGGAGACATATGATGCTGAGGATATTGCCATGCTGCGGATGGGAGATACCATTGTGATCGGCTCACAGTCTGTAGAAATTAGTGAGTTGGATTACGACGAAGTTTTTGATGGGGAGACCGGACTTCCAGTTAAAGTGACTTGTTTGGATATCAACGGCGGCTTTATGGGTGGGGGATATACGCTTATGCCTTATGGCGAGGATACTTATCGTAAGGTCACCTTTGGCTATGAGGCAAGCATGTATTCAATTGGTGTTGTAAACTTGCCGGTATCAGAGGACTTCATCTTTACTGACTATTCTAATCCTAAGAATGGGGATGTGGTATATTCATTTGAGGATCTTGTGTACGATGAATCGCTTCGGGAGGATGGTTTTAAGCCGCATGATACCGTTATTGAAGTAAAGAATGGTATTGTGACACAGTTGATTCGCTACTGCCCACCATATTGGATAACCTCTCCATGAGGATTTGCATTCCTACTGGATTTTTCTGCACCCGTGTGCTATAATGTCCCGGCAAACTAAAATCAAAGCGAGGACATTATGAATAACAAGGAAATCGGCGAGATTCGCCGCCGCCTGCGCCGTGAGCGCAGCAATATCACAGCACTTTATGGCTGCTATGTCAATGAAAATAAAGAGATCATCACGAGTTTCCGCCAGAGTACCGCCATCATGCCGGAAAATGAGGCGGATAAGTATTACGCCCTCCTGCGCCGCGCCCTTTCCGGCACCATCGGCAAGAATCTGATCGACATCTCCTTTAAGACAAGCCAGGTGGCAGGCTCTCCCGAACATCAGCTGCTGATGGATCTGCGCAAGTCCACCCTCAAGGACGAGGAGCTTCTGGCTTCTTTCTACCAGAAGATCATCGATTCTGTGGAGCTGGATAGTAACTATCTCATCCTCATCGGCTGCGACAGCTATGATGTGCCTTTTAAGAGCAAGGATGACGAAATGCAGCGGGATGCCTCCGAGGAGACCTATACCTATCTGATTTGCGCAATCTGCCCCGTCAAGCAGACCAAGCCGAACCTACACTATGTGGCAGAGGAGAAGATCTTCCATGACGGCGCTATGAATCAGATGGTCTCCGCTCCGGCAATCGGCTTCCTGTTCCCGGCCTTCGACAACCGGGCAACCAACATCTACAACGCCCTGTATTACACCCATGACACCAAGCAAGGGCAGGATGCCTTCGTGGAAGCCATTTTCAACACCCCTGTGCCCAAGCCTGCCGCCGAGCAGAAGAAGTCCTTCGAGGCACTGCTGACCACTTCCTTGGGTGAGGAATGCAGCATGGATGTGATGCAAACTGTCCACGAGCAGCTCTGTCAGCGCATTGAGCTTCACAAGGAGAGTAAAGTACCTGATCCTTTGTTGGTTTCCAAGGAAGATGTCCGGGAAGTGCTGACTTCCTGTGGCGTATCTGAGGCCAGCGTTGCCAAGTTCAGCGTGGATTACGATGAGGTTTTCGGCTTTGAAACCGACCTGCATCCCAAGAATATCATCGATAACAAGCGCTTTGAGGTCAAAACTCCCGATGTGTCCATCAAAGTCGATCCCACCCGGACGGATCTCATCGAGACCCGGATCATCGGCGGCGTGAAGTACATCATGATCTGCGCAGATGAGGATATCGAGGTCAACGGCGTGAATATCCACATCAAGGACCGGGAAACAGCAACTGTATAAACAAATAACACCCTGCACCGTTTATGGTGCAGGGTGTTGCGCTTTATTTTTGAGAGTTTTTCACGATGTTTACAATGATGTCGGTGCATTGTTCCACGCCCAGTACGCCGGTATCCAAACACAGGTCGTAATTCTGTGCCTGCCCCCAAGTCCGGCCGGTATAGTGCTGATAGTTCACTCGGCGGCGCTTGTCTTTCTCATGCAGACGGGCTTCGGGGCTCTTTTCCGACTCACCGTACAGTCGTACGATGCGCTCTGCCCGGAAAGGTTCATCAGCAAAAACGAAAACATGGAGTGCGTCCTCACGATCCTTGAGGATGTAGTCGGCATTCCGGCCCACGATGACACAGGGCCCCTGATCCGCAAGCTGGAGGATCACATTGCACTGCACACTCCACAGAAAATCGGCGGTGGACAGGCCGTTCATCACACCGGGAACACCCTGAGGTGCAAAGGCGTAGGCGAAAAGGCTTCTACCGGGGGAGTGTTCGCCGTGTTCTTCCACGTAGTTGGGAGCGAAACCGGATTCCAGGGCGATCTGATCCACTAATTCCTTGTCATAGAAGGGGATACCCAGCTTTTCAGCTACCTGACGTCCAATGGTGCGGCCACCGCTGCCGAATTCACGGCTGATGGTGATGATTTTCTTTTCCATGCAAATGCCTCCTTTCGAGAATGGAACATCCTCTTTGTGTTATTATAACGTTTTGACCAGTCTGTGTCAAGAAATGGGAGCTAGATTCGTCAAAATGACAAAATGAACGGCCGCTCGTAATGAGCGGCCGTATTTTCTAAAATCTTTCCCGAATCAGCGCGAGAATATCTTTATCTGCAGGGCAGAAGTCAAAGTCGGGAATCTCATGGGGGTGAATCCAGCGCATATCGTGATGCTCCAGTAGCTTTGGCGTACCCTCTGCGATCCGGCAGTTGAATAGTGTCAGCCGAATTAGAATGTCCGGATACTGGTGGACAACCTGGGTAAATACATCGTCAACACGGACCGTCACATCCAACTCCTCCCGACATTCCCGGATTAATGCATCTGCCATGGTCTCGCCTTGCTCAACCTTACCGCCCACAAACTCCCAGAGCAGACCTCTGGCCTTATGGGCAGGCCGCTGGCAGATCAGGAAACGGCTGTGTTCCCAGATCAGAGCAGCAACAACCTCGGTTATCCGGCTCACTTCTTGTTCTTGATCAGCGCGCGGACGATGCCCACGGCAGCACCCACGGCGGCAGCACCGGCCAACACGGGCATCAGCAGGCTATTCTGCTTCACCAGAACCATAGCGGACAGGGCGGGAACGGTTACTTCGCCATTGGCAGTACCCAGAGCCTTAGTGCCGGCCTGATCACCGCAGATGCAGATGTTCCACTGGCCCTTGGGCAGGGTGACAGTGACATCGTGGTTGTTACCGTTGAATACGAAGTACATTTCCTTAGCGCTCTCGCCGGGGACGTTGCCGTCTACCAGGAAGGTCAGTACGCGATCGTTGCCGCAGTCAAGATTGGTCACCACGGCATCCACAGCCTCACGGGTGGTAAGGCGCAGGGCAGGGTGGGCCTTGCGGAATGCTACCAGACCCTTGTAGAAGGCCAGGGTCTTGGCATATTCCTCCTGCTCCAGATCGTTCCACTTAAATGCGTTGACGCTGTCGGGAGCCCGATAGCTGTTGTGGTCAAATCCGCCGTCATTTTCGGGCTTGGTGCGCAGCATCTCCTCACCGGCGTGGAAGAAGGGGACACCCTGAGACAGAATGCTGAATGCGGCAGCCAGATCGTTCATTTTGATCTGATCCTCCCGGGAATACTCACGGGTGGACAGCACGATCCGGTCGATGAGGGTGTTGTTATCGTGGCAGGAAACATAGTTCACAGTCTGGGTGGGGTTGGGTGCCCAGTCGGTCTGGCCACGGAAAGCCTTGACCAGCTCGTTACGGTCAAAGTGACCGCCGGAAATGAAGCCTTTTTCCGTGTTCTCAAACACGGAACCCTTCAGCTGATCCCGGATGGTGTCGTTGAAGAAACCGAAATTCGGCACCATATGGGCGTTTCTCTGGATGGTCATCTGGACATTGGGCTTGGTGATGCCGGTGGCCATATCCCAGCCCTCGCCGTAGAAGATCACATTGGGATGGGTCTTGTGAACCTCGGTGACCAGCTCATTGATGGTGTCGGTGTCAATGAGACCCACCAGATCGAAGCGGAAGCCATCGATGTGATATTCATCAGCCCAGTATTTTACGGAATCGACGATGTACTTTCTGACCATGCTCCGCTCAGAGGCGGTATCGTTGCCGCAGCCGGAGGTGTTGATCAGTGTGCCGTTGCTGTCGAAACGGCTGAAGTACATGGGAACGATCTTGTTGAAGCAGAAGTCATAAGCCTCATAAACATGGTTGTACACCACGTCCATAACCACACTCAGACCAGCGTCGTGCAGTCCCTTGATCATCTGCTTTGCTTCCTTCACGCGGACAGCACCGTTGTAGGCATCGGTGGCGTAAGAACCCTCGGGAACATTGAAGTTTACAGGATCATAACCCCAGTTGTATTGGGGCAGGGGAAGGGTCTCGTCGGTGAAACCGTAGTCGTACATGGGCAGAATATGCACATGGGTGACACCCAGAGACTTGATGTGATCCAGACCGGTGGGGATGCCGCTCTTGGTCTTGGTGCCTTCCTCGACCACACCCAGATACTTGCCCTTGTTAACAATTCCGGAACTTTCGTCAGCAGACAGGTCACGGACATGCAGCTCGTAAATCACAGCATCGGTGATGGCCTTGCCGGCATTGGGGTCGCGGTCTTCTGCCCAATTCTCGGGATTGGTGGAGTTCAGATCGATGACCATAGCGCGCTGGCCATTGACGCCGGTGGTTCTGGCGTAGGGATCGCAGGCCTCCACGGTCTTTCCGTCAACAGTAACGAGATAGGTGTAGTATATGCCGTTCAGATCGCCATCCTTGCTGGCAACCCAAGTGCCGTTCACGTCGGCGGTCATCTCGACCTTCTCGATCAGATCCTCGGTGCCGGGGGTACCGGACTTGTAAAGGCACAGCTGGACGGCCTCAGCGGTAGGCGCCCAGACCCGGAAATCGGTCTTATCAGCGGACCAAACAGCACCCAAATCGGTGCCGGTATAGGTGTAGCGGGACTCAAATTCGTTTGTAGAATAGAAATTATGCATCACGATGTCAAACTCCTTTAATACTGAAATTTGGAAACGTTTTCATACATAAAAATTGTAGCATATTTTTCGAAAACTGTAAAGAATAAACACGATTAGCAGGTTCGCCAAAATTTCTTCCTGTTTGTTGGAGTTTTTACATTATCACGTAATGACACTTAATTCACATCATTTATTTGCTGCTTTTCGGTCAGCGGATAGCTCAGCAGGGAAGTGCCATCCAGATCGCAGCGCAGCAAATGAACTGCAGAAATCTGATGATTTTCGTATGTCTTGTAGTAGTAAATACCTGTTTCTGCACTACAGCAGGCAGCGTATCGTGTGATCTCGCAGGCGTCATTTCCAAGACGGCAGCACCCACGAATCTGCTTGATAGTGTCCAGAATGTGAAAGCATTGGCTGACACTTTCCGACTCGGTGTTCCCGGAAATGGAGTTCAACTTTCCGAATGCTGCCCGGACAAACCTGGACTGCGAAGAAAGGTCCCCAGGAAGTCCCAGAGCACCCATGCCTCTGCTATATTTGGTGAGGTTAATCTTATCACAGAAGCGATTTTTAGGTTCATCTGGAGTTAGGTTCAGATAGTTGTTGAGCTGAAAAAGCTGTTCCGGAAAGCTTGGGTTGTTGGTCAGTATGCCCACCGGATTATCGTAGACAAATAACCCATCTTTCGTGCTTTCCACGGTAACAGCACCGAATTTGTCCGCAATGATCCAATGAAGCTGCGCCGCAGGAAGATTCCCAAATTTATCGCCGGTAATGTTCACATTTTCCAGCATCGTTTTTGCTTCCTGCAAGCTAGCGCATTGACTAAGAACCCACGAGATAAACGAATAGTGGGGGATATTGAATTTGTTGTTTATTGCACCACGGTAAAATGCGTTACCTACGAAATTTAATCCCGCCATAGTAAGTCCCTTTTCGTTCAAAGCATCAAAATACAGTGAATAGCCATCCTCCACCCGCGCCATGCCAATGATGGCGTAGTGACTTTCCAGAGTATTCTTCCCGTCGAAGCACAACGGATACCGCCTCGGTGTAATGACCACCGATTGTCCAAAATCATGCTCGTAGTCCAGTGTTCTTCCCAAGTAGAAGCCATTTGTCTGATAGGTAACCGCTGTGCACATATCCATTCCTCCTGCTGCGTTTGATAATATTATGCCTGCTGGAATGAGAAATACACCACGAAAGATAAAGGGCGACCTTCGTAAGAAGGTCGCCCTATTTATGAATTAGTTTGATAATAATGATTCGGTTTATATGGTTTCAAAAGGTCTCGCTTGAAAATGAAGCCATTGGGGCATAGTGAAACCATAGGCGATTAGATAAATTGGAATTTGTCTGTATCAAAATGCTTGCACATATATTTTTTCTTCAGAACCCCATGGAGCAATTTTTCGGTCTATTACGCGGAAGCCATATTTTTCATATAAATTCTCATGGTCACTTACTAAATACACTTTATCAAAATCAACACTTTTAAGATAACCCATTGCATAGGAGATTATTTGTTGGCTTAGTCTATTTCCTCTATACGCCTCATCAACAAACATAAAACCAATATAAGGTGTATATGGAACATTGGGGATACAATCTGTTTTTGCAACGGTACAGTATCCACATATTTTTTCATTATCTAAGGCAACAATAACTCTTTCCCAATCCTGAAGGGCATTGTTATCCATAGTATTGGCCAACGCCTTTCCAGCTTTCCATGAACAATTTTCTGCATAATCGCGTACTTTACACCACAATTCGTCTGATGATGTAATAGCTTTATAGTTCATATATCACCCCGTCAAATTTAAGTTTGTCTAACTAATTATATCACGGGTAAGTGGAAATTCAATATTCAAAAAGGAAAGACCGACCATTCTGATACTTTTTGTATCAAAATGATCGGTCTTATATGGTCGGAGTGTCGGGATTCGAACCCGAGGCCTCTTGGACCCGAACCAAGCGCGATACCAAACTTGGATAAGTTGGAACGTGCAAAATGTTCTGATAAAGCACCGATTAGCAGTAGTTTTTACAACAATATTATAACAAATCATAAAGCAGAATGCAAGGAGAAATGTTTGTTTTCTCCCTCTTTTTTGCGACTTGTTGACCATTTGTTGACCTAAATAAAGGTCAATAAATCAAGTAGAATCAACGCCTTTTTATGATAATGAAACATCTTTTGTTGACCTTGAATCTGCGGCAATATGTTTCTTCGAAACTAGAACACATCGCAAGTGTTCCTTCGTTTTCGGTGTTATATAAACTATTGAGGAATACGTAGTATGCAGAAGGCGCGAAAGCATAAGAAAATCGAACTTCTCGAACAAGAAACCACGTCTAAACACATCTAATTATACCTATTTACAAACAAATTAAGTTATGTTATAATACTGTCACAAGGTAAGTGGCCACTAACCTTTCAAACCAAATCAAAAATTGCGGTCAAGCACCGCGCCCGCCGATATGGCAGAAAGGTTATCTTACTATGAAACGAGAAAAGAAATACTGTTACCGAGTAGATTTCGAAAATGAATCGATCGAAATCTCCAAGACTTTTGCAACCGCAGCACAGAAAATCAAGACTTCCGCATACAAGCAGTTGATGGATGTAAGAAAAGCATATCCCGGCTTTAGCATCGTCATCTATGCAACCGAAATCACAGAAAGCAAGCAGAAATACAAGGGTCTGAACTTTGACGAAATGCGCCGCTGCATTATTGAATGGGATGGCGAAGGCTCTGCCAACCTTTCCGTACTCGACAAGGCGGTCGCGGATAAAGTTCCCTATCCCAAGGTCAAGAAATGGTATTTGGGTATCTATGGCGCACACTACACCCGTGCCGCTGATGTTACTATGCCCACAGAGGAAGATGCCGCGGCCGTCGGAAATGCCGACACCGCCGCAGAAAACTGCTGATTGCGAAAGGAGAAAGAACTATGGAAAAGTCTATTGTACGTCCTGGCTATAAGTTTGATCACGTCAACTGCCGGATTATCATCACCCGTGAATTTCACAAGAAAGCGAACGTCTTTGAAAGTGATGAATACAAGACCCTTCAGAAGCTTCGCAAGGCGTTGCCCAACTATGCCGTGGTATTCACCGCGCCCCACCGGAAAAACTCTGTCAAAAGCCGTATGACCCTTGAACGGATGATTCGCTACATCGAAAAGCAACCGGAACACGAAAGCATAATGTCCGATCTGTACAAGGTACGTTTCCCGGAAGATTGTGCTGTCCCCGCGCCCTTTAGTGTAGTCAAGCAATGGTTCTTCCGCCGTTTCCCCAACTATGGACGGATGACCCCCTTTGACGAGAATGGGCAACTCATTGAAAATGAAATGGTGGCGGCACTCGTATGACCGCCCACATAAGACGAAAACGAGCAGTTCTTTTTCTGAACTGCTCGTTTTCCGTTATATAGAAAAGCGGTCAAGCCGTTTTCGGATTTCCCGCATAATGCTTTCTGCAACTGCCCTTTGTGTTCTACTGTCCCGCCATATCTTTTCGCCGTTATGGAATGCGATCTCCACAACTGTTGCCACATCAAAGGCAATGGCGCGGAGCAAATCATCCCATGCTTGCTATAATGCCGCCATTTGAATCTGTGGCACAATGGCGGCAAGTTTACGGTCTGCGATTTCTTCGGCTATCCGTTCCATTTCTGCCCGGTGTTCTTCCGCTCTGCCGCCGTGTCCGTCCTATGTGTTGCGCCGCCAAATATAACCGCCGTTTCCATCTTCGCTATATGTTCCGTTAGAACTGTAATTGATTATCATTTGCTATCCTCTCCTTGCCCGGTGGCGGGTGGTTTTGGTACTGGCAGAACTGCCGTTTTGAAAACGCACACACCTTGGCTACATCGTTCCACGAACTGAAAGTCCCGGATTCTATCGGCTTGCCGATAGAATCCAAAAACATCAAAATCCCAAATCACTATAAGACCGCCTTTGTCCTTGCCCTTTCCGATAATCAGAAGATGTATTATCTTCTATTATATCTGTATTATATATATTATTTCTCTGTGGGTTTGCCGTATATCCTTTCGGATTTCCATACTTTGCGTTCTGAAATCCGGGCGCGGGCGTCGTATTTTCCGTAAAATAGAATTCTGAATAACCGGAAGTCGGATTTTCCGTAAGCGCGTTTTCATAGAAGATATACAGATTGCTGCCCGGTTGCGATTGCCGCAAATATCCGTTTGCTATCAAGTCTTTTATTCCATCGTAATAACTATCCTTTCGGATACCCCACTCGGCGCAATCCACACGGCTCAAACCAAAACGATACTGCTCTTGGTTCTTGTTGCAATAAAGCCACATCTTTAGTCCTGACCCTTTCAAACAGTTCATTGCTTGCCGCAATGCGTCAAGATTGGTTGTGGAGAAAAGATGTTCTTTGTTTCTTGGTGTTCTTTTTGCGACCTATACCTCTTTTTGATTTGGAAATGTCATTGCATTTTCCTCCTTGTATAATAATTACGAAAAAGAGGCGGGAGCGGGAAATTCTGAATCATACCGGTGGCGGGATTCGGATTTTCCGCTCCGGCGCATATTACGTATTCATATAAGCACCCCTTCTACTTATAAGTGTACGTAATTGTGGGACAGTAAACTAAATTGCAGCCATCTGTTTGACCCGTGGCGGCACGCGCTTTTTCAGAAAATCCCCGGCGTATTACCTCTCTTTTCTAAATATATTATACCACAGATTTTCTGAATTTCCCAATTTTGCCCCGTGTCAAATTTCTGCTTGCCGCTACGTTTACATAGCAAAACCCTCCCCAAAAGGGGAGGGAGGTGTTTCAAATAGCTCTACTATGCTTGTCGTTGCTAAAATTCCTAAAATGAACTTGTTGGTACGAATTCAACTTCACCGGTCTGCTGATTGAGTATAACGTTGTACATCGCATTGTTGCGTGGATTATAGTAATATAGAATGCCGTCATCAAAACCACATCCAACGTGGCATTTTATTTTTGTTGGTTTTTCTATATGTAGGTATAGAATCTGGCCGCGTGTACCATCTCCCAATAATGCGCCTGTTTTGTCATCTGTAAAGATATATTTTTCGTTAGAAAGATTTGTTTGATCCGAATCTTCCACTTGACTTGTGCCGAGGAGTTTTACCCTTATAGTATAATTGGCTGGATTCTTATAATTATCCGGAAGAGTGCTTTTGGCAACTTTATCAGGTGTACTATCTGCGGGATTACCCTTCTTTGATGTACATTTCTTCTTAATGCTTCTTGTTCCGAGAATTATCGCAACACCAGATGATGCAATTAACACACCAAGCCAAGTATAAGATTCTGCCGTGTATCTTGCGTCAGAACCGCTTGCTCCACCATTACCATGACATAATGAGCAAACCTTACCAAAGGCTATTCCGCTGCCACCACATAATCCACACTCGGTGAATGTATCAACATAGCCTGTTGGCCCAAGCAAAAAGCAGAATATAAACATCAAAAAACCAATTATTATCATTGCGACAGATAAACCAATAGAGATTTTAGTTATTGTTCGTGCTTTTTCTTTTTGTGGTTGATTGTCGGCTTTTTTGTAAATTGCGCTTATTAAAAACAATATGCCAACGGTTAACGCAATCATAAGAATAGAATAGAACCAGCCTACTTGAAAGAAAGCAGCGATAGTTAATCCTATCCAGAATACTGCGGCTATAAATCCTCCCATTATGAGAATTCCTTCCATAATGCGTTCAATCCTTTCTCGTTGTTATTTGTGTTAAATCTTTTTTTGAGAAAACACGTGCTATGCGCACGGCATCTTTATGCTCAAACACATAGCGAGTAACTGTGCTGCGGACGCGCTTGCAAAGCTGCCGTATTGCTGATAATGCGGACCAGTTTTGATGGGGTATGCTTGTAATTATATTTGTACCGACCTCCCCTGAAAATAAAAAGTGCGGCTACCGAAGTAACCGCACAAAAAACACAAACTCCGATAGTCGCCAAACTAATCAATATAACAAGCATCGCTGTGTTTATACCGATGGAATTTGCATTTTTATCAAATTCAAGGCATAAACACAATAGGGTATAATCCCCCCTATGTTAACGATACTTTTTCATTATTTGATTAGTTTGGCATAGATATTATAATGCTATTTTCTCCATTTGTAAACAACAAAAAGGGCGTTCTGAAATACCGAATCGCGCTCAATCACGTATAAAAGATGTGCCGGGATGTTCCATCATCCCGGCACACGTTTATTATAGTCCAAAGGCGTTTGCAAATTTATCTGTGGCGGCTTTCATCTGCTGAAGGTCAGACCGCACATAGAAATTAAGTGTTGTGCTTGCATCCGTATGACCTAAAATTTCCGAAACACTCTTTATATCTGCGCCATTGCTCAATAGTAGTGTAGCGCAAGTGTGGCGAAGATCGTGTGGGGACATATCCGGGAGGTCGTGTAGTTTCATAAACCGCTTGACCCGCCGCGTAATAGAATTGGGATCGCGGGCAAGTGCAGGATTGCCACCTTTCGGAAAAACATAATCGCGCTGCTGACAGTTGCTCAAACTGTTTTTATACTCTTTCAGTACATCAGCCACAGCAGGCATAAGGGGGATTTGACGAAAACCGCAATCCGTCTTGGGAGTGCTGACCACAATGCCGCTGGCTGGCGTATAAGTGACGTTTCTACTGACGGAGATAACACAGTTATTAAAATCAATATCGCCCCATTGCAAACCCATAAGCTCGCTACGGCGTATTCCGGTAGTAATCAGCAGATTCAGCATACAACGAAAATCAATAGGAGATTCACCTATCATTGAAAAGAATTGCTTTGCTTGTTCCGTAGACAGTGCATCCACTTTTTTCTTTGACAGTTTAGGACAATCCACCTTGTCCATAGGATTCTTCAATATGAACTCTGTAGGTTTGTCAATGATGTGTTACACATTAGGATAAGAAAAAAGGACGTGTTTTGGGGACTTCCAGTTGAGTGGTCTCATAGGGAAGTTGTTGTACTG